>NZ_UETR01000004.1:0-398346 GCF_900491745.1 Candidatus Amarolinea aalborgensis | reverse complement strand
GCGCGCCAGCGCGGCGGTAGCCGCAGCCGCCTGGACGGCCGATGGCAATTACAGCGCGGTGCGCGATATCGTATGGGGTCGGGCTGACACCCTGGTCTGGCTTGATTATGCACTGAATGTCATCTTGTGGCGCCTGGTAGGCCGCACCGTGCGCCGCGTGGCCTTGCGCGAAGAACTGTGGAGCGGCAATCGCGAAACATTGGCCGCACAACTAAGTCGAGATTCGATGATCCTCTGGGCCTTGCGCACCTACCAACGGCGACGGCGCGAGACGCCGCTGCTCGTTGAGCAGCCTGCTTACCGCCACCTCACCGTGATTCACCTGCGTTCGCCGCGCGAGGCGCAGCGTTGGCTGGCGGCGCGTCAACCGCTGGACCTGACGCAGGGAGAGGCGTAGGCCATAGGCGCCTGGTCGAGGCGGCCGGCGCCCGATTCAGTCAGCAGCCGTCCTCTGCGCCGCTGCTTCATGAGCTCCGCCGTCTGTGCTTGCCTGGGTTGGAAGGCGGAAGGTAAACGACGTGCCTTGACCTGGTGTGGACTGGAAGCCAATCTGTCCGCCAGCCTGCTCGACGATCTGCTTGCAGATGGCCAGGCCCAGGCCAGTGCCCTGGCGCGTCAACGCTTTTGCGTTGTCCGCGCGGTAGAACTCGCCAAAGATGTGCGGTTGCGACTCTAGCGGGATGCCGATGCCGGTATCTGTCACTTCACCCACCAGGTTCCCATCGTCGCGCTGCAGACTGACATGCACATGGCCCCCGGGCGGCGTGTATTTGATGGCGTTGCTGATCAAATTCATCCATAGGCTCTTCAACTGGTCTGGATTGGCGCGCAGCGGCGGCAGATCAGCGCCAATTTGCGTCTCCATGGCAACCTGGGCGCTCTGCATCTGCGCGCGTAACGAGTCCAAGACTCCGCCCAGGACTTCTTCGACCTTGAGGGTTTCGATGCGGCTGCGCGCGCGCTCGCGCACGCGTCCCAGTTCCAACAGGTCGGCAATGAGAGCCAACTGCTCCATGGCGCGAGTTTCAGCGCGTTCCAAAATCGCGCGCTGCTGCTCGGCCGGCACATAGCCCTCCAAAATCAGCTTGAGATAACTCTGGATGGCGGCCACGGGCGCGCGCAGCTCGTGCGTCACCAACAACGTAAACTGAGTGCGGGCGGCCTCGGCTTGTTCCAGGCGCACATTCAATTCGGTCAGTTCCTGCGCGTGCGTTTCTAGCGCCTGGTTGGCATGGCTCAACTGGGTGTTGAGCAGCGTCAGTTGGTCGCGCTGCGCCTTGCACTCGGCGTTGGCCTGGCGCAGCTGCCTGTTCAAATCCTTCATGCGCTCGGAGCGGGCCACGTAGCGCTGATTGCTCTGACGCAGCTCGCGATCTCGCTGGCGCAGGTGCTGCACAATACTCGATGTGAAGAAGGCTTCGAAGAAAGCGGTGGAAACCAGGCCAAACACCTTGGCGATCAGAAACGTATCGCGTTGGTGAAAGCCCTCGTCAATCAGACCTGTCAGGTGAAAATGGGGGAGCACGCCAAAGTATTCACCGGCGGTGAGGCCAGCATAGAGCAGGCTGCAGAAGCCCGCAAACCAGAAGGCCTCGCCTTGGGTCAGCAGCGCGCTGGCCAGGCCCACCAGAATCAGATAATAGAGATAAAAAGGGTTCTCGGCGCCGCCGGCCAGGTGAAGCAGCCACGTCACGCACAGCATGTCCATGCCAATCTGCAGTTTGACCAACCACGTCGCCTGGCGAATCTCCTGGTCGCTCTGCGTGGCGCGGAGCACATACCGCCGGTAGCCCCAGATCAAGAGGTTATAGAAGGCGAGGGTTCCCACGGCCACCAGCAGCCCGCCGATGGGCAGGACGCCAGGCAAGCGCAGACTGCTGATCGCGATGATCAGCAGCGTCGAGCCTACGGCGATCCACCGCAGCCGCACCAGCCAATCAATACGATCGCCCAATTCTTGGCGAAACGACGTAAACAGCGTCGTGACCCGTGAGATTGACACGACAATTCCTCCTGCCAAAGCCGGGGGTTACTGTGGTACGTCGAAATAACGATTGATCGCTGCCAACGCGTTTTGCAGACTCGCCTCGGCAATGATACAGGTTACGGTTGAAATGGAAGTGCTGATGGCCTCGATGTTGATGCCGGCTTGCGCCAAGGCCCGAAACATGGTTGCGGCAATGCCAGGGCGCTCACGGAAATCAGGACCAAAAATGGCGATACTGGCGGCGCGGCTGTCGTGGACGATGCTGCGCGCCCGCACGTCGCGGGTGGCCTCTTCCACCACGCGCAGGGCCTCAGGCAGTTCATCGCGCTGAATACAGAGCACGAAATGATCCTGCTGGTTCAGATCAATGCACTGAATGATGAAATCTACATTGATCCGAGCATCACCCAGGGCGCCCAGAATTGCAGCCGCCACGCCTGGCCGGTCTGGCAAGCCAATGACACTGATGCGAGCGAGGGTTTGGTTCTTGAGAATGCCGCCGATACGCGTTTTTGCATTCATGCTGGCCTCATTTGTTAGGCTGGTGTCAACACAGCAGTGAGCAATTGATTCACCTTGTCGCGCAGCTCGCGTGGGTTCACCGGCTTGGATAAGAAAGCATCAATATGAATATAATCGGACATCGGGAACAGGGCTGCGTAATCGGTGTTGGCAATGGATGTCACCATGATAATCGGCACGTGGCGCAAATCGGGGTCATCGCCCATGCGTTGGCTCATGGTCAGGCCATCGAGGACGGTTGACATGATCACATCGAGGATCACCAGGTCAGGCTGCTCTCGCACCACCTGGCGCATTCCATCGGCGCTGCTGCTGGCGCTTACCACCTGATGTCCATCCACGGATAGCACCGTACGCATCACTTCCACAAAATCGGGATCGTCATCTACCACCAGAATTTTGCTCATGCGGTCTTCCTCCCTCGGTCTTTCCTTCTCGGTAGTTTTCTCTTCTTGCCTCAATGGGCACGCATATGGGCGCGAAACTCGTCTGGAAATTGCTGCAGCAGCGAATGGACGGGGTTCGCCATCCCGGTCCCCATCGGGCAAAACGTAATGCCGTTGATGCCTTGCGCCAGGCGCTGCAGATTCTCCAGGTCAGTCGGCGACGCGGCTGATGATGTGAAACGGGTGAGAGACTCTAGCAGACGATAGCCGCCAATGCGGCACGGCACGCATCCACTGCACGACTCATGAGCGAAAAAAGCCACGGTGCGCCGCGCCACTTCGACCATGTCCGTGGTGTCATCCATTACGATGATGCCGCCAGTGCCAAGTTGGGTGCCAATGGCTTCCAAGCCCTCGAAAGACATGGGCACATCGAGGTGCTGCGGCAGCACCAGGTTGGTGGAAACGCCGCCGGGAATGATGGCCTTGATCGTATGTCCGTGGCGGACTCCGCCAGCGTATTCGTCAATGATCGTACGCAGCGGCGTACCCAACGGCAGCTCATAAATGCCTGGCCGATTCACATGCCCACTAATGCAGAAGATCTTGGGGCCGCTGCTCTTCTCTGTGCCAATGCTGGCGTACCATTCGGCGCCATTTAGGATGATATGCGGCACATTGACCAGAGTTTCCACATTCTGAACCACCGTGGGCTGACCCCACAAGCCAACCTGCACCGGATAGGGGGGCTTCAAGCGCGGCTCACCGCGTTTGCCCTCCAAAGATTCAAGCATGGCCGTCTCTTCGCCGCAGATGTAAGCGCCCGCGCCGCGGTGCACAGAAATGTCCAGGCTAAAACCGCTGTTCAAGATGTTTTTGCCGAGCAAGCCATACTGATAGGCATCGGCGATCGCCTTGATCCAGCGTTTGATGCCCAGGAAAAACTCGCCCCGAATATAGACAAAGGCGCGCTGCGCCCGAATGGCATAGGCAGCAATGATAACACCTTCAATAATTTGATGAGGGTCGCGTTCAACAATGGCGCGATCCTTGAAGGTGCCTGGTTCTCCTTCGTCCGTATTCACCGCGAGATAGCGAACAATGTCATCGCCTTTTGGTACGAAACTCCACTTCAGCCCGGTGGGAAAACCGGCGCCCCCACGCCCGCGCAGGCGCGAACGTTTCACGAGGTCAATGACTTCGTCGGGTTTCATGGTCAACGCCTTACGCACCGCCTGGTAGCCGCCATGATCAAAGTAGGTGGTGATTTTTTCTGAGTTTGGCAGATGAATGTTACGCGTCAGAATCGGTTGCCACATGCCAGCACTCCCTTCTGTTGCCGTGTCTGTTCGGCTGCGGCATCAACTCTCGTTCAACCGATCAAGCAGTGCATCGAGGCTGTTCGGCGTCAGATTCTCAACCAGTTCATCATTGACGCGCAGAGCTGGCGCCGTGCCACATGAGGCTAAGCATTGCACCCGTTCCAGCGCAATCCGGCCATCAGGCGTGGTTTCGCCCGGGCGGATACCCAACTTACGGCCAATGTAGTCTGCAACACGATCTGCGCCGTCGCGCAAGTAACACGAGAGGCCATCGCACACCTGGATCACGAAGCGGCCGCTCGGTTGCGTGCGAAACAGGCTGTAGAACGAAGCCGTGGAATAGACGTGCCCCACAGGCAAATCAAGGCGACCAGCCACCTCTTCGATGGCCGCTGGCGTCAGATAGCCATGCCGCTCCTGGGCCAGGTACAGCGCCGTCAGGAGCATAGATTGACGTACAGGATCGCTCAGTCGAGCGCCATGCCTGGCAACGTCGGACCGATGAACGGCGGCCGTTGCTGACGACAACGCCGCCGCTGCAGCAGAATCTTGCGTAGTTGGCGCCATACAATCACCTCATCACTACTTCGCAGTCCCGTCAGTCGCGGGTCTCCGTTGCGCCCCAGTTTACGATGCCGGCGCGCGATGAACGTCAACGAGTCGTTGCTTGAGTAAACGCTCAACATTGGCCAATATAACAGCGGGTTGGATGGGCTTCGTCAGGAAGGCGTCAATCGCGTCGGCGGGCACATCGGACAACAGGGCATGCGCCGGTTCGCGCAAAACAGCCGACACGAGGATTAATGGAACGGGGTCTAAACGCGAATCTTGGCGAATCTCCTGCACCAAACTCAGACCCTGGAAGGCGTAAGACATCATGGCATCCAGGATGATGAGATCAGGCTGTTCGCTTTGCAGCAGCGCGGCGCCATCACGCGCGTTGCTAGCGCAGCGTACGCGGTAGCCGTGCGACTCCAGAATTATGCGCAGGTATTCCCGAAAATCGCTGTCGTCATCAATGACGAGAATGTGTGGAGACGCGATCATGGTCTCCTCGCTATCCTTGTGCCATCATTACTTGAGCAACTCGTCAACCTTGCGCAGGAGTTCGCTCGGATTGACCGGTTTGCTGACCCATGCGTCCATGTGCACGCGCTCTTCGAGCGGAAACAAGCCCGCATGGGGAGTCTCAGCAATCGAAGAAACCATGATGATGGGCAAGTAGCGCAGTTCAGGATCGGCCGCCAGTTTTTCGCTGACCATGTAGCCGTCAAGGACCGTTGACATCATGATGTCCAAAATCATCAAGTCCGGCTGCGCCGCAGTCACTTGCTGCAAGGCCTGCGCGCCATTGGCCGCCGTAATGACGGCATAGCCGCGGCTGGTCAAGATCGTGCGCATGATCTCAACGAAGTCGGGGTCGTCATCCACAATCAAAATGGTCGCCGACGCCATTGTCGCCTCCAATCACAAACAGATCAGCCTTCATCTGGGCCGCTTCTGGTGATCGCCCAGAGATCTGACGTTTGGTCGAACGTCTATTCAGTTTACCACGCCCGAACCTTCCGCCATATGACTTGCATCATAGGCTGACTTTGTTCCATCTGGTACAATCGAACGTGAGCAGGTAGTCCTGCACATCTCCCACTTCCATCGTCGGGCAATGGCGCCCGGGGGGGCACAGATTCGGAGGGTGAGGGATGTTGGGGTCTCCAGGAGCACGGGTCTTGGAGGCCCTTTTTTTGTTGCCCGCGGCGCGATCGGGTTGACACGGGTTATCATTTAAGGTATGATTCGCTGCATGGACGCACAAACGCCCGCCTTTACTGCATGAGGAAACAATCATGACGTTAGCCGCTCAAACTGTTACGCGACCGCGCACCAGGTCACGCCAGGCGCAAACGCAACCTGCCGGTGAATGGCCGCGCGATATTCTGGAAGCGTTTAGCCGCCATCCTGGCCCCTATGCCCTGAATGATGTCACGGCTATTCTGGGCGAGGAGCCGGTCGAGCTCTTGAATGGCTGGCTGGTGAGGCAGGAAATGACCGACCTATTCGAACGACGCGTGGTGAGCAATCTGCAGAGCGCCCTCGACCTGGCTGCACGCGAAGCTGGCTTTGGTCAGGTATTGGGCGATCAAACAGAGTGCTTGTTGTCCAACGGCAGTGTCGTAAAACCAGACATCGCCCTCGTTTCCTATCAACGCCTGGCCGCGGCCGTCCCGATGGGTCCGCTGCTGCGCCCTACAATGATCGGTAGTCCCGAACTGGTGGTTGAGGTCCGATCTCCGTCGAATCGCCGCACGCAAGAGGAGTTCAAGCGCTCGCTCTACTTCACCAACGGTACGAAAATTGTCTGGGATGTTGACGATCGGCGGCAGCAGATTTGGGTCTATCGCGCCGAACATCCAGACAGACCCACCCACCTCAAGCTGCATGACACACTCGATTGTGAACCCTTGATCCCTGGCTGGCGTCGGCAAATGGCAGACCTCTTTGCGGACCGTGTCTCGGCCAAAGCCCTGGCCGGTGAGGTCGCCGTCAAATGGACCGCCGAAGGCAAGGCCCAAGGCATCGCCGAAGGCAAGGCCCAGGGCATCGCCGAAGGAGAAAGCCGCGCGCTGCGTTCTCTCATACCCACCCTGGCGCGCTTACGCTTTGGCGCGAATCTGCCCGCGGACTTTTCAGCCAGACTGGAAACCTTGCAACACCACCAACTGCTGCACCTTCAGGCGAGCATTGAGACCAGCACGACTTTCACAGAATGGCTGGCCGCGGCCGAACAACCAGTAATCAGCCCAGAAAAGTTATCCGAATAACCTGATGATGATGACCAAACGTGAACGCCTGGCCGCGACCATTGCCGGTCAATCGGTGGATCGGCCGCCCGTGGCCCTCTGGCGCCATTTTCCTGGAGACGACCAGGACGCCAATGATCTGGCAGCCGCGCATATTCAGTTTCAACAAACTTTTGACTTTGACTTTCTCAAAGTGACGCCGCCCAGCACCTACATGGTGGATGATTACGGGGTGAAAACGGTCTGGCGCGGCCATGAGGAAGGCACGCGCGACTACGTCAGTTTCCCGTTAGCGCAGGCGCAGGATCTGGCTGCGCTGGCGCCGCGCAACGTGATGGCTGGAAGCTACGCAACCGCGCATCAGGCGCTGCGTCAAATCTGCGCGGCGCTAGATCCCGACGTGACGGTATTACAGACAATCTTCAGCCCGTTGTCGCAGTTGAAGAAGCTGGTCGGTCCGCGTTTCTTTCCCCTGCTGCGATTATCTCCACAAGCTGTGCAGGCCGCGCTCGAAACGCTGACGGTCAACAGCATGCGCCACATCCAGAGCCTGGTGGAAATCGGCGTTACCGGTATTTTCTACGCCATTCAGCACGCGTCCGCGCACCAGATGAGCCGGCAAGAATATGCAACGTTAGGGCGACCGTTCGACCTGCGCATCCTGCGCGCAGTCCCCGCAGGATGGTTCAATGTCCTGCATCTCCACGGCAGCGATGTCTATTTCGATGACGTAGCCGATTATCCGGTGCAGGCCATCAACTGGCACGACCGAGAAACCTGGCCCGATCTGAGCGCGGCGCTGACCCGTTTCCCAGGCGCGCTTATCGGGGGCGTGCGCCAGTGGGAAACGTTGGCGCGCGGAACGCCGGCCCAAATCGAGGCTGAAGCGCTCGATGCCTACACCCAGACTGGCGGCCAGCGCTTCATCCTGGGCACAGGCTGCGTGACGCCAATCACCACCCCCCTTGCCAATCTACGCGCGCTGCGCCGCGCGGTCGAGTCCATGCCGCAGAAAGAGCAGGAATCGCGCGGCGATGCATGACGGCGCCTATCGTTTCTGCCCACGCTGCGGACAGCCGCTGTCGTCGGCGCTGCTCTTTGGCCGTGAGCGGGCGCGCTGCACCGCCTGCGGCTTCATCCATTTTCAGAATCCCAAAGTCGCCGTTGCTGTCCTTGTCACCGACGGGCCGACCGTACTGCTCGTGAAGCGGGCCGTCGCGCCGCAAATCGGATTCTGGTCCCTGCCGGCCGGCTTCGTGGACTTCGATGAATTGCCGGCCGCCGCCGCGGGTCGCGAGGTGGAGGAAGAAACCGGCGTGTGCATCGAGATCACCGATTTGCTTGAGATCTTCCCCATGCCGCAGGGGGGCGGCATCGTCGTCACCTACGCCGCGCGGCCGCTGAGCAATGGCGTCCCGCGACCAGGCGATGACGTGAGCGACGCAGGCTGGTTTGCGCCGGATGCCATTCCCGCCGATCTTGCTTTTGAGAGCACCCGTACCATGTTGACGCGCTGGCAAACGACGCTGTGACGATCGTTGCAAACCCGGAGTCAACCCACGAAAGCCAATTGGGACATCGCGGACGCCGGATCAGCCTCCAATTTAGACTTCACCCATACGTTGAGCGCGACAACCATGCACCGCAACCGCCCCCCAGTTTAGTCAGAGGACATTGACGATGCGACTTGCCTATTTCGATTGCTTCGCTGGCATCAGCGGCGATATGACCCTCGGCGCGCTGCTCGATACCGGGCTGCCCCTGGCTGATTTACAACGGGCGCTGAATGGACTCAGGCTGAGCGGGTGGCGTCTCAACGTGAGCCGCGTGACCAAGCAAGGGATCGCTGGCACCCAAGTCAAGGTGGAGGTTGATGAGTCGTCCGATTTGCCGCACCGTCATCTCGACGACATTCTGAATCTACTGGCGGGTAGTGATTTGGAGGAGACGATACGCCAGCGCGCAGCCGCGGTTTTCAAACGCCTGGCCGTTGCCGAGGCGGCCGTGCATGGCACCGACATCTCCCATGTGCACTTCCATGAGGTGGGTGCGATAGATAGCATCGTGGACATCGTGGGCGCCGTGGCCGGCTTGCATCTGCTCGGGATAGAACGCATCGTGGCGTCGCCGCTGCCGTTGGGGCATGGTTTTGTCTCGGCGGCGCATGGGCTGCTGCCTGTGCCCGCGCCGGCCGTGCTGCGTCTCCTGGCTGAGCGCAACTTCCCTGTGCGTGATCGTGACGTGGCCGGCGAATTGGTCACGCCGACCGGCGCCGCCCTGTTGGCTGAGTTGGCAGATAGCGTTGGCGCGTTTCCGCCGATGACCCTGCACGCTACTGGTTTTGGCGCCGGGCAGCGCGACATGCCCTATCCTAACCTCTTGCGGCTGGTGCTTGGCGAGTCCAACGAAGCTCCAACGGCTGCAGCCGGACCGGCAGCGGCTTACCAGGTGGAACGTTTGCAGCTCTTGGAGACGAACATTGACGACATGAACCCCGAAATTCTAGGCTACGTCAGCCAACGCCTGTTCGAAGCAGGCGCGCTCGATGTGTGGCTGACGCCGATTTACATGAAAAAGGGACGACCCGCCACGCTCCTCAGTGTGCTGAGTCAGCTCGACCGGGCCGACCGACTGATCGAGCTCATTCTCCTGGAAACGACCAGCCTGGGCGTGCGCCGCCAAGAGGTCGAGCGCCTCTGCCTGCCGCGCGCGATGGAACAGGTGGAAACGCCGTGGGGGCCGGTGCGCGTCAAGGTGGCGCATCTGCCAGACGGTCAACGCAAGGCCGCGCCCGAGTACGAGGATTGTCGGGCGCTGGCGCTGGCGCATGGCGTACCGCTGCGCGAGGTGTACGAGGCTGCGCGGCGCGCGTAAACGCGCCTCACAGACTGCTCAACAGATTCGGAAAGACGCTTGCCGCCACCAGGATGACCGTCAGCAACACCAAGACGATCACCATTCCCCAACTAATCGCATTGGCCAGACGACCGTTGACAAAACGCCCCATCAAGCGCCGATCGTTGACCAGGCGCAGCATGACGATCAAAACGAACGGCAGGAGTACGCCGTTGAGCGTTTGACTGGCAAGCATGGCCTGGATCAAGGACTTGATCGGCAACAGGATGATTGCCGCGCCAACGACAATCAACGCTGTGTAAATGATGAAGAAGATCGGAGCCTCGCGCCAGTTGCGACTGATGCCTGCCTCCCAGCCAAAGGCCTCGCACACCACGTATGCGGTTGAAAGCGGCAAAATGGCAGCCGAAAAGACGGAGGCGTTGAGCAGACCCAGGGCAAAAAGCGCAGAAGCATACGTACCGGCCAACGGCCTGAGCGCAATGGCAGCATCTTGCGCGGTTTCAATGAGTTGGCCATTGGCAAAAAGCGTCGCTGCGCATGCGATGGTGATGAACGCGGCCACTACCACGGCGAAGAGCGATCCAATAATCACATCGAGGCGTTCGTAGGCCATATCGCTCACCTTCAGTCCCTTGTCAATGATAGAGGACTGCTGGTAGAACTGCATCCAGGGCGCGATGGTCGTGCCGATGATGGTGACGAAGATCGTGACATAGCCGGCGTCGAAATGAAAACTGGGCGTGATGCTGGCGATGGCAACGGCGTTCCAGTCTGGCCGCGCCAGGAAGCCGGATGCCACATACGCCAGGTAGAGTGCACTGGCCAGCAAAAAGATGCGTTCGACTGACCGGTAGTTGGCTTTGACGATCAACAACCAGACAACGACGGCCGTCAAGGGTACGGAGATATATTTGTTGATCCCAAAGATCTCCAGGCTGGCGGCCACCCCAGCAAACTCGCTGACCGTGTTCGCCAGGTTGGCGAAGACAAGCACTGTCAGGATAAGCGCCGTGGCCCGGATGCCCATGCTCTCCCGAATCAGGTCGGCCAGGCCTTTGCCCGTGACAATCCCCAAGCGTGCGCTCATCTCCTGGATGATGATCAACGCCAGCGCTACCAACGGCATCATCCACAGCAGAGAATAGCCGTAATGGGCGCCGGCGACGGAATAGGTCGTAATGCCGCCCGCATCGTTGTCCACGTTGGCCGTGATGATGCCCGGCCCCACCACGGCCAACAAGAGCGCAAGACGGACGCGTAAAGGCCGAAATCGTTGCGAAAAGGTCATGATAAGCCCTCTCCGGCGGCGGTAGACGCCGCGCCTCTTCGTGAAGTCTGATGTTTAGCGATACATACGCGGCAGGCGTTTCTTCCACGCGGTCGGAATGATCTTGTCCAACGCATCGTCCGCGGTCACAATACCGTGCAGCCGCCCTTCCTCATCTATCACGGGCAGGGCCAGAAAGTTATACTTGGAAACCGCCTGCGCGACGTCCTCTTGCTTGTCCAACAGATTCACGGTAATCAAGCGACCCAGCATAAATTCCTTGACCGGGGTTTGCGGTTTGGCCAATACCAAATCCTGCAAGGAAAAAACGCCCAGCAAGCGGTTCTGTGGATCCGTGACGTAGATATAGAAGAAATTCTCAGCCTCCTGCGCCGTGGCTCGCAAATGGGCAATGGCCTGGCCGGCCGTCAGGTGGGGAGGCACGGTCACGTACTCGGTGGTCATAATACCGCCAGCGGAATCCTCAGGATAGGCAAGCAGCTTACGCACCTGGCGCGCGTCCGCATCCTCCATCAGGTTGAGGATTTCCTCGCTGCGATCCTCCGGCAGTTCGGCCAGCAGGTCAGCCGCTTCGTCAGGCGACATCTCCTCAAGTACGTCTGCCACGCGCTCTGAGGTCATCGTCTCCACAAGGCTGGCCTGGAACTCGGGCTCCACCTCTTCCAGGGTCTCCGCCACGGTTTCAACATCCAGGGCTTCCAAGAACTGCTGGCTCTCGTGGCGGCTCAGATCGCTGATGATTTCGGCGATGTCGGCCGGGTGGAGATCGGTCAGCCTGTCGCTGGGCACTTTCAGGCGCATGGGTCCGTTACCCGGCAGCAGTTCCACCCCTTCCCAACCGATCGTGCCGGGCGGCAGCTTGCGCCCTAAGCGGTCCGCGACGCGTTGGGCCACGCGAGCCACGCCCAAGCGGCGCAAAACCCCCAGACCGCCGATGTCTACGTTACTGACATAAAAATGTCCGTTCAAGCGCGCCAGTTCCAGATCATTCACACGTACAACCCGCACGCCGTTCGTATCAATGATTTGCTTGTCCAACACATCCCGAATCAAATAGAGGTCATCATCGGTTGGCTTGAGCGGCACAATATCCTGCAAACGTTTGTTGAGTGGAATGGCCGGCGCCAAGAAAACCGCGATGTCTTCGTAGGGCACCACCAGCGTCCCGGCGGCGCGCTTGACCACGATCGCGCGAATGACAGGACGCACCATCCCTTGCTGCAGGGTGGCGATGACATCCTGCAAGAGACCGATTCGTTCGCCTTCCACATCGGCCACAGGCCGTCCTTGCAGTTCACTCACGTAAGGCATGGGCACCTCCCGCGGCATGACGAATCAATGATGTCTTGGGGCAATCAGTTGAGAGAGATGACGCCGACTCTTCCGCGCGCCTGCGGAAGACCCGGCGCAGGTGCAGGGTCAGAGCAAGGCGAGGTGTGCGAAAGATGCGGCGGCGCCATCAGTCCGGCAGCTGCCATGATTTTCTCGGCATTGAACGGGAGCGAGCAACTGCCGAGGATTGCTCTGTTTAGCAGGCTGTGAATCAGAATTCATTGTAATTACCGAAGCGTTCGGGGGTGACGAAAGCGTCTGTAGCTCCTTGTAAAACGAGTTTGGCGCACGTACATTCGTGATAATTGTAACACGATTCAGGGCCAACATCAAACAACACGCCCCGCCGCGACAAGCGGCCACAGAACGACGACTCACCATCATCGCGATGACAGCGCCAGGCTGGGCCCGGCGCTGTCATCGGTCTGTCAAACCCTACTGCGCGGCGACATTGAACACACCGCCATCGCTGCGTCCCCACACGTCAGGGAAGTACATTTCGTAGCCGGTCGCTGGGAGCGTCATGAAGCGCCCTGGCAAACTGGCTCGCATTTGATAGCTATACGTGTAGGTGCCGCGTGGCAGGTAGGTGGCAAAGAGCGCCACCTTCTCATCGCGCAGTTCGCTGTGATTGGGCAGCCAGAAGTACCAGCCATCGCTGCTCTCCTGCGGCTGCAGCTCGGGCCCTTGCGCACTCTGCCGTGTCGTCTTCAGGCTGGTGTCCACCGCCTCCGCGCCGGCCGGGAGCGGATCCTCGATCACCGCGTAGTGCAGATCACTAGGCACAACCAGCGTCAGCTTCACATTGATCACATCGCCTACCTTGGCCGCGGTGATGACCGGGCAGGTTTCGCCGGCCTTCTGCCCGCAGTTTTCCAGGCTGTACTCACGATGGATCGAGAGCCCACGATCGCGCGCTTGCAGCTGCTCCACGGGCAGGAAGTAGCGCAGATACGCGGAGTAGTAGAGGCGCCCTTCGCCTGTCTGCGTCCCGGTGGTGTAACGCTCGAAAGCCAATGCATTCGCGCGGTCGTTGAACATCTCAGTGACCTCTTTGCGCAGCGTCACCGTTTGATCCACCGTCTGCGGGCTAACCGCGCCTTCGGCCAGCGATTGACCGTTGAACGCCACGCGGTAGGAGTAGTTGCCCTTCAATTCGCCGCTCGCCACCATCCAATCGGTCAGGGCCAGGATGGACCAAACGGTCTCCTGGGTCGTTTCCCACGCGCCAGTCTTGCGCACGGTCATCAACCAGCGCACCACGTTGGGGCCAACGGCATCTTCAGGCCGCAGCCGGGCAAACGCGGACAGGATGATGGCCGTGCTGCGAATGTCGGTGTTCATCGTCCAGTAGTCCACATTTTTTTCCTGCCAGTGCGCCCCAGCCGCGCTCTCGATGGCCGCGCCGCGCAGATCGTCCAGCAGGGTTCCGGCCAGCGTGCGCAAGCTGGTTGTAACAGCCACCGTCGGCTCAGGAACAGATGTCGCGGTAGGCGCCGGCGTGTCGGTCGGCGCATCGGGATTCTGCGCGGCCGGCGTTGGCTGCGCCGTAGGCACAGTCACGGTGATGGTCGTGGTGAACAGCGGCGATGGTGTCGGCGGCGCGCCCCCGGTTTGCGTGGCGTCCAGCGTGCTGAGCGCCAGGGCCAGGTAAGCCTTGCCGTAATTGGCCAGGCGTTCGCGCGCATCGAACAGCGCCACGCTGCGGCCCACCGATCCCCGCCCGCCCTCGGCCAGGACGTAGAGCAAGAAGGCCTGCTGATTCGTCTCATAACCCGCCAGGTCCTTCGTTGCCTTGAGTTGACGTTCCACAAAACGCAGGCCGCGGTCCAACACCCTGCTATCCACGGCGATGCCGGCCTGGCGCGCCTGCACGAGGCCAAAGACCACATAGCCGCTCACAAACGGGTTGCTCTCCTCGGCCGACCACCAGCCCCAACCGCCGTCTATGTTCTGACGATTGTAGAGACGCTGCAAGCCGACGGCCACCTGCGAGGGCAGCGTGTTCGCCAGATCGGGCCGGTCAATGCCGAGCTGCTTGAGCGCACGGTAGGTCATCACGTTGGGCAGGAAACGGCTCAGTGTCTGCTCGGTGCACTCATACGGGTAGTGCTCCAGGTAGTTCAGCCCGCTCTGCATACCAGCGGCCAGCGACGGCTCCAGCGTGAGCAGCAGTTCGCCTTGATCCTTGATCGCGTTCGGCGGCAGCATCACCGTTTCCAGGCGGCCAACGCCCTGGTCCACTTGACCCGAAGTGCCAACCACTTCCGGCGTGGTGTAGCGATAGACCGGCAGCTTGATTTGCACCGCATCGTTCAGTTTGGCGGCCAGGGCCGTGAACTTGATCGAGACCTCATCGCCTGGCTGCACCGTCACCGGCCAACGCACCTTGACCACGCCTTGCGCTGGCACATCCACGGTTTGCTGCGGGGCGGCGCCTAACTCCAGCCCCTGCGCCGACAGACTGACATCCGCCTTCTGCGCTTCATCGGTGTTGTTGGTGACAATAGCCGCAATCTCGGCTTGATCGCCAGCTACGAAGAAACGCGGCAGCACCGGGCGCACGAGCAGCGGCCGCGAGACCTGCACATCGGCCAGGGCCTCGCCGACGGCTGTGTCAGCCGTCACGGCCTTGGCCACCATGCGCCAGGTCGTCAGGTTATCCGGCAAGCGCACGCTGACTGTAGCCTTGCCATCGGCGCCCGTCATCACATCCGCGCGCCAGAGCGCAATATCCGGGAACTCTGAGCGCACGAGCATCAGCCCTACGTCGCCGCCGCCGCCGCCGCCTTTGGTGCCGCGCGCTTGCTGCAAGTTGATGCGGTCAATGTTCAGCACCAGGGTGGCTGCAGTCATCACGCCTAGCCCGCGCTGGCGGTAGAACGCATCGAGCAGGGGCGGCGCTAACGGATCAGCCAGGGCCAACACGGCCTTGTCAACCAGGGCCAACGACACCTCCGCTTGCACTGGTTTGCTCAGATAATCCATCGCCTGCAGCGTGAAGCTGACCGTGTCGCGCGGGCCGAGATTGGCAGCACTGGGCGTGATGGTCAACTTGATCTGCTGCTGCTCCGTGGAAACGGGAATCAGCCGGGAATAGCCCAGCCGGAACTGCGGCAAGTCCTCGGACGCGTCCTGCCCCTGAACCAGCATTGCCGAGACGAATATGTTGGGCGCGAAGATTGGCTCAATCGGCACTTCGACTGTTGTGCTGTTCGAAGTGAGCTTGAGCAGTTGATGCGTGTAGGTGCGGCCGCGCTCCACCGTAAGCAGCGCGGTGACCTCGCCCTGGAAAGGCGACGGCACCAGCACGCGCGCGACGTCGCCTGGCTTATAACTCTGCTTGTCCAGGATCAGTTCCAGGCGGTCGTTGTTCTCTCGCCGCCAGCTCACATACTCGTTCGGGCTGCCGCTGACCCACAGGAAAGCCGCGCTGCGAATCGGTCGGCCGTGCGCGTCCACCGATGCCGCACGCACCAGGTACTGCCCGCCTTGCGCTGGCTTCCACGACGTCACTGCCTTACCGTCGGGGCCGGTCGTAACCGTCGTTGTGAATACCGGCGTCTCTTTGACTTTGCTGGCCCAGAAGAAGCGGCCGCTGTCATCGCGCTCCTGCACGTTGAACCACTCGGCCTTGGCCACGGTGATGGTCAGCGGTATGCTGGGCGCCGGCTGGCTCTCTGGGTCAACCGTAATCAAGTTGATATCCATCGTCTTGCCAGCCAGGCCAACATAGTCTGCAGGCATCACGCCCACATAGAAGTCAGCCAGGTGCACCACCACGTTCGTGGAACCAGAGACCTCCTGGTTGTTCAAGTCCATCAGGCTGACTTCGAAGGTGAAGCGTTGACTCTGCTTGGCCTTGGGGTTCTGGGCCGGCACGCTGATCACGAAGCGCCCCTGCGCATCCGTCTTCCCAGTCCCTTCCGCGATACGCTCACCGTAAGGGCCGTTGGTTTGTAGACGTTCCCAGGTGGTGATGTCGCTGAAGCTGTAGTTGCCTTCGCCCTTGTAATCAAAGGTGGCATCGGTGCTGAAGAGCGTCCAGCGCACATTGGCATCTTTGACTGCGCCGCCAAAGAAGTAGTTAGCCTGGGCTGTCACCGTAATGGCATCCCCCTGGCGATACTCTGGCTGCGCTGCGTTGACGGTCATCTCGTACTCAGGCTTGCGGTACTCCGCCACCTGGAAGGCTGTGCTGCTGGTGAAATCGGGGCTGAGTTGAGCATTCACATTATAGTAACCCAGCGTCGCCTCATCGGCCAGCTTCAGTTCGCCGTTGAAGGTGCCCAGCGGGTTGAGGTCCAGGGTGCGGCGGAAGACTTCGTTGCCAGTCTGGTCGGTGATGACGATCGGCACCTGTTTGAGATCAGGCAGGCGGTAACGGGCGTCATTGTCCAGGCGGATGATGCCCTTGAAGTAAACCGTCTGCCCTGGGCGGTAGATCGGCCGGTCTGTGTACAGGTAGGCCGTGTAGGGGGCCACATACGTCTCGCCGTACAGGCCATCCAGGCCAAAGTTCCAGAGATCAACGCCGTCAGTCCAGCGCGTGTTGACGACGCCGAAGTCATCCTGGCCGGGCTGACCCACAATTGCCAGCAGCGGGCGATAGACATCGCGCGTTTCCAGCGTGGTTGAATAAACGCCGTTCGCGTCGGTGACGCCGGATCGTTTGAGACCCTTTTCATCAATCAGACGCACCGGCGCACCAGCGACGGGTTGTCCGGTCTTCAGATCGGTCACCCAAACCAGGCTGTCGCGCGGCGACGACTTGATGAAGACGTTCTCACGCGAAATGGCGATGATCTGGCCGGGCGGTTCAGGGCTTTGCCCCTCGGCCGGCGGTTTGACGGGCGCCTCAGGCGATGACACGATCAGGTAGTAGAGGCCAGGTGCGAGAGGCTTGTTGCCGTCCAGCACCAGCGGCTCGAACCAGACCTGGGAGCGATTGCGTTCGGCAGGCGGACGCACGCGCCATTGGCGCAGCAAATCCTTCTTATCCATGCGCGCATTGCGCTGCGTTTCCCAACTGTTCTCACCGGTCAAGCGCAAGAACTGGGCCTCGCTCAGCTGGTACAACGCCAGATCCACATCAGTGACGTTGCGATGCAAGATGCTCGCCACCGTGCGTGTATAGGCGTTGTACGTGCCAATCGGCCCGGCCACATTCAACTGCACAAACGGGTTGAAATCGCCCGTGGTAAAAGTCAAGACAAAGTTGGAACCCAGCGTGTGGCCGTAGTTATCGCCCACCGTGCCTTTGAGCGTCACCGTGTAGGTGGTGCGAGCCTCCTGCGGCCAGGTGACGAACAAACGATTGTCATAGGAGTTGAAGTAGGTAACAACCTGGGTGGTCGTCAGGACAGGTGTAATCGTCAACGCGTTGGCAACCGTGGCCTCACTGATGGCGCCGGTGAAGTAAATCTGCACCGCGCCCACGGGGTTGAGATTCGTGGCGCCATTCAACGGTTCGGTCTTCAGAATGCCAGGCAGGGCGATCACCCGGTACGAGGCGGTGAACCCCGACCGCAGGCCGCCGACGCCGCCATAGGCCTTGGCATCAGTCGTAACCGTCAAGGTGTAGGCTGCGCCAAAGGTCAACGCGGCCTCCGGCTTGAAGTTCAGTTCGCGGCTGTCCTCGGTCCAGATGAATTTACCGGGCGCTGCGCCCTTGTCGCTGACCAGGCTAAAGGCTGTCTCCGTGCTGGCCTGATCCATCGGCTGGCTGAAGGTGACGGAGAAGGTTTGCGAAGGCAGGATCGCATTCGCGCTGGCTTCCGGCGTCACTCGCTGCACGATCGGATTGGTGGTAGTGAAGCTCCAGGCATACGGCTCAGCCAGGACCCCGCCCGTCGTATCGGTCAACGTGCTAGTCACGCTGACCGAGTACGTCGTGGCTGCCAGCAGCGGCAGCTCGGGCTTGAAGCTGTAGATGCTCGTGTTGATCCAACGCCCGCTGCCCTTAACCGCGGGCGTGAATGTCAGCGGCTGCGGCAGGTCCTTCTGCTGCTCTATGCTGGTCAGCGGCACGACAGGTCGGTTGAAGACCAGCGTGATGCCGGTGTCGGTGGTAATATCCTGCGCACCGTTCGTCGGGTTGGTGCTCGTCACTTCCAGGTAGCCTACGGTGACAAAGCGGAACTGCAGCGGCTGACTCATCGCCAAGCCCGCGCTGCTCTTCGCGCCCGCCAGCGTGATGTCATAACGCGTGGCGCGTGCCAGCGGCTTGCCCGGCTTCCAGACCAGCGTGTTGCCCATGACCTCGGTGGAACCAGGCGCCTCTGGCGCGATTTGGAACGATGTTTGCGTGGCCGCGGCGTCCATCGCCTGGTCGAAGACAATGCGCACCGGCGCATCAAGCGGCTGCTCTTCGCCGCGCTCGGGCTGCACGGCTACCACCGTGGGTGGCAAGGGGACTGCAGTCGGTTCTGGCGTGGCGACGTCGGGAGTCAGTTTCAACGGAAAAGGGCTGCCGATTGGCTGCGGCGTTGCGTCGCGCGGGTTGGGCGCGGGCGTCGGGGTCGGCTGCGCACACGCGCTGAGCAGCGGCCCCACGATCAACAAGACCAGGAAAAGAAGATTGACGAGTCGTGATTTTGGCATGTGTGTGAATCTCATCGTTTTTGCTCCTACCTTTAGAAGTAAGTTCTTCAGACACCCGATTTCTGCGAGAAACCCGGTTTCTCGCGATGTCATCCGACCACCGTGATGGTGATCGGCGCACTCTGAATCCTTTCGCCAGCCGTTGTGATTCCAACGGCCTGGAACGTATACTCTCCCGCTTGCAGCTGCCACCAGGCGCTGGCGTAGGCGGCCTGCTGCTGCCATAACGGTTGACCGTTCACCGTCAGGGTCAGCTCACGCAGCGGCAGATCGCTCTGCGCGGCAATTTCGATCTGCTGCGTACCGGGAGGCGCGGCGCGGCTCAGGCGGTAGACGCGTGCCGGATCCGGGCTGGTCAGGGTCAGCGGCGCGCGCGTGCCCGCCGAAAGCACAGCGACGGGAGCAACGGCCGCCTGACCGCCGATGGTCACGGCTGCCGTTTGTGGGGGCGGCTGCGCAATGCCGTGCGTACGCGCCCATTCCTGCAGCTCCGGCGGCAGCACCCAAAAGACCCTGTCCACGCGATACGCGGGAGGCGCCTCAGGCGCGGCCCGCTGCATCGTGCGGCCGTCCAGGGTGATGCGTTGGTGCATCGTATCGGTCTGCGTGGGCGCGCACGCCTGGCCAGGACAGGCGATGAAAATCTCGCGGCGCCGATAGGGACAGAGATCGGTGGGCAATTGGCCCGAATCCGCGCAGATTTCCATTTCCACCAGGCCTGGCGGACGCCCGAACGGCTGCGCCGGGGTATTACGCAGCGCCGTCTCCATGAAATCGTGCCAAATCGGCGCCGCGCCGGTGACGCCGCTGACGCCGATCATCGAGGCATTGTCGGCGTTGCCCACCCAGACGCCCACCACCAGTTGTGGAGTATACCCCACCGTCCAGTTATCTTTCCAATCGGTGGTGGTGCCTGTTTTGACCGCGGCCGGCCGGTCGCCGGAAAGGCGCAGCAGGCTGTTGCGGCCGAAGGTGCGCACGCGCGCCTCATTGTCGCTCAGAATGTCGGTAATCAGGTAGGCCACCTGCGGGCTGAGCACTTGCGGGCGCGGCCCGGCCTGGCCCATTCCCGGCAGGGTCTGACCGGCGTCGTTCTCGATCTTCAAGATGGCAACCGGGGACACGCGGCGGCCGCCGCTGGCAAACGCGCCGTACGCGGCGGTCAATTCCAGGAGACGCACTTCGCCGCCGCCCAGAGTCAAGGCCAGGCCCAGATCATCCGCCTGTACGAATGACGAGATGCCCAGGCGCTGCGCCTGGTCCACTAAAGCCGGCACGCCGATGAACTGCAGCACCTTGACGGCCGGAATGTTGAAGGAATTGCCCAAGGCATCGCGCAGCAAGACCGGGCCGTGGAAATCGAGGTCATAGTTCATCGGGACATACGGCTCGCCCTCACGCGTGGGAAAAACGGTGCGCACGTCGGCCACCAGCGTGGCTGGATTGAGCGGCGCGCGGCCAGCCGCCTGCGCGCGCGCCGGATCGAACGCCGCCGCGTAGGTCAGCGGCTTGATCGCCGAACCGGGCTGGCGCAGGCTCAACGCGGCGTTGACATTGCCCTGGATGCGATCATCGAAGTAGTCGGGGCTGCCGATCATCGCCATGATCTCGCCCGTCTGCGGATCGAGCGCCACCAGGGCGGCGTTATCCACGCGGCGGCTCAGCGGCGCCTTGCGATCTTCCTTGAGCTGGCGCAGGCGGCGCTGCACGATGGCCTGCCCTTCCTCTTGCCAGTCCAGGTCAAGGGTCGTGGTGACATGCAGACCGCCCTGGCGCAGCGCATCCACGCCGAGCTGCTGTTCGAGCAGGCTGCTGACGAACATCACGAAATGGGGCGCGCGGATGGGAAACGTGTTGGTGTTGAACTGCAGCGGCTCCTGTCGGGCCAATTCGGCCTGATCGGCTGACAGATAGCCCTGCTCGACCATCAGGTTGAGCACCGTGGCCTGCCGTTGGCGCGCGGCGTCGGCGTATAACAAGGGATTGTAGCGCGCCGGAGATTGCAGCAGGCCGATGAGCAAGGCGCACTGGGCCGTGTCCAGTTCACGCGCCGACGCGCCAAAGTAGGCCTGGCTGGCCGCTTCCAAGCCAACGGCAAAATTGCCAAAATAGGCCTGATTCAGATAGAGCGCCAGCAGTTGATCCTTGCTAAAGGCTTGCTCCAGGCGCCAGGCCAGCCACGCCTCGCGCAGCTTACGGCGCACAGACCGCTCGTAGCGCTCCTCCGCGCTCAGGAGCAGGTTGCGGGCCACCTGCTGCGTGATGGTCGAAGCGCCGCTGATCGTGTCGCCGGCCTGGGTGTTTTGCCACAGCGCGCGGCCGATGGCGCTGAGATCCACGCCTGGATGCTGATAGAAATGCTTGTCCTCGGTCGCGACCGCGGCCTGCTGACAGGCCAACGGCATGTCGGCCAGGGGCACGGAGGCCTGCTTGCTGCCGTCAGGATCAATCACCTCGTACAGCAGGCGGCCATGGCGGTCCAGGATCAGCGTGGATGGCCGCTGCACGCGCTGCGCCACGGCCCCTGGCCCGGGCAAATCGGCCAGTACAACGACGTAAATGCCCCCGGCGACCAAGAGTGCGACCAGGCCAAGGCCAAGAAACAATTTGAAGGCGAGTCGGAAACGTCGTGACATCAGCAAAAACACCTCGGCTCTAACCCCACGGTGGGGTGACTCATCGCCAAACAGAACGTGCCACGCGTGGATTTGGTTCCTGCGACCAGCCTCACCCGGCACTCCGGCCTGAGCGCAGATCATTGAGGATGACCTGGGCAGAGCGGTGTGTATTGGGCGCAGTCGAAGGATGGTCCGGCAACAGGTAGGTGGTGTGGCTGTTGGTGCGCATGGCTACGCAGCTGCCGGCAGCTTAGAAGACTTGCGTGGCGTCGTCCCGTTGTGGTTGCTTATGTGACATCAGGGCGTAGCGTCAAGAGTGGCTTTTGCCGGCTGGCTGACCTCGTCTGATAGGAAAAACCCCGGAACTCGGTTCCGGCTGGACACAATCCTATGGGCAACACCTACCAGGCGCGCCCGGCTCAGCTGCTTTCCCGCAGTGCACCTTCTACATATTGATGAAGAATGCTCGACGCCAGTATCTGATAGGGAATACCCTGTTCAAGCGCACGTTTCTGTAGGCGGCGCAGATCGCGCGTGGTCAAGTGTACGTTGAAGCGCTCTTCCATGCGAAGGGCAGCCGCAGCGTACTCCTGGTGGCGCTTGAGTAGTTCATCCGCATCCGCTGACCGCTCAAGCTCGCCAGCCTCGAAGGCTTCCAGGATTTCGGCCTCTTCCTGATCTGGTTTAGCCCCCAGGTCTAGTCCCATACTGTTTTTTCGCCTTTCTGCTGGGAATGATCGTCTTGAGAAATACCTCGTCTTCCGACTCAACGAACGGAACCAAATAGACATAGTCCTCAATCACAATGGCGTATATCCTCTGACCTGGATAGCGCTCTTGATTGGGATGGTCGAAGACATCAATGGCGTCTCCGGCTTCGACATGGAGCACTACCTCCTCAAATGAAATACCTCTTGTTTGCTTGAGAAGCCGGTTTTTTGCTTCATTCCAGTTGAAAATCTTCATTGAACGACGAGGTTCGCGGTTCTAGCATGACTTGTGCGAGCTATCGGCATTCTACCACCATCGCGCACGAGCGTCAAAGCCGTTGGCGAGCAGTAGGTCGTAAGTTGGCCCGGTTCATTGCCCGCACTGCTGCGTGAAGCGGGCCAGGTCGGTCACGACGCGCGGCGACTGCTCGGTGAGGGCGGCGAAGAGAAAGTCGGAATGGCCGGCGCCGGGGTAGATGATCAGGCTGCTGCGCGCGCCCACGGCTTGCAGCGCGGCCTGAAAATCTTGGCTGATGCTGACCGGCACGGTCTCGTCCTTGTCGCCGTGAATCAACAGGATGGGCGGCAAATTTGGCCGCACGTAGCTGATGGGCGATGTCGCGGCAAAGTTTTCGCGGCCGCCCATCACGGTGGTCATCACCGGCGCTTCACGGCCATTGGCTTGCTCGAAAGCAAATTGCGCGTTGATGTCATACACGCCGCTCATGCCGACCAGGCCGCACAAGTCATCGCTGCGGTGGCCAAATTCGGCCAGGTACGACGGGTCGAGCGTCGCCAGGGTGATCAAATGCGCGCCGGCTGAATGACCGGCCACCACCACACGCCGCGGATCGCCGCCGTAGGACGAGATATGGTCCAGCGTCCACGCGATGACCGCGGCTACCTCGCGCGCCATCAGACGATAATCGCCGTGCGGATAGAGCGTGTAATCGGGGATCACAACGACCAGATTCTCCGGCAGCATCTTCTGCGCCACGGAGGCAAAGAGGGTCTTATCGAAATCCTTCCAGCCGCCGCCGTGGACAAAGATCAGCACCGGGTGCTTGTCGCCGCTCGCCGGCGCGTAAACATCCAGGCGCGGGGTCATGGCGGGGTTGAAAACTACGTCGCGTGTCGCGTGAGGATACGTCTGGCGAAACTGCTGGCCGATGCGCGTGGCGTTCAGGATCTTGAACGTGTAGATGGCCCGCTGACCGTAGACCAGGGCCGCCGTGGCAGCCAGCAAAATAAGCCCCAGGATGATCTGGCGCCGCCTGTTGAACATCAATGTCACCTCATGCAGAATGATTCGGTGAATTCTAGCCGATCCGCTGCGCAATCGCAAAACGATCCCCGCCCACCTACAAGCTCCACGGGGTGCATTCCACTTTCGGGGCGTAGCTCACGCAGGGACTTGCACCTTGCAGCCGGATGGCCCTTGACGTCAGACCTGCCCAGTATTACAATCGGTCATGGCAATCTGCTGTATCGCCTGACTTCCTCCGCCTTGCGCACCCGTGAACACGAAGCGGCAAGCGCGCCCCTTGGCCGCTTTCTTCCTCAATGGAGGGCAGTATGTCAGCGTTTCACATCGGTTTCCGTCGTGCGACATCCAGGCAGCTTCGGCGCTCGCCCCGGCCACGCCGACGCCTGCTTGGTTTGGTCGTTCTGTTTCTTCTCGCCTGGCCGGTGTTGGCCAAAGCCCAGACGCATCCCCAAGCGTTAGTTTCCGTTCAGAATGACTTTCTACGGGTGGATGCCAGCGACAGCGGGGCCTACACAGGCGCCTTCGTCATCGGCACAACGGGCGGCGACCCATCCACGGCCAATGACGACAACGCACGCCTGCTGTACGGGTTTACGCCCAACGGACAGAGCTACCCCTATTCATCTTTCGTTACCTTGCGCCTACTCACCAATGGCGCGCCGTCTGATTACGTCTTGACCACACAGACGCCAATCCAGGCGCCCAGCGTGGTGGGCAATGAAATCGTCACCATCTGGAACATTCAGGGGGTGCGGGTTGAGCAGCGCCTCTCCCTGGTGAACAACCCGTACACCGGTCGGCCGGACACCACGCGCATTGAACATGACCTGGTCAATGAGAGCGGCCAGGTCATGAGCGCGGGGGTCCGCGTGATGTTCGATGTGGAAATCGGCGGCAATGACGGTGCGCCCTATTTTGTCCCCGGTGCGGGTAATCTGACCAACGAGCGCGAATTCACTGCCGTGGATATGCCGCCGTACTGGCGCGCGTTCGAAAGTCCAACCTTCGATCCGACCCTACTCAAGGGCCAGGGACTGCTGACCGGCGGCCAGGCGACCACCCCCGATCGCTTCATCGTGGCGCGCTGGAGCGGCCTCTACCAGACAGCGTGGGACTACACCGTGGATCCAAACCAGGCTTTCACGAGCGACAGCGCCGTGGGGGTTTACTGGAATCCCGCCAACCTGGCCGCCGGCGATGCGCGACGTGTGGTCACCTTCTATGGCCTGGCTGGCGAAGGCGGCGGCGAAACCTGGATGGATGGCCCGGCTGCGCTGGACTGCGGTGAGTTCACCTTCAGCGTCACCCATTGGATTGTCAACCGCTCCACGCAGACATGGACAGGCGCGCAAACCACCATCAGCCTGCCGCCGGGTATGCGCCTGGGGCCTGGCGAGGATGCCACCAAGACCTGGCACGATCTGGCGCCAAACGATGCGCGCTCCGCCACCTGGCAGATCATCGCAGACCCGGTCAGCGCGCCGACCACTCTGCGCGTGGGCGCGACCGCGACCTTCACCAGTGGACCAGGGCCATTGAGCGCGGGTAAGGACATCGCCGTGCCCTTCTGCCCCACACCAACGCCTACGGCCACCGACACCCCGACCGCTACACCGACTTTTACATTCACACCGACCGCCACCTGGACGCCAACGCCTACCAACACGCCCACGCGTACGCCAACCCCCACAGCCACCTTCATGGGACCGACAGCCACGCCTACGGCCACGCGTCCAGGGCCGACTGCCACTCCCACTGTAACGCCAACTGCCACCCAGCCAGGCCCAACCGCCACTCCCACCCCGACGCCGACTGCGACCAGGCCAGGCCCAACGCCCACGCCGACTGCGACCAGCACCCGCGTGCCGCGACGGCTTGGCCCGCAGACAGTGATGTGGAATAACCGCACCTGGCAGGGCGTCACCGGCGGCAACGTGCCGTTCATTACCACCTGTGGTTCGGCGGCGGCCATTGGCACGGTGGTGGAGATCTTCGGCGAAGCGCCGCTCAGCGTGATCTTGAAGGATGATCGCGGGCGCGTGATCGGCTTGTTGAACTGGGTCAGCAGCACGCCGGGCGGCAACCTGTACGCGGGCACTGGCCTCAGCGCCGGCATCTACCAGGGCGGTGTGCCGCAGGTGTTCCATATTCACAAAGAGGCGCTGTACGCCGACGGCTTGATCCTGACCGATCCGGTCGCCATTCACAAGGAGCTGTGCATTGACCCCAGCGGTTACATTTACGACAACAGCAGCCAGGCGCGCGTGCCGGGCGCGGTGGTCACACTGTATCGCCGCGACCCTGTGCTGGGCGACGTCCTGTGGAACGCCGGCGATTATGAACAATACAATCCGCAGGTCACCGATGCCGACGGCCGCTACGGCTGGAACACGCCGGCCGGCAATTTCTTCATCCGCATCAGCAAGCCCTGCTATGCCGATACGCAAAGCTATGTCGTTACCGTACCGCCGCCTGTGACCGATCTGAACGTGGGTATCCCACCGACTGCTTGTTCGCCGCTGATCGTGAGCAGCGTGGCTGCCTTCGATGGGGAAGGTAACCCGGCCGTCCGCCTGCTGCCTGGCCGCGCGCTGGGCGTCGTGTGGACCTTGTCCAACAGCGGGGCCGCGCCCATCAGCGCACAGATCAGTGTGCGTCTGCTCAATGCGCGTGGGCAAGCCGTCCCAGGCTTTACCCAGACCACGACGTTGATGGTGGCGCCCGGCGCGATCACGTACGGCTTGAATGGCATGCTGCCGGTGACGCCGGAAGGTCAGTACACGTTTGAAGCCAGGGCTACGGTGGGACAGCAAACCAGTTACGCGGCCGCTCAATTCATGATGGGCTGGCAGCGGCAATACCTGCCCGGCGTGCGCAAGCTACGCACGGGGTGAGAAACAAGACTTCCGAAGTCTTGCAGACTTCGGAAGTCTCCTGGTGCATCAGACACTCCGCCAGCGCCTGGATCAATAACCAGACTTCGGAAGCCTGGCCGGCTTCCGAAGTCTATCGAGGGCGCCGGTTACGCCGCCAGCGCCTTGTCAATTTCCGCTTTGGTGGCCGCGATGGCCGCAGCCAGCTCCTCATCGCTCTTTTGCAGCTGCGCCAACTTATCTTCTAACTGGTTCAGGGTGCGCACATAGCGGCCGCGCAACTGACCTTCCTCGCCCTGCTCTTTGAGGGCCCCCAAATTGCCCTGCACCACCTTCTGCTGATTGAAGATGGCCTGGCGTTCACCGTCATTCTTGCGCACGCCCGCTTCATGCTCAGCCAGGCGATTGTACAGCGCCAGGATGGCCTTGATGCGGTCGAATGTGGCTTGATCGAGCTGATGATCGTGCAGCCAACGCTGCAGCGCATCGAAGCGCTGATTGCGAATCTCCTCGCGGCGTGCGGTCAGGCGGCGCTGCGCGGCCGTAAACGTGGACACACCGTGCGCCTTTACCTGCACCTGGTAGCGATAGGCATCGGCGGTCATCTCCGCCGGCTCTGGCGTCTCGTGCGTGGCGTAGTTCGCCAGGCGCGGATGCTCGATGGTGACGCTGACCGGCTGGTCGTTGTGATTCTCCACGCGGTAAGCGACGCGCTGAATTTGATACTCCTGGAACGAAAGCAGCCCATTGGCGATGTTGACTGAAACAAGCACCTGCTCGCTGCTCGCTTCTTCTGTCACCTTCACGCCGAGGTCCACCGCATAGGCCAGAAAAATCTCGCCGCCGGGCGCGGTGAAGGGGAGCATCGCCTCGCCTGCGTATTCACCGCTCTCCACGACGGTCAACGGCCCGCGCTCGAGGGTCAGGCCGGTGTCGTTCTTGAAGCGCGCCGTGATGATCGGATTGAGCGGGTGCTTGCGGCCGTTGTAGATGCGCTCCTTGCGAAAAACGGGTCGCGCCTGCAAGATCGGCACCAGGGCGGAGCGGCCGCGCTTGACCGTCACCGGGTTTGCGACCGCATAGCTGAAGAATTCACCTTGCGCCTGGCCCGTGGCCGCCACCACGGTGGAATCGGCCAGATCCGCGACGCTCATCTTGGCCATCGGCGCGGCCGCCATGTCAGCCGCCATCGGGCCGCGGCTGAGGCCGCGCATGGCGCTGCGCGTCGGCGGCGCTTCCGGCGCGGCCGACAGGGCCTCCGCAAACTCCACCGGCCGTGCCACCGCGCGCGCCTGCTCTTTGACCACCGGCCGCTCCGGCGTGAACGAGGTGTAGAGGTCATAGATGAAGCTGACGGGCATCCCTGCCACGAACGTCAGCTGCACAGCCTCCAGATCCTCGTCGAACGTGTTATCGAACAACCCCCACCCCTGTAACAGGCTGGTCGGTTTGCCATTCTGTTCATCAGCCACCAGGCGATAGCTGACGCGCCAGACAGGGCTGGGCGCGATATAGCTGAGCACCACATCGGAACGGCCCGGCGTCAATCGCACGGTCACCGACCGTTTCTCATCCTCCATCAGGCTGGTTTCCAGGAAGTAAGCCAGGTCGCTGGCGGCGCGTGCATCTACCAGGGTCAATCGTTGAATGTCCCCCACCTTCATGGTGCGCACGGTTGCCTGCGCCGGTATATAGACAGACAGCAGCGTGGCGGTCAGCGGCTCGCGTTCACCAGGCAAATCCACACCGACGGCAAGGCCGGAAATGGTTTCAGTCGTAGTGGTCACTTCAACGCTGCGCCCGCGGACGTCGCGCAGCAAGTCACGGAGGCTAGAGCCGTCCGCAAGATGAATGGACGAGCGAGCCAGAAGCGCGGCCTTGTCCTCTGGTGTGGCATAATCCATGCCGAGCACCTGACCACCGCCAACCGTGAACGCGGTCAGGCTCTTGAGGATATCGTTCATCTCATCTTTGCGGAACTGCACGGAGGCTGTGTCACCTTCGACCGCGCCTCGACGCTGGTAGAAACCAACGCCATGCTTGTAGAGAGTCATTTTGACAATGGGAAGCGTATTCATAGAACGAGCGCCTTTCTGCGAAAAAACGAGACATCGGAAGTCAGTGCTGACTTCCGATGTCTGTGAACCATGTTATCTTGCCAGCATCAGCCAATCTCCGGCCGTGCTCGGGGAGCCGCCAGCGAACGCCGGGTTACTCCTGATGAATGCGGCAGTATGATGAGCCTGGCAAAGCCATATTCTTGCACGGGCGGCCCGATTTGGTCATGGCCTGGCAGGCCGCGGGTGTGCTCACAAGCGCCGGCTTCTCAGCCAGGGCGGCGTGCGCGCCGTTGGTGGACGCAGCCGGCGCGCTGAGGGCCTGCGGTTCCGCGTCCACCAGGACCGCGGCGGTGTCTGTTGTTTGCGTCTCGTGCACCACCAGCGGCACCGCGGGTCCGCTTGGCACGGCCAACTCTTGCACCAAATCGGCAACTCTATCCGTCGCCGTGACCTCGGCGGTTGTCTCGGCTCCATCTACGGGAATCTCCGCAACGGGCCGCCGCGACCGTTTGGCCGTTGTGGGGCCGGTGGGTGCTGGCGCAGCGATCGCCTCTGGCTGCTCCACGGGCGCTTCCAGCGCACTCTGCGCCAGGGCCTTCTGCTGCGCAAAAGCCAGGAGGTCCACGAATTCTTGTTCGAAGTACTCGTTGATCTTCTCGGGGTCTGGCACCAGCCCGGTGTCGGTTGCGATGCCCAAGACCACGTTGTCATTGTAGCTGAAGATGCTGACGCCCAACCCCATGCGCCCCGACTGCGGCACCCAGAACATGCTCGTTTCAATGCGCTCGCCGGCAAAATAGATGGCGTGGCGTGGACCGGGCACGTTGGTCATCACGGCCGACGATTTCAGCCCGAAAATGTTGACCATCTGCTCGGCCACTTGCAGGGGCATCATCCCCAGGGTATTGAGAATCTGGAAGGCGACAACCGCTTCTGGTGTGTTCTTGATGTCGTCCATGCGTCGCTTCAGCTCGTGCAAGCGCTCCATCGGGTCAACCAGGTAGATGGGCAAGGAGAGGTAAATGAGGCCAAAGTGATTGCCCAGCTTGTAGGCTTCTGCGAGTGGGCGCAGGTTGACAGGCACCATGGCGCGGATGTTGATGCCGTCGGTTGGATCGTTGCGGTATTCCATGTATCGGCGCAGGGCGCCAGTCATGGCCGTCAGCAGCACGTCGTTGACCGTGCCGCCCAAGACCTTGCCGATCAATTTGACATTGCTGAGCGGAATCGGCTCCGACCAGGCTGCGCGCTTGCCCACGCCGAGGGGGCCTTTGTAGACCGTGCGCGGATCAGGCCCGATCAGCAGGAGTTTACCGAGAGCTGCAGCCGCGCTGGCGCCTTGGGACGCCAGGTCCAAGGCATGGCCAGGATTCGTCAGGGTCTCCAGACTCTCGTGCAGCAGGGTGTCAGTCACCTTGCGCGCGGTGGACACCATGCCCAGGGCGCTGCGTAAGGTGCTCTCCAACCACCCAGGTTGATGGCGTTTTTCATGCTGTGGGGCCGTCGGATAGGGCGCGTCTGGCTCGGTGTCGGTGCTGGCCAGCATCACATGCATCAGCGCAATGCCATCGGCAATGCAGTGGTGCAAGCGCATCAACAGCGCGCTGCCCTCCCCATAATGCTCGATGTAGTGCATCTGCCACAACGGCTTGGAGAAATCGAGCGGCGTGCTCATCAGGTCGCTGACAAATTCTTGCAGCGCGGCCTTGTCGCCCGGCGGCGGCAGCGCGACACGATGAATGTGCGCATTGAGATCAAAATTATGATCGGTGACCCAGTAGGCTTTGTTGCCCTGCTGCACCACCTTATGCTTGAAACGACTAAAGCGATCCAGCCATCGGTATTGCACGGTGTCGCGCAGGCGGGTGATGTCAAGCGGTTTGTCGAAAATGTAAAGGCCCGTCACCATCATGAGATTGGTTGGGTCTTCCATATGAAGCCAGGCTGTGTCTACATTGCCTAGCGGAATCCCGTAGCGGATACTATCAGCCATCGCCACCTCCTTTGCAAGCGCTTCGCTGCCTACGAAAAGCCTACCCGAAAGATCGCCCTGGCCGATCTACCGACCGGTTCATGACGCGTGATTTCGAATAGGCCCTTCATGGCGCTTGTATATGAATACAATATAAATCCGACACGCGAAAAAGTCAATCCGCTGCGAGCGCCTGTGCAAGATCCGCGATGATGTCAGCCGGGTCCTCGATGCCAACCGACAGGCGTACGAGACCCTCGCTGATGCCCACCTGGGCGCGCTGCGCCGGCGTCAAGGCTCGATGCGACGCCATGACCGGGTAAAGCACCAGGCTGTAGACATCGCCCAACGAAGTGCCGGTCAACACCAGGTGCAGGCGTTCCAGGAAGTGCATCACCTGCGGGTGCGCGGCCGCCTGCAGCTCAAAGCTCACCATGCCGCCGTAGGCCGGCGCGCCATCGGGTGCAGTCAGCAGCCGGCGCGCCAACCCATGCTGCGGATGGTCAGGCAGGCCGGGGTAGTTGACGTGCGCCACGCGTGGATGCTGGGCCAGCCAGGCTGCCACTTCCTGTGCGCTGGCGCAGTGTTGCCGCATGCGCAGCGACAGGGTCTTGAGGCCGCGCAGGGCCAGCCAGGCTTCGAACGGCGAGAGGTTGGCGCCCAGCATCTTCAACTGATCAAAGAGGCGCGCTTCATGCATCTGCTGCGTAATCACGGCGCCGCCCAGAACGTCGTCATGTCCGCCGATATACTTGGTGAGCGAATGAACAACAAAATCAGCGCCGTATTCAAGCGGTCGCATCAAGTAGGGCGTGGTGAACGTGCTGTCCACAATGACCAGCGCGCCGGCCGCGTGCGCCTGGTCCACCAGGCCCGGTATGTCGGCCAACTTGAGCAGTGGGTTTGAAATCGTCTCACACACCAGCACGGTCGGCGCGTGCGACTGGAGCACTGCCGCCACGGCGTCCCGGTCGGTGATATCCACAAAGTGCGTCATGACCCCTTGGTCGGTGAACAGGCGGTCGAGGAGGGTATAGGTGGCGCCGTAACAATCTCGCGCCGCCACGACGTGTGCGCCCGCCTTGAGGCCAGCCGCCAGCAGCGCCGCGTGCATAGCCGCCATGCCCGAGGCATAGGTCAGCGCAGCGTCGCCGCCTTCCAGATTGGCGAGCGCGATCTCCAACGCCCGCGTCGTTGGGTTGCCGTAGCGCCGATAGACGAAGCCTTCTTTCGCGCGGCTGAAGACCGCGTCCAGGTCTTGCATCTCATCGTACAGGTAAGTCACGGCCGGGTGAATCGGCGTGGTGGTGGGTGTATAGTCGGGCGCAGGCAAACGCTCGCCGGCATGGACCGCCCGTGTGGAAAAACTGGTCATCTGATGGTCGCTCCCCGTGCTGCAAACGTGGGCGCCAGCGTGCTGCTCGTAGGCGCCAACAAGGGGGCCAGTGTACCCCGCTCAGTGCGGCCTGTCAAAACCGCTGCGCACCAAGCACGGCCAACAGGCGCATTTCATTGTTCGGGGTGTAGCCCCGCAGGGGCTTGCATCTCGTAGCCGGATGGCCTCTGGCCTCCGGCGGGGTCGGTGGCCGCGTGGCGTGCGCGCAACCTACCCCGCCCGACCGTGAACGGATCGGGCTACGAAGTGGAAGGTCCTATCGGGCCTGACAGCCCCAGAGGGGCTTGCATCTCGTAGCCGGATGGCCTCTGGCCTCCGGCGGGGTCGGTGGCCGCGTGGCGTGCGCGCAACCTACCCCGCCCGACCGTGAACGGATCGGGCTACGAAGTGGAAGGCCCTATCGGGCCTGACAACTTTTGGCCTCACCCGTGCTCTTGTGGTACGATAGGCGCGGCACAGACTGCATCAACCAAGCGCTCAACGGTTGACTGCTCAACCTCATCCCATAGGACGTGCGGTGATGACACACAACCTGACCAAGCGTACGGGCCGCAGCGCCGTGAATGACGCGTCGAGCGATGAGTCGCGGCAAGCAAACGCTCTCCCGCGCGTGCGCGTGTGGCTGCCTCCGTCGAACGATCAACCAGGCGACCAGGCCCTGGCCCACGCGCTTGAGCAGGTGCTCCTGACCAGCGGCCGCCCGTATGATCTTCATCGGAGCGGCGTGGTGGGCAGCCACGACGCGGTGACGCCGACGCGCTACTCGGTGGTGCTTCCGGTGTTTAATGAAAGCGAAACTCTGCCCGAGCTCCATCGGCGGCTGAGCCTGGTCATGGAAGCGCTGGCCGAACCGTACGAGATCATCTTTGTGGATGATGGCAGTCGAGATGCATCGGGCGAGCTGCTGCACGCCTTGCAGACCAGCGACCCCCATGTGCGTGTGCTGCGCCTGTCGCGCAATTTCGGCCATCAGTCGGCCATCAGCGCCGGGATTGACCACGCGCGCGGCGACGCCGTGATCGTGATGGACGCCGATCTACAAGACCCGCCAGAAGCGCTGCCCGAACTGCTTACAGCGTGGCGCCGGGGCCACGATGTGGTTTATGCGGTTCGCCGGGATCGCAAGGAAAACGTGTTGAAACGCAGCGCTTACGGCCTCTTCTACCGCCTCCTGCACCAGGCGGCCAACGTGGAGATTCCACTCGACGCAGGCGATTTTTGCGTGCTTGACCGCCGCGTCGCGGACGTACTGAGGCAGATGCCAGAACGCAACCGTTTCATCCGTGGCATTCGCAGTTGGGTTGGTTTCCGCCAGATTGGCGTGCCCTACAAGCGGGCGGCGCGTTACGCCGGCCAACCAAAGTACAGCCTGTTCAAACTGCTGCGTCTAGCCTTCGATGGTTTCTTTTCGTTCTCATACGTGCCCCTGCGCCTGGCCTCCCTCTTTGGTCTCTTCGTCTCATTCCTGGGGTTTCTGCTTTCCGTATGGACCGTCTACAAACGGTTCACCTTGCCGGAATTCCCCTCTGGTTTCGCCACGATTGTCGTGGGCATGATGTTCCTCGGCGGCATCCAGTTGATCGCGCTGGGCGTCATCGGCGAATATGTCGGCCGCATCTTCGACGAAGTCAAACAGCGCCCTCTCTACATCATCCGCGAACGATGGGGTTTCGATGGCTAACGGACCGTTATGCGCATCTTGATGCTGGACAATGAATACCCGCCGCTCGGCGGCGGCACCGGCGTGGTCAACTACCACCTCTTGGATGGTCTCCGTCAACTTGACCAGGGCATCGAGGTTGACCTCGTTACCTCCAGCCGGTCGCGCGATCGCTACGAATACAGCGAGATGACGCCTGCTATCCGCGTGCACAAGGCGCCGGTTGACAATCGCAACATCCATCATTCGACCAACATCGAGCTTCTGCGCTACACCTGGCGCGGCTACCGCTACGCGCGGCGGTTAGCCATGCAGCGGCCCTATGACCTGTGCTTTGCCTTTGCCGGGGTGCCAGCCGGCGGCATTGCGTGGGCGCTGCGGCGTTCAATCGGCCTGCCCTACATCGTCTCCCTGCAAGGCCCGGACGTGCCCGGCTTTGAGAATCGCTATCGTTATGTCTATCTTGCCCTGACGCCCTTCATTCGTCACATCTGGCGGCAAGCCGCGGCCGTCATCGCCATCAGCCAGCGGCATCGCGCGCTGGCCTGGCAAACCGCGCCCGGCTTGCCGATTGACATCATCGTCAACGGCGTTGACCTGGCGCATTTTGCCCCGGTGGCGCGACCGCCGCGCGCGCCAGGCGCGCCGGTGACGGTGTTGTGCGCGGCGCGGCTGATTGAGCGTAAGGGGCAGCAGCATTTACTGGAGGCTGCGGCGCGGCTGCGCCGCCGGGGAATTGCCGTGCGCATCCTCCTTGCGGGCACTGGCGACGCTGAGCCGCAACTGCGCCAGCAGGCGCATGCCAGCGGCCTGGATGACCACGTGCAGTTCCTGGGTTTTGTCGAACGCGACGCCATGCCTGCGGTTTACGCGCAGGCCGACATCTTCTGCCTGCCCTCGTTCAATGAGGGTATGTCCATGGCGCTGCTCGAAGCGATGGCCAGCGGACTCCCCGTCGTGGTGACAGAAACTGGCGGCATGGAGGAACTGCTAGACGGCAACGGGCTGGTCGTCCCCTGGGCGGCAGTCGAACGCCTGGCCGACGCACTGGCTCTCCTCGTCAGCGATGCGCAGCGCCGCGCCGACTGGGGCCAGCGCGGCCGCCAGATTGCCGAAGGTTTCACCTGGCCGGCCATCATTCAGCAGTATGTACAGCTTTTTCAGCGCGTCATGGATCGTCAACCGGCCAGGGCCAGTCATGCCAGCCGTTAGCCAGGGCGCAGCCGCGCTGCGCGTCACGCTCATCAACCTCTGGCCGCGCGGGGGCATGGCCCACTACACGGCCGCGCTGGCTAACGCCCTGGCGCAAGAACCTGGCGTCCAGGTGACGGTGGTGGCGCCGAAGATGCCCGCGCCGCTCGGATTTGCGTCCGACGTCACGCTGGCGATGGTAGACGTACCTACCGGCAATGGGCTGCGCGACGCGGCGCGCCTGCCAGGCCAACTGCTGGCCGCGCCCGCTTATCTGCGCGCCGTCCAGGCGACCGCGCCCGATGTGGTGCACGCCAATTTGAGCACCCACCCGTGGGAATTGGCTACCTTGCCCTGGCTGCGCCGTCATTGGCCGCTGGTGGTCACCCAGCATGAGGTCAGCCTGAAGAGCGGCGAGGGCGGTTGGCGCAAGCGTTGGAATGTGTGGGCCGGGCCGCGCTTCGCGCATCACCTGATTGTGCACGGCCAGGCGCTGGCCGCGGAAGTGCAGCGCATGCACCAGACGCCAGCCGCGCGCATCAGCATCCTGCCCATCGGTTGGTTCGATTTTCTGACGCAGTGGGCTGGCGGCGAGCAGGAGGAGCCGGAAACGGTGCTTTTTTTTGGCCGCATCAAGGCTTACAAAGGCCTGGAAGTCCTCGTCGGGGCCATGCCGCTGATCAAGGCGGCCGTGCCATCCGTTCGCTTCCTCGTGGTTGGCGGTGAAGGAGACACCGCGCCCTATGAACGCCTGCCCGGCGCGCAGGCAGCGCCGGTGGAGTGGGTCAACCGCTTCGTCACCGACGCCGAGGCCGCCGCGTACTTTCGACGCGCGGCCCTGGTCGCGCTGCCTTACACCGATGGCAGCGCCTCGGGCGTGATGGCCGCGGCGTATGCGTTTGCTCGCCCCGTCGTCGCAACTCGCGTGGGCAGCCTGCCCGACATGGTGGTGGACGGCGTCACGGGGCTGTTGATTCCTCCTGGCGACCCTGGCGCCCTGGCAGAAGCGATCAGCGCGCTCCTCCTGGACGCGCCGCGCAGACGCGCGATGGGCGCCGCAGCGTGGCAATGGGCGCACACCCATCTGTCATGGACAACGATCGCACAGCAGACCGTGGCGGTCTATCGCATGCTGCTGGCAGACCGACGCCCGCCGCGGCGCGGACAGCCATCAGCATGAAAGCCAATCACCACACCCCGCCGCCCCTGGTCGTGGCCCTGATCCTGAACTGGAATGGATGCGCCGACACCCTGGCCTGCCTGGAAAGCCTGCAGCAGCAAACCTATCCTGCCTTAGTGCCCCTGGTAGTTGACAACGGTTCGAGCGACGGTTCCGCGGTCGCCATCCGCGCCGCCTTTCCTGGCGTCCATCTCATCGAGACAGGCGCCAACCTGGGTTTTTGCGCGGGCAATAACGTCGGGCTGGAATGGGCGCTGGCCCAGGGCGCAGATTACGTGCTCATGCTCAACAACGATACCTGGTTCGACCCCGCCATGACGAGCGAATTGGTTGCGGCGGCCCGCGACGACGCCCAAATTGGCCTGGCGGGGCCAAAGATCTACCAGGCCGCACCCCCGCATGTCCTCTGGTCGGCCGGCGGCGATATTACCTTCTGGGGCAATGTGACGGCGATGCGCGGCTTTGGGCAGGCGGATCGCCGTCAGTACGACACAGCCGCTGATGTGGACTATCTGCCCGGATGTGGTATACTAGCCCGTCGTCAACTTCTGGAGACGGTCGGTCTGCTGGATGTCACCTACTTCGCCTATTACGAAGATGCGGACTGGGCGATGCGGGCCAGGAGGGCCGGCTGGAAGGTGCGTTACGTTCCCTCAGCCCGGATGTGGCATAAAGGCGGCGCCAGCACGGGCGGGTTCTACAATCCCCGTGAAAAGTACCTTTCCGGTGTCAACGCAGTGCGTTTCATGCGTCGCTATGCCCATGCCGGGCAGTGGGCGCTGTACTTGACTTCCCTGGCGGCAGGGATTCCGTGGCTATTTATTCGCGAGAGCGCGCGTGGCCGCAGCGCCGCTGTGCGCGCCAAAATTCGTGGGCTGGTTGATGGATTCTGGCACAAGTCCTAACACACGTTTCACCAAAAATACAATTCAGATCGCCGCGCTGCTCATCATTTTGCTCGCCGTCGGTCTGCGCGCCTATGAACTGAACACTCGTCCCTTCTGGGGCGACGAAGCGTTGACTGGCGACCTGGCCCTACTTGGTCCAGCCTCCGTGCTGCGGACCACGGCGCCATTTTCCCTTGTCCGCCAGGTCGGAGCCGCGATGGGCGGTCAGTTTGTGGCTGGATGGGGTTTTCAGATGCCCCTGCCGCTGTTAGCGTCGTTGAGCGGACTCATCGGCAACCAGGACATGCTCATCCGCCTGCCGTCGTTCGTGGCCGGCGTGCTGGCGGTGGTTGTGGCTTTTTCGCTGGGGCGAAGGCTGCGTGGGCCGGGGGTGGGACTGCTCCTTGCCTTTCTGATTGCCATTTCTGCCTTTCACATTCAGTATTCGCAAGAAGCGCGCTATTACGGCTTGATGTCATTCCTCTCCCTCTTGGGCGCTTACCTCATGACACGCGGGCTTGATGAAAACCACATCGGCGACTTGATCGCGTTCGTTTTTGTCTCCGCGCTGAATGTGTGGAACCATCTCTTCGCCCTCTTCTTCGTGGGACCAATGGTCATCTACGCCGCCGTGATCCTCGGCGCCAGGCTGGTAAGCGCCGCGCGCATGCCGCAGTTCGGCGCATGGCGCGGCCGCGGCAACGGTCGGCGCAAGTCCATACGCAGCCGGCTCCTGGGTTGGCAGCAGGTTCTGGTAAGCTTCGTTCGTCGAATCCCGCCTGCGCACGCTGTTTTCATTGTCAGTGTGGTGGTTTTGGGCCTTCTCACGTTGGAGGTCACCGTGCCAGTCTTACGCGCGGCCACCAGCGGCAGCGCGGGCAGCGCCGTGGCTACCGTTTTTTCCACTGCTGACTCCGCGCGCGGCATCCAAGGCACAGTCCTGCACGGCTTTTCCTTATCACCTGCCTCGCTCGTCAGCCTGTTTGCGGAGTTTGGCAGCGGCCAGGGATGGACATCCTGGGTATACCTGGCCCTGGCGCTCGTAGGTCTGGCGGACCTGATCGTCCGCCGCCGGTGGCAGCAGGCGCTGTTCCTCATGACGTGGTTGTGGCTGCCTCTCATCCTCGTCTCTCTGATCCGCTCCGAGCATTTCTTCGCCGAGAAGTATCTGATTTTTGTACAGCCTGCCTATTTGGCCTTCGTGGCCCTGGGCATCGCGGCCATCGTCAGCCAGGTCTGGGCCAGACCGCAAGTATTCACCTGGCGCGGGCCGCTGCCGGCCTCGGGGCTAGTGGCGGGACTGGCCGTGCTGCTGCTGCTCATCAACACACGCCCCGTCCTCGGCTATTATGGACAGCAGGACCGTGTAGATTGGCGTCGCGTGGTCCGTTACATTCAATCCGACTTACACACGGATGACGCCGTCATTTTTGCCACCACACGCGAGCGCGATTGGGGACCGTTCATCTATTACTTCCGCCAAATGGTCAAGCCCGAGGCGTTTGGCAGCTTTGTGCAGTCCTTCTCCAGCCTATCGGCTATGCAGTTGCAGCCGGTGTTTGACACGCACCGACGCGTGTGGATTGTGGATCAAGCCAGCAACGGCGGTTTCAGGGAAATCGGCGCATTTTTCCCCGACATCAGACCGACCAATGTGGGGGGCGCGCAGGTCTTCTTGATCGAAACCTCGCCCATCCTCAGCAGCCGGACGCCATTCGTATGGCCGGCAGGCAGCACCGAACTGCACACAGAACGCGCGGCGCTCACCAATCGCAACCTGATCATTGGCGTCACGACGTACGATGCGCCCGTATCCCAACGCTTCAACGTCTACATCAACGGTCAGGACCAGGGCGGTTTCGATCCGGCTGGCGTCCAAGCGCCAGACTATGTACAAATGCCCTTCACGGGCACGTATGTATCCAAGATAGACATCATCGCGCCGCAAGCGCCCACGGCGCCGCTCAGCGGCACGTTGACGCTGGCCTACGCTGTGGCGCTGCCGAAAGAAAACGGTAAGCGCATCGAAGCAGAGGACTTTCCCACCGAGAACGGTTTTGTCTTCGATCAGGCAGATGCCAGCGGCGGCTTTTTCGTGCGGCCGCAAGGGTTCGGCACGGTCGCGCAGATCGCCTTATGGACGAGTCAACCGGGTGATTATCTGCTCACGCTGTATGGCCGCATGAACGCGCGCATTGGCGCGCCAAGATGGACAGTCGTGCTGGATCGGCAGCCAATCGGCGCACTGAACACCCCGGTCAACCAGGGTTGGCAGCCAGTGGCCGTGCCCATTAGTTTGGATCGTCCAGGGATGCACACCCTCACCCTCGGCGTCACCGCCAGCGCCTACGTGGAGTCCGCCTATGCGGACCTCGACTATGTCACGCTGGAAGAGCGGCAGAATTGGGTCTACCGGGGCAACACGCAAATCAGCCTGGGCGAGGTGAAGGAGCCTCTGCCCGATGTGCCCATTGACGCAACCACGACCCTGACCGCGTGCGTCACCGCAACCGGTGCGGATGGGCGCTGGATCAACGGCGAGCCGGTCACCTTCACGGTGACTGTGGAGAACGCAGCCGATTATGCCCTCGGCCTGGTTACTTCCAGCCAGAACATCACGCGGCCACTGCAAGTGACCGTGGATGACCGCTTCCTGGGCCAGATCAACCCGACAAGCAGCAGCGCGCAGCGCGATTATCTGCTTATCAGGCTGAGCCGGGGTGAACACGAAATCTTGCTGACGCCCCCGGTGCAGACGCAGCCCCGCCAGTTATGTCTGCAAGAGATGAACTTACAGCTCGTCTACGTGCAATCGGACGCGGCGGATGTGCGGGTGGACGCGAACCCGTTTGTGATCGGCGCGAATGCGCGCCTGCAGCGGATGAGCGATCGCCCGGCGGCGGTGGGCGCGGGCACAGGCACGGTCATCCAAGCCGGATTGTGGTTCAGCCGAACCGGCAACTTCACACTCAATGTGGATGGCCTGCATGATCGCCCTGGCCCGGTGCAGATTCAGGCCGACCTGGATGGCAAACCGCTCGAGGAGACCCTCGACTATGCCCGCAATGATTACACCTGGACCATTCGTTCAGTGCGTTTGCCGGTGGACGCCGTCGGCTTCCACAGCCTGCGCCTCAATTTCACCAATGACCTTTATGATGCAGCCCTGGTGGCCAACAAAGAAGATGGCGACCGTAACGCGGCCATTGATTTCTTCACCATCTCAACCGTCTCGCCCCCAGTGATTGCCATTGGCAACCGCGCCACCTTCGAGACAGCCAACGAAACGGCGATGATGCCCCCCGGTACGGCCGTGACAGAAATCGGGGGCGTGCGTGCGATCATGCGGCCGGCCGCCGGGCCTGTGTTTAGTATGGATCTCAACTTTGCGACCGCAGGCGGTTACCAGATGACGGTGCGGGCGCAAAATGATCAACCAGGCCCTGTCCAACTTGACGTTTTGCTCGACGGCGAACGCATTCAGACGTTGAGCTTCGACGCGAACGACGGCAGTTGGAGCGAGCAGACGTTCTACTTTGCCCTGGGCCTGCCTGGTTTCCACAGCCTGGTGCTCAATTTCGTTGCGGACCTCTATGATCAGAAACTGGTTGACGCCGGTCTGGATGGCGACCGCAATGCCGTGGTGGAACGGGTCGGCCTGACTAAGATTCCCGCGGCCATCAGCCGCGACGATGCGCTGATAGATCTCAATTTCGACGACTTGCTCAGCGCGGATGCCGCGAATCCACCGCGCCTTGAGCGCGTGGACGGAGACTTCGCGTTCGTCTTTGCGCCAGGCGCCGAATTGTCGTTTCCAATCGTTTTCCTTTCCGATGGCAACTATGTGCTCGAATTTGGCGGGCGCAGCGAGCGCCTGGGTAATGTCCTGGCGCTTGAAATGGATGGCGTCCTGCTCGATAACCTGACTTTCGATTTACAAACCGCGTCCCGTTTCGTTGGTCTTCAGCACGACGCGGGGACGGCTATGCTGCGCCTGCGCAACACGAGTAATCGCGACCTGTACCTGCAGACGATGCGCCTCTACGGCAACGTCCTCTCCACCTATCCCGACGCAGTCTGGACGCCCGATCAAGGCGGCCTTAACACGGGCGCCGAGATCGTGCAAGAAGGCGACCGCCGTGCGGCCATGCGCGCCGGCATTGGCCCCATCGTCACGCTCAACGTACTGTTGCCCCGGCCGGGCGTCTATCGCCTGGCGGTCGAAGGCCAGAATGATCGGCCCGGCCCAGTCATCTTGGATGTGCTGCTCAACAACAAACAGCGCGGCCAAATGATCTTCAACGCTGACGACGGCAGTTGGGAAACGCGCATCCTGCAGATTGTAACGGATCGCGCAGGCATCCAGCCGTTGACATTGGTTTTCAATAATGATATTTACCTGAAAGACGTGGTTGATAAGGGCGGCGATGGCGATCGCAACGCCCTGATTGACCGCATCCAAGTTCTTCCGCTGACTGCTGATCGCTGATTGGAGAATAGATACGTTATGAGCTTTTGGCCCAATCGCCGCGTCCTGGTGACCGGCGGTTCTGGATTCCTGGGTTCGGTCATCGTTCGTCAGCTGCACGCGCTGAACGCTGCAGCCGTCTTTGTGCCGCGCAGTCATGAGTACGACCTGCGCCAACTGGAGAAGGTGCAGCAGGCCTTGCGCGACGCGCGCCCCGATATCATCATTCACCTGGCAGCCCGCGTCGGCGGCATCGGCGCCAACCGGGAGCATCCGGCTGAGTTCTTCTATGATAACCTGATGATGGGCGCCCAGCTCATGCATGAAGCGTGGCGAGCCGGCGTTGAAAAGCTGGTCGCCATCGGCACCGTCTGCGCCTACCCCAAATTCACGCCGGTGCCGTTCCACGAGGATGACCTGTGGGCAGGCTATCCCGAAGAGACCAACGCGCCCTACGGTCTGGCCAAGAAGATGCTGCTTGTACAATCGCAAGCCTATCGCGATCAATACGGCTTCAACTCTATCTTCCTGCTGCCCGTTAACCTTTACGGCCCAGGCGACAACTTCGATCTGGAGACTTCGCACGTCATCCCTGCGCTCATTCGCAAGTGCATCGAGGCGCAGGCGCGCGGCGATGATCACATCATGGTGTGGGGGGACGGATCGCCCACGCGCGAGTTCCTCTATGTGGATGACGCGGCGCACGGCATTCTGTTGGCAGCCGAGCATTATGACGCCAGCGCTCCGGTCAATATCGGCTCGGCGATGGAGATCAGCATCCGCGACCTGGTGCACTTGATCGCCGAAACCGTGGGGTTCACGGGCGACATCCGCTGGGACGCGTCCAAGCCGAACGGGCAGCCGCGACGCAAACTGGATACGCAGCGCGCGGAGCAGCAGTTCGGTTTCCGCGCCCAAACGTCGTTTGCCGATGGATTGCAGCGCACCGTAGCCTGGTATCGCCAGCATCGTTAAAAAGAGCCGGAGCACCTTCTAGCCGTGTCTGCAACCACTAACCCACATATGACGCGCATGGTGCGCAACTCGCTCTTCAGCGTGATGCGCTTTGTGGTGCTGCTGCCGCTGCCGCTGCTCGTGGTTCCGTTCATGCTGGGCCGGTTAGGCGATGAGCGTTTCGGCGTGTGGGCGATCGTGGCGCTGTTCACGTCTTACACACAGCTGGCCGATTTTGGCATGGGCCTGGCATTGACGAAGTATGTGGCCGAATACGCCGCGCAGAAGCAGTGGCAACGCCTGGATATGGCGCTAAACACTGTCTTCTTTTTCTATCTCTTGGTTGGGCTAGTTCTCGCCGCCGTGATTCTGCTCAGCCGCCACGCTCTGGCTGGCTTCGTCCCCCATGCCTCTCCGGCCTTGGTGCAGGAGATCGCGACGGTCATCGGCATTACGGCCATCACCTTTGCCGTGAACCTGACCATGGGCGCGTTCAACTCGGCCTTGCAGGGCTTGCAGCGCATGGACATGACCAACCTGACCTCGCTGGGAAGCGGGATTGGCCTCTACCTCGGCATTGTCATCGTGCTGGCGCTGGGCGGCGGTCTGATTGGCATCGCCATCCTCAGTCTGGTGCTGGCGCTGGCCGCCGGTAGCCTGAATGGCGTCATGACGCGACGGCTGGCGCCCCATTTTCGCCTGCGCTGGCGCGCCTTCGATGCGGGTTACCTGCGCTCTGTGCTCAGCTACAGCCTGAACATCCAGGGCGGCGCCCTGACGGAGCTTTTGTTCGACCCGCTGAGTAAGCTGGTCATTACCCGCTTCTTGGGCGTGGCGCTGGTAACGCAGTACGAAGTGGGTCAGCGCCTGATCACGCAGCTGCGCGGCCTGTTCGCCGTCGCTTTTCTCCCCCTCTTTCCCGGCGTCTCACACCTGCACGCTGAGCGAGAGCAGCAGGCGGTGCGGATGGTTTATCAACGCAGCTCGCGCTATGTCTATTTACTCGGCTGGCCGGCCTACCTGCTGCTGATCATCACCGCGCCCTGGCTGTTGAGCGCCTGGCTGGGGCCAGGCTACCAGCAGGCTGCATTTGTGATGCGGCTGATGACCTGCGGCTGGTTCATCAGCCTTGTGGCCTTTCCGCCCTACATGATTCTGCAGGCCCTGGGCCAAGCGCACCTCTGTTTGCGCGCCCATGTGGTGCAGGGACTCACGAACCTCACCCTGGCGCTGCTTCTGGTTGGCCCCTTCGGCTTCAATGGGGTGACGTTGGCCGCGTTCACAGCCTTGACCATTGGCTCGATCTTGGTCATGATTGCGTTTGCGCAGACGCTCGAGCTCTCCATCGGCGCGTTGGTGCGCCTGGCGCCGTGGCGCGCCATAGGTACGGCTCTACTCAGCGGCGCGGGTCTATATGTCGCGCTGCTGCGACTGCCGCATATCACGCTGTTGACGCTGACCGCGCTCGCCGCGGGCTACGCTGTGCTCTATGCTGGACTTTTGCTTGCACAGGGTATTGTGAGCCAGGCCGACCGCCAGCTCATCCGCACCCTGATGCCGGCGCGCAGGGGAGTTTAGATGCTGCACACTGCGGCGAATCAGCCCGCCCTACGTTATGGTAAGCGGCTTCCACAGCTCGGGCTGCTGATTGCACTGACGTTGATCCTGGTCAGTCGAGGGCCATCCATCGCCGGCCAGCAGAAGCAGACAGCCTGCGCGCGCCAGGGGCGAGACATTCTCTATCGCTTGCTGCAAGCGCCCAGTCAGCTGGCGTGGCTGGACGACGCCGCGGCGCAGATCAACCCGATGTGTGCGACGGTGGCGGCCCCGCAGCCCCTGCTGTCCAACGTCTTTTTTCAGGTCGGCAATCACGCCTGGCTGGCGCAAGCGTGGGCCAAAGCCGCAACCGCCTATCGCGCAGCCATTGCGCGTGATCCTGGCCAGGCCATGCCGCGGCGCCGTTTGGCGGAGATCTTGCTCTACCGCGATCAACAGCCAGCCGCCGCGTTGGCGCAGCTGCAGCAAGCGCAGATGCTGGCGCCGCGGGAAAGCTACACGTACCTTGTCATGGCGCATGCCTACCTGGCGCTGCATGACCCTGAGCAGGGTTTGCGGGCGGCCAATCAGGCATTGGCCGTCACGCAAACCGCCTATGGCTTCATGGTGCAAGGCCAGATGCTGGCCGCGCTGGCGCGCTGGCCCGAAGCCGTCGCCAGCTTGCGCGCCAGCATTGCGCTGGATGACAGAACGGCTGGCGCCTACCTGCTGCTGGGCAATGCCCTGCAGGCCAATGGAGAGCCGGACGCAGCACGCGCGGCCTGGGCCGAAGCCCAACGTCGCGACCCGTCCATCAGCGCGCCAACGCCAGCGCCCTCCCGACCGTAGCGCCGTGCGTCGAGTTTCGATCACGCAAACATCAATCGGTTCAGAGTAAGGAAATGTCGTCGAATGGCAAATCTACTGCGCACCTTTGACAGCGGCAGCCGCAAGAACAGAGAGAACCTCTGGATCCTCCTGGGGGTGCTTCTCATCGGCGCACTGCTGGCTATACCGCTTGGCAGCAGCGCCACCACAGCCCTGGCGTTGATCGTCCTCGGTGCGGCCGCCGCGATCTACCTGATCTTGCCCTTGCGGTGGCAGATGTGGACCATCGTCGCCATTGCCGTCTACTTTCAGCCGTTGGAGGCGCTGCAGCTCCCCATTTCGCAGTCGAACGTGCACCTGCTCGACCTCTTTGTCGCCATGACGTTAATGGGGTGGCTGGCGCGTTGGGCTTTGCAGCTCCATACCTTTCGCCTGACGCAGCGTTCTGGCTACCTGCTGCTCGGCATCCTGGCCATCCTACTGTTCCCTGCGCTGGTTGGTCTGCTGAAGGGAAACCTCCTGATCACCATTCTGCGTGACATGCGCGTGCCGTTCTACTACATCGCGCTCTCCTTGTTGGTGGTCAGCAGTGTGCGCACGCGTGACGACCTTTTCCTGACGCTGCGCGGCATTATCCTGGTGGTTCTGCCTGCACTGATCTATTACTTCGTGAGTTGGGCGCTGCGCATTCCCACGGCCGAGGGAGCATCTACCGTCGTGCTGAGCACTGGCCGCTTTCTGCGCTACGGCTTGGTCACAAGCTGGGAGTACATTTTGTTTTGCTGGCTCATGGGCATTGCCTTTTTCCTCACGGGCGAAGTGAAACCCAGTGGGCGACCGTGGCTGGCTCTTCTTACTCTGGGCTGCACCCTGGCCTTGATGGCGCTCTTGGTGCGCGGCATCTACCTGGGTATGATCAGCGGCGTGCTGACGATTGGGCTGTTTAGCCATTGGCTGCGCAAACCGCAGCGTGTACTCAGTGCTGGGCTGATCATCCTTGTCCTGGGTGGCCTGCTCGTGGTGGCTGATGCGGCCGCCGGCACAGGCCTGATTCGTGCGGTCAGCGAACGCGCGGCCTCCATCGTTGACCCCAGCGCCTCAACTTCCAGCTCGGCCGCGAACCGCGAGACGCGCCTGGAAACCACACGCTTCATTAACAACGCGGCCCGCGGCGCGTCCAATCCGTTCATTGGCGCCGGTTATGGCGATCGCGGCAGCTTCGCCTATTCGCGTGCCAGTGAACTGCAGGCGCTCTTCCGTCACAGCGCCTACAGCTGGCTGTTTTATCGCATCGGACTTGTGCAAGGCATCCTCATCTTGCTCTTGTTCGGCGTCGTTGCCCTGCGCGCCGGCCGCCTGGTTTGGCGCATGGAAAATAGCCTGCTGCGCGGCGCCATCGTAACCATCCTGGCCGCTTTCATTGCCAACTTCTTTGTCGGCCTGGGAAACAACACCATCTTCGATTTCTTTGGCGCATTCTCCGTACAAGTCGTCGTCGCACTGGCGCTGCTGCTCAAACTCGATCTACTCCTGGAACCGCACTAGGGAGGTAAGCGCGTGCCGTTGCCGTTGGTCTCCATCGTCACCCCCAGCCTGAACAGCGCAACGTGGATCAGAGCCACGATCGAAAGCGTACTGGCTCAGGACTATCCGCGCCTGGAATTCATTGTCATGGATGGCGGTTCCACGGATGAGACGCACGACATCCTGCGCACCTTCGCCGACCGCCTGACCTGGTATGCTGAGCCTGACAGCGGCATCTCTCAGGCTGTCAATCGAGGTTGGGCGCGCAGCCGCGGCGAGATCCTGGCCTGGATTGGCAGCGACGATCTGTATCGGCCCGGCGCAGTTACTGCGGCCGTGGCAGCCTTGATGGCGCAGCCCGCGACAACCGCCGTCTACGGCGATTGCGACGTGATTGACGCGCAAGGCCGCGTGGCAGGGCGCGTGCCCACTGGCCCCTTCGATCGCGGACGCATCCTGGGCTGGAATTACCTGGCGCAGCCGGCGGTCTTCATGCGTCGGACTGCGCTGGCGCGCGCCGGCTGGCTGGATGAAAGTCTGCTCAACGTGATGGACCACGACCTCTGGATCAAGCTGGCGCGCCAGGGCGACATGGCTTATGTGCCGATGACCTGGGCCGCGGTGCGCGTGCATAGCCAGACCGTGACCAATCGCCAAGTACGCCGCGCCGGCGAAGAAACCATCCGCGTCGTGACGCGCGCGGTCAACGATCCTGCGCTGCCAGCCGCATGGCAGCCGCTGCGCATGCACGCCCTGGGTGAGGCCTATCTGCGCGCGGGCATGTGTTTCTACGCTGCATCAGATTTGCCCCCGGCGCGCACCTATCTACGGCAGGCTCTGCGCTGCGCGCCAGGGCTGGCCCTGGATGGCCGTTTTGTCCGCACCTGGTTCTCGTCATGGCTGGGCGCGCGCCTGATTGCGCGGCTGCGCAGTTGGCGACGCGCGCCGCATCGAGGCGGCGTAGAGCGCAGGAGCGAAGCCTGATCCATGGCGCCCTACCGCATCGTCCACATCATCAAGAACCTGCCCTTCGACGGCGGCACGACGCAGTATCTCTACCAACTGCTGTCGTCACTCGATCGGGCCGTGTTTGCACCCGAAATCCTGGTCATCGAGGCGGATGCGCCCGGCCGCAGTTTCGCCGACGCGTTCCGGGCGTTGAACATTCCAGTCACCTATCAACCAACGCACAGTAACCTGGATTGGCGCGCCTTGCGTTCGATCACTGAATGGCTTGACAGCCGCCATGCGGACCTGGTGCAGACGCACCTGGCGCGTGCGCATATTTATGGCGGAATCGCGGCCTGGCGATTGGGCCTACCCACCATCATGACCGAGCATGGCATCGTGCGCAATACCAGCCTGGCGGTGCGCTTGTGGGACAACATCTACGGCCGCACGGCGGCCCGCATCGTGTGTAATTCCCAGGCAACCTGCCGCCAGGTCGCGCGCGACATGCCGCTGCTGCCCCGCTCAAAACTTGCGGTCATCTATCCTGGCGTCAGCGACCATCCAGCGAACCAAGACCAGGCATCCCCCCTCGCCAGGACAGCTCTTGGGCTGTGCGATGACGACCGGCTGCTGGGCTATGTCGGGACCTTCATGCCGGTGCGCTGTCACGACATCCTCCTGCAAGCTTTTGCACACGTCCGCCAAACGGAACCCCATGCCCGGCTCCTGCTCATCGGCGACGGGCCGCTGCAAGATCATATCCGCAAGCTGATCATCCGCCTGGGCTTGGAGAAATCGGTGCTGGTCTGGAGTGCGCGTGACGACATTCGCCAAATCCTACGGCTGCTCGATGGTTATGTCAATCCTTCCAATGCAGAGGCCTTCGGCATCGCCACCGTGGAGGCGATGCTGGCTGGCCTGCCCATCGTGGTAACCGATGGAGGCGCGCTGCCAGAGTTGATCGAGCACGAAGTGAATGGCCTGGTGACGCCAGCCAACGATGTCGTGGGCTTGGCGGCGGCGCTGCACCGCCTGTTGTCGCCAGAAGCCCAGGCGCGGCAGTGGGGTCAGGCTGCGCGCCAGCGCGCGTTGCAGCAGTTTGGGCCTGCCGCCTTCGCGCAGCAGTTTGCCGCCCTCTATCGGGTCATCCTGGAGCCAACGACCGCAGAATCGCAGCAAGCAGCGCTGGTCAGCATGGCGCCCGCGCTGACGGGGCAGAAGCCCGCGCGGGCTGGCGGCCAGTCCAAACCCAAGCTGTTGGTGGCCGGGCCTACGCCACCGCCCTTTGCCGGCGTGGAGACATTTACGCAGACGGTTGTGACTTCACCGCTCATGCAGCAGCGATTTGCGCTCTCGTTTTGCAACATGCAAAAACCGATCACCAACGAAGAACGCGGGCGCCTGGGATTTGTCAACATACGTTACAACCTGCGGCACCTGCGTCAAGTGTGGGGCATGAGCCGGCGGCTGCGCCCTGACCTGGCCTATCTCCCGTTGAGTCAAAACCGCACCGGTTTCTTTCGCGACTCCATGCTGCTCTGGATGTGCCGCCCGTTTACGCGACGCGTTGTCTTCCAGGTACACGGCGGATCGTTCGATGAATTCTACCGCAGTCAACCGGCCTGGTTTCGTGCATACACGCGCCTCGTTTTTCGTCGGGCGGATGCTTTCCTGATTGGCGGTGAACGGCTCAAGCGGCAGTTTGGCAAGCTCGTGGCGCCGCAGAAATTCCACGTCGCCGCCTATGGCGTTTACACTGTCTATCCACGACGCAGTCGGCTGCCAGAAGACGACAGGCGGGAAATCCGTATCCTGTTCATGGGGCACATCTCGTTTGCCAAAGGCGCGGTTGACCTGGTGCGCGCAATGCCTTTGGTGCTGCCCCATGTCAAGGTGCGCCTGCGCCTGCAAATGGCGGGCGAGTTCATCAGTACAGAGCGCAACATCACCTTCATTCCCGAACATGACAATGCGCCGGGGGCCATCCAGCAGACGATCCACCAGCATCACCTGGAAGAAGTTGTGACGTTCCTGGGTGTGATCAGGGATGAGCAAAAGTTGCAAACCCTGGTAGATTCTGATATTTTTGTACTGCCTTCCTACACCGAAGCCATTGGATTATCTGTGATGGAGGCCATGGCCGCGCAGCTGCCCGTGATCGTCACGCCGGCGGGCGCGCTGCCTGATATGTTGACCGCCGAAACACACTGTCTCTTTGTGCAGCCTGGCGACCCGGCAGCGCTTGCACAGCAATTGCTGCGTTTGATCGAAGACCGGGCTTTGCGTCTGCGCATGGGCCAGGCCAATCGCCAAATCATTGAGGAGCGCTATAACGAGACCGCCTTCCTCAATCGCCTGGCTGACGCCCTGGACGATGTGTTGTGACAGGGGAGGAACCATGAAGCCGATGCCCATAACGGCCGCCGACCTCACGACCAGCGCCGATCCGGCGTCTCTTGCCGCGCCGCGGGTGCACTTGATGGGCGTGCCCGTGGACGGCGTCACTGAAACGCAGGCCGTCGGCATATGCCTGGACGCGATTGCTCAGCGCCGCCAGGTGTGCATCGTGCCCATCAATGCCTCGCAGACGATCCTGGCGCACGAGAACCCGAACTTCCGGTCTGTCGTCCAGGGTTTTGAACTGGCCCTGGCCGACGGCAAGGCGGTCGCCTGGGGCGCGAAATGGATAAAGCGTCTGCCGATACCGGAACAGGTGGGCCTGCCGCCGTTCGTCCATCGCCTGTTGGGCGCTGCGGAATTGTATGAGTACAGCGTCTTCTTCTTTGGCGCTGAGGAGGAAATTGTACAGCAGGCGGCGGCGCGCGCGCGCCAGCGCTGGCCGCGGCTCCTTATTGCCGGCTGCCGTAACGGCTATTTCAAGCCGGCCGATGAGGCTGGCATCGTGGCTGCGGTCAATGACAGCCGGGCCTCCATCCTGCTGGTCGCGTTGCCCTCGCCGATGAAAGAGATGTGGATTGCCAGGCACAAGCGCGAGCTGCGTGCGCCTATCATCGTGGGCGTTGGCGGGCTGTTCGATGTCATGGCGGGCAAGGTGCGCGCCGCGCCTGAGCCAATCCGCAAGCTGGGCTTGGAGTGGGTCTTCCGCATGGTGCAGGAGCCGCAGCGTCTGTTCAAACGCTACATGACTACCACGCCCCTCTTTGTCTTTCGCCTGTTGACTGGCTATGAGCCGCCAAAAGTCGCCGGCGAATAACGAATACACTACACGAAGCAAGGCGGCGGTTTCCACTGGAGACAGGCTGGCGCCTGGTTTGCGGTCGCAGTGCGGCTGGTTCATTGGGACATAATTGCGAAAGGATGATTTTTCATGCGAGTTTTAGTCACCGGCGGCCTGGGCGCAGTCGGTTCAGTCCTGGTGCGTGAGCTGCGCCAGCGCGGCAACGATGTTTGGCTATGCGATTTATCGCATCATCACGACGCGCAATATGTGCGCTGCGATGTGGGGGAGTTTCGACAGGTTGAGCGTCTCTTTGCTCAGCATGACTTTGAATACGTTTACCATCTGGCGGCTGAGTTTGGGCGCAACAACGGCGAAGATTACTATGAGAAAGTCTGGCAGACGAATGCGATTGGCACGAAAAACATCCTGCGCATGCAAGAAGCGCAGCGATTTCGCCTGATTGCGTTCAGCAGCTCCGAAGTCTATGGCGACTATCCCGATGTGATGTCCGAAGATGTCATGGCGCGCTTCGCCGTGCGCCAATTGAACGATTACGCGATCAGCAAATGGGTGAACGAACAGCAGATCATGAACTCCATGGATCGTTTCGGCACCGAGTCGGTGCGCGTCCGCTTGTTCAACACCTACGGCCCCGGCGAGCCTTATTCGCCCTACCGCAGCGTTATCTGCTTGTTCATCTATCGCGCGCTGCACAATTTGCCGTACACGGTCTACCTCAACCATCACCGCAGTTCCACTTACATTGACGACTGTGTGCGCACCCTGGCGAACATCAGCGAACGCTTCCAGCCCGGTGAGATTTACAACATTGCCGGCGATGAATATCACGACATCAAGGCCCTTTCGGACATGATCCTGGCTTACCTGGGCAAAGACGATCGCCTGGTCACCTACCTGGAATATGAGGCGCACAACACGCGCGACAAGCGCGCCGATACGGCTAAGGCCGTACGCGATTTGGGTCATCAGGCCACCGTATCGCTGGCAGAGGGCGTGGCGCGGACGATCGAATGGCAAAAGGTGTTCTATGGCCGAAGCTAAGCAGGTTGTGGTGGTAGGCACGGGCTACGTGGGGCTGCCGGCCGCCTTGATGCTGGCGCGGGCCGGCTGGCGCGTGGTGGGCGTTGACATCAACGAAAACATAGTGCGCGCCATCAACGACGGTGTGCTGCACCTCAAAGAGGCTGAGCTGCAGGAACTGCTGCACGATCCCCAAGTGCGCCAAAATGTGAGCGCGCGTCAGTCGCCCTGCGCGGCCGATGTGTTCATCATTGCGGTGCCTACACCCGTGCTGCCGCGCCAGAAGGTGGCCGATCTCTCCTACGTCGTACGCGCCATCGAATCGCTCCTACCCTACCTGCGGCCGGGGAATCTGATCATCGTCGAGTCAACGATTCCGCCGCTCACGTGTCGCAACGTGGTGACGCCTCTGCTGGAGCGCAGCGGACTGAGGGTCGGCGTTGATCTGCACCTGGCCCACTGTCCGGAGCGCATCCTCCCCGGCGATGTGTTCTACGAAATTGTGCACAACGACCGCGTCATCGGCTGCGCGGAGCCGGTTGGACGCGAGATGGCGCGGGCGGTCTACGCGTCATTCGTGACGGGCGAGCTTTACTTGACCGACGATGTCACCGCCGAACTGTGCAAACTGTGCGAGAATACGTTTCGTGATGTCAACATCGCGCTGGCGAACGAATTTGCGGCTGTCGCCGAAGGCCTGGACATTGACCCGCTTGAAGTCATCCGCCTGGCAAACCGACATCCCCGCGTCAACATCATGCGCCCTGGGATTGGAGTCGGCGGCCACTGCATCCCTCTGGATCCGTGGTTCATCAAAGAGGTGGATCCCGCCAACTCCCGTTTGATCTTCACGGCGCGGCTCGTCAACGATGAAGTGCCGCACAAGATGGCCGCGCGCATCCGCCGGGCCGTGGCGCACATCATGTCGCCCCGGCTGGTCGCCGTTGGCATGAGCTACAAACCCGACACGGAAGACACACGCGAAAGCCCCGCCCTGGAAATCGTCCAGATTCTGACCGCAGATGGTTACCAGGTAACGCATTTCGACCCCCTGGTCGCGGGGCATGAATATACCAGCCTGGCGGCTGCGGTCAAAGACGCCGACTGCCTGCTCCTGCTGGTAGAGCACAAAGTGGTCAAGGAAGCCTGGAGCCGAGAGCAAGATGCGGTCAGAGCAGCCATGCGAACGCCCATCGTCCTACGCTTCTATCAGGACGACTAACCGTGCCAATTGACGCAGGCCAGGCAAGCGCTGGTAAATTGACTGTTCTCTCCATCGTTGGCACGCGGCCCGAAGCCGTAAAGATGGCTCCCGTCATCCAGGCGCTGGCCGTGCAGCCGGGCGTGCGCGCGCTGGTTTGCGCGACAGCCCAACACCGCGAGATGCTCGATCAGGTGTTCGAGATTTTCGCCATTCGCCCTGACGTAGATCTCAACCTGATGCAGCCCAACCAGACGCTGCCTGCGCTGACAGCCCTGGCGCTGACGCGTGTCAGCCAGGTGCTGCAAGATCTGCAGCCTGAGCTGGTCCTGGCGCAGGGCGACACCACCACCGTCATGGTGGCGGGGCTTGCCAGTTTCTACGCCCAGATTCCCATGGGACATGTGGAAGCTGGTCTGCGCACCCATCAGCGCTACAGTCCGTTTCCCGAAGAGATGAACCGCCGCCTGGTCGGCGCGCTGGCATCGCTGCACTTTGCGCCGACCGGCCGCGCGGTTGCCGCGCTGCAGGCCGAAGGCGTACCGGTGGAAGATATTTTTCTCACCGGCAACACGGTAGTGGACGCGCTGCAGTCCATCGCCGCGCAACCGTTCACGCCCGACGCGGCGCTGAGCGCACAACTGCCGCAAGCATCAGGCCGCCGCTTGCTCCTCGTGACCGCGCATCGCCGCGAGAACTTCGGCGCGCCCTTTGAATCAATCTGCCAGGGCCTACGGGCGATCGTCGAACGCAACCCCGATGTTGAATTGGTCTATCCCGTGCACCTCAACCCGAACGTGCGCGAGCCTGTCTTTCGCCTTCTGGCCGGGCGCGCACGCATTCACTTGATTGAGCCGGTCGAGTATCGCACACTCGTCTACCTGCTGAAGCGCTGCACCCTGGTCTTGACCGATTCGGGCGGCATTCAGGAAGAAGCCCCGGTATTGGGCAAACCGGTGTTAGTCCTGCGCCGCGACACCGAGCGACCGGAAGGCATCGAAGCCGGCAACGCGCGGCTTGTGGGCACCGCGCAGGCAGACATCGTGCGCGAAACCGAACGGTTGCTGCACGACGAAGCCGCGTACCGGACGATGTCTCAAGCGGCCAGCCCCTACGGCGATGGATGCGCCGCGCGCCGCATTGTGGACGCCATCGTAACCCGCTTTGGGCTTGCGGCGTCTTCCGAGTAGCCGAGCTGAACATCCCCCCTTTGTACGCCTGTGAGACGAGTCATCATGGAGCTTCCAACCACACCAGTGGCGCGGCCGCGCCCGATGTATGACCTGAGTAAACGCTGTTTCGACGCCGGCGTCAGCGCGCTGCTCCTGGCGCTGTTGGCGCCGCTGTTCTTGCTCATTGCCATGGCGGTCAAGTTGACTTCGGCTGGCCCGGTTTTCTATCGCTGGCAGGTGGTTGGCCTGGGCGGACGACCGTTCACTGGCTACAAGTTCCGCACCATGGTGGTCAACGCGGACGCGTTGAAAGCCCAGCTCTTAGCCGCCAACGAAATGAGCGGGCCGGTTTTCAAGATCAAACGCGACCCACGCATCACGCCAGTGGGGCGATTCTTGCGCAAACTGAGCCTGGACGAACTGCCGCAGTTGTGGAGCGTGCTCAAGGGCGACATGAGCCTGGTCGGGCCGCGGCCGCCTCTGCGCACCGAGTACGTGCAGTTCACGCCCTGGCAGCGCGCCAAGCTCAGCGTCAAGCCAGGCATCACCTGCCTCTGGCAGATTGGTGGGCGCAACCGCGTGAGCAATTTCGATGAATGGGTGCAGCTTGACCTGGACTACATCGCGCAGCGTTCCTTTTGGTTCGATCTGTGGATTCTGCTGCGCACTGTACCTGCGGTCCTGTTCGGGCGCGGCGCGTACTAGCCGCCGATCACAACATAACCCCATGAAAATGTGCTCACTTCAGCTTCCTGTGCTAAAATGAAGGTGGGCATCTACGGACGGGAGAGGATGGCACTCTCTCGTTCTTTTTGCTTGCACGACGGCGACTTGGTGCAATTCGCGGAATTACGATCGAGAAACGGGTGGATACAACGGTCTTGTCTGGGACAGCGCAGCTTCACTCAGTGCGCCAGGAGCAGGAATTCTACGAGGGTGTCTATCGGCAGCAGGATGACCTTTCGGTGCTGTTGGCGGAACCGCTGAGCATACGTGAAGTCTATGCGCTCGATCTCCTGGGCGATTGTCGAGCGCAAATGGTGCTGGATGTAGGCAGCGGCGGCGGCCGTCACGCCGTTGAAATGGCGCGTCGGGGGGCGGTTGTGCTGGCTACTGATGTGGCCGTGAAAGGCCTGCAGCAGGGTCGCGCGCTCGCCAGGCTGGCCGGGCAACTGCAGCAAATCCATGGCGCCAGCATGGACGCCCACCGGTTGGCGCTTGCCGACGGCGCCGTGCACCTGGTTTTTGGCGCCCAGGTGCTGCACCATCTAGATTGCGCACAAGCCGGCGCGGAGATTGGCCGGGTGCTCAAGCCAGGCGGCCGCGCGGTTTTCATTGAGAACTCGGACCGCAACCCGGTGCTCCGATGGGCGCGGCGCCATCTGATGGGTCGTTTTGGTTTTCGCCGCTACGGCTCGGCTGCGGAATCCCCCTTGGACGACGCTGAGATTGACGAATTCTGTCAGTATTTTGGCGGAGCGGTGCAGGTTCACTTCCCGCAGCTCTGCTTGACAGTCTTGTTGGCCCGTCACTGGCTCAATTTTCCGTGGGCCGTGCGCTTTTTCATGACACTCGACCAGTGGCTTGAACGGTGGATCCCTGCCCTGCGGCCCTGGAGCTTTCTGCAGGTGCTAGAATTCACGAAAGCACCATCAAACAACCCGACAGGTGATGAATGAACGTCTTAGTAACAGGCGGGGCCGGCTTCATCGGCTCGCACACCGTTGATCTCTTGTTGACGCAAGGTCACGCGGTGCGCATTTTCGACAACCTGACGCCTCCCGTGCATCTCAATGGGCAGCTGCCTGACTATGTGCCGGCGGCCGCCGAGTTTGTGCTGGGCGACGTGCGTGATCGCAGTGCTCTGAACAAGGCCTTGCAGGGCATGGATGCCGTGATTCACCTGGCGGCATACCAGGACTACTTGCCTGATTTTTCCAAGTTCTTTCATGTCAACACCGTCGGCACAGCCTTATTGTATGAGCTCATTGTCGAACAGCGCTACCCAATCCAAAAAGTCGTTGTGGCGTCATCGCAGGCTGTCTACGGCGAAGGCAAATACCGCTGCCCGCAGCACCAGGTGCAATACCCCGGTCCGCGGCCAGAAGAACAACTGCGCGCCGGCCGCTGGGAGCTGACCTGCCCGGTGTGCGGAGGTCCGCTTGAATGGCAGCGCACCGATGAAACCCATGTCAACCCCCACAACCAATATGCCATTTCCAAATACACCCAGGAAATGATTGCGCTCAACCTGGGTCGCCGCTACCAGATTCCATCCGTTGCCATGCGCTTTTCCATTACCCAGGGGCCGCGCCAATCGTTTCGCAACGCCTATTCCGGCATCTTGCGCCTGTTCACCATGGCCCTATTACATGCGGATGCGCCCGTGGCTTACGAAGATGGTCGCCAGATGCGAGATTATGTCAATGTTTCCGATGTCGCGCGTGCGATCGCACTCGTGCTGCAAGACGCACGCGCAGACTACCGCCCCTTCAACGTCGGCGGCAAGGAGGCCATCTGCGTGATTGATTATGCGGCCGCCGTCGCGCAGATCATCGGCCGCGACCTGGAGCCCCAGATTCCAGGTGAGTTTCGCCTCGGCGATACCCGCCACATCGTGTCCGACATCGGCCAACTGCAGACGCTCGGTTGGCAACCCAACGTGCCCTTACAGCAAACGATTCACGACTACGTCGCCTGGGCGCGGTCGCAGCCCACGTTTGCCAACTATTATCAGGAAGCCAGCCGTATCATGAAAAAACTCGGCACGGTGCGGTCTGTCGCGTGATTACATCCGTTAGCCGCCGCGGCTCTCTGCCCATGACGTCATTGGACGTTGACGTGCAACAACCCGAATATACGCAGCAGCTGCTTCTGTTGGTCAGCCGACGCAGCCTCACGAGCGAAGAAAGCAAGCAGGTGTTGGCGTCCATCGAACGCGGGGTTTCGTGGCCGTTTTTCTTTGAACTGGCGCAGGCGCACGGCCTGTCGCCGCTCGTCTTTCATAACCTGCGCACGCTCAACGCCGCCGGCTCGGTGCCGCTGGCGGTGTGGCGTCAGTTCGAGGCCAGCTACTACAGCACCTTGGGCGACAATCTGCTGCTGGAATCTGAACTCTTCCGAGCCACAGAGCAGCTGCGCAGCCGGCAGATTGATTTTCTGCTCCTCAAGGGCATTGTGCTCGGCGCGCTGCTCTATCCCGACCCGGCCTTGCGCCCCTCTGCTGACCTGGACATCATGGTGCCCACAGCCCAGGTCGAGGGCGCTCGCCAAGCCCTGGAAGAGTTGGGCTACGGGCTGCAGCCCGGTCGCCAGCTCGGCTTCCAGTTGGCGCACAGCTATGATCTCCCCTACGTGTACCAAACCGCCAGCGGCCAAGGCGTACTGATCGAGCTGCACTGGAGCCTGGCCGAACCAGAGCTTTTCAATCTCGACATCGCCGCCCTCTGGCAGCGCGCGCAAACCTTTGCATATAACGGTCACAGCCTGCCCTCCCTATCGCTTGAGGACATCCTCTTTCACCTGACCATTCACATCCGCAAGCACCGCTACGTTGGGTTGCGCTGGTTGGTGGACGTCAGCGAGATGCTGCGCACCTTTGGCGCTGACCTGGACTGGCCCTACCTCGTCAGCCTGGCGCAGCAGGCCGGGGCGCGCACCCTCCTGTACATGACACTGCAGTTGGCGCATGATGTCATGGGCGCGCCCGTGCCGCCCCCCATTCTCGATAGACTGCGCCCCGGTCGCGCGCGCCGTTTTCTCCTCAAACCCTTTGTGGATGCGCAAAACTTGATGCGCATCATCCATGAAGACAGCGCAGAATGGAGTTGGCTCGGTTTGGGCCAGATTCTGCTGCTTGATCGGGGCCGCGCCATGCTGCATGATGTACAGCATCGCTTCGCACCCCCCATCAACATCTTTCCCGGCCACCAACGACATGATCACCCTGGCCTGCTGTATGCGGGCTGGTTCTACGCCAGCCGCCTGGGTCTCATCCTGGGCCGCATGGGTCGCGCCGGAGGTCGGCGGTTGTGGGTTGGGCTGCGCCGGCGATGGGGGCGTGCCTGAGGCGGCGCTATGCTGATTGCTCGTTCACCAGTGCGCATTAGCCTGGCAGGCGGCGGGACCGACCTGCCGGCTTACTATTTGCGCTACGGCGGCGCCGTCATCAACACGGCGATCAACCGCTACTTCTACGTCATCCTCAATGTCAATGACAGCGACACCCTGCAGATCACCTCGTCTGATTACCAAACCTTCTATCGCCACGACCCCGACGCAGAGTTGATGAGCGAAGGTTCTCTCAGTCTGCCGCGCGCGGTGTTGCATCACTTTGGCGTCACCCGCGGCCTCTCGATGTTTCTGGCCTCTGAGGTGCCGCCTGGCACTGGCCTCGGCTCATCCAGCAGCGTCACCGTAGCTCTGGTCAAGGCCGTCAGCGCCGCCTGCGGCTGGACGATGAGCAAGCACGAGATTGCGGCCGAAGCATGTTACATTGAACTGCAGAAACTCGGCATGCCCATCGGCAAACAAGACCAGTACGCCTCTGCGTTCGGCGGCATCAACTATATCGAGTTTCAAGGAGAAAGCGTGCAGGTAACGCCGTTATCCCTGTCCCTGGAAACCTGGCAGCGCCTGCAGCGCAGACTGATGCTCTTTTTCACCGGCAGTTCACGCAACTCAACGGAAATCCTGAGCAAACAAAGCCGTTCCAGCAAACACGACGATGCGCAGGTGATCAGCGCGTTGCACAGCGTGAAGGCCATGACCGCGGAGGTCAAGGTGTGTCTGGAGCAGGGCAAGCTGGACGCATTTGGCGATCTGCTGGATCAAAACTGGCAGGCCAAGAAACGCTTCGCGCCGGGCGTTTCCAACGCCAAAATTGATGAGAGCTATGCGCAGGCGCGCGCCTGCGGAGCCTTGGGCGGGAAGATCACGGGCGCGGGCGGCGGCGGCTTCCTGATGCTCTACTGCGAAGAAGGCCATCAAACGCGCGTCACCGAAGCCCTGAGTGGTTTGGGGCTGCAGCGCATGGATTTCCGCTTCGATCAAAACGGCGCCCAGGTGCTCATGAACAGCGGGCTGCAGCTTCATTCGCCCCTTGCGCACCTGCGCCACCGCGCACGTCTGCACCAAGAGTAACGATCATGTCACGTCGTGAACGTATGCTTCTGGTTCTCATTTTGCTCGCCTTGGATGCGCTAATGATTGGCGCGGCCTTGATGGCGGCCTATTACGTGCGCATTGAAAGCGGCTTGCTGCCCGCGCGCAACTTCAGTCCACCCAACGAATACATGCGTTCCAGCCTACTCTCGATCCCTTTGTGGATTTTCATCTTGGCCCTTCATCGGCTCTACGATGCGCGCTTGCTCCTCGAAGGATTGCAGGAGTATTTCAAGGTGGCCGCGGCCTGTACCTACGGCCTGTTTGCGCTGGTTCTCACGGCCGTGTTCACCAGCCCTGGCTCCGCCTTGCCCGCGCGCGGCTGGCTGCTGCTGGCATGGTTCTTCTCGATCGCCTTCCTTGTCCTGGCGCGCTTCACCGTACGCCGCGTCATCGTGCTCGTGCGCAGCCGCGGTCGCTTCGTCACGCGCGTCCTGATCGTCGGCGCCAATGCTCATGGACAAGCGCTGGCGAGTCAATTCCGCACCGTGCCTGGCGCACGTCTCGAAGTCGTCGGTTTCCTGGACGATTTTTTGCCCCTGGGCGCGCACGTCGGCGAAGGCATCCACGGCGCGACGCTCGAAGTCATCGGAACGCCGGCCATGCTGCACGAAGTGGCCCGGCGTTACGGCGTCAAAGAAGTCATCGTCATTGCCACGGCCGTGGCCTGGGAGACCTTTCAGAACTTGATGCAGCAGGCCGCAGCGCCCAGCGATTTCGAGATTCTGCTCTCGCCCGGCACCTATGACATCCTGGCGACCAGCGTGGAGGTCAGCTACCGCGACTTCGTGCCCCTTCTGCGCGTCAACACAATGCGCCTGACCGGTTTCGATGCATTGTTCAAATCAGCCATGGATATCAGCCTTGGGCTGATCGCCTCGATCATTCTAGCGCCAGCGGCGCTCCTGTTGGCGGTCGCGATTCGCCTGTCTACCCATGAGCCGATCCTGGAGAGTCACGAGGTTTGGGGTGTACGCGGCAGTTCGTTCATGACGTATAAATTTAACACCCGCTTTGGTCGCCCCGGTCTGCGATCTCCAATTCCTGATCCGACCGCCTCGCCGCATCCACTGGCTCGCTTCATGCTGCGCCTGGGGCTTGACAAGTTGCCGCAGTTGATTAATATCATGACCGGACGCATGAGCCTGATCGGCCCTCGCACCATTGCCCGCAGTCGCGACATCCTGGTTGAGCCGACCCTCGCGAACCTGTTGACGATCAAGCCCGGCATCACCGGTCCCTGGGCGGTCGGCGGCGAACGCGGCTTCGATGAAGAGATGCGCCTGACCAATTACTACATTCGCAACTGGACAATCTGGATGGATTTGCAGATCCTGCTGCAGACCGTGGTGCGCATTCTGCGCGGTGAACGCGCCAAAGCTCAACTTCCCCTGTCTGAGGAGGATTACCCAACATGACCGACTTGCACGATGTTCACAACCAGGCTGCACAGTATGTAGCAGATGTTCAAAGTCTCATGCACGAGCTGCCCCTGGCCGCGGTGCCGCCCGTGGTCGAGGCCCTGCTCAACGCGCGCGCGCGCGGACGGCACGTCTTCGTTTGCGGCAACGGCGGCAGCGCAGCCACCGCCTCTCATTTTGTCAACGACTTGAACAAGGGCACAAACGTCGCCGGCAAACGTCGTTTCCGGGCCGTCGGTCTGGTGGACAATACGCCGCTGCTGATGGCCTGGAGCAACGATACGGCCTACGAACACGCGCTGGCCGAGCAGGTGGTCAACTTCGTTGAACCCGGCGACGTGCTCGTGGCGATCAGCGGCAGCGGCAACTCCCCCAACGTCCTGCGCGCAGTCGAAGTGGCGCACGCGCATGGCGCGATCACGGTGGGTATGACTGGCTTCAACGGCGGCCAGTTGAGATCGCTGGTTGACCTGAGCCTTCATGTGCCCAGCCTTTGCATGGAACAGGTGGAGGATGCGCATATGATCCTGTGCCACACCCTCACGGTGACGCTGCGCCGCGCCATCGCCGCTGAGTAAGGATCATGGCCGATCAGAATCGCGCCAATGGCTGCCGTCCGGCCATCTTCCTCGATCGCGATGGCGTCATCAACGAGAACCTTCCCCACTACGTCAAGTCGTGGGATGACGTTCATATCCTGCCCGGCGTCCTCGATGCGCTGCGCACCCTGCGCCAGACGCCATTTGCCGTCGTTGTGGTGACCAACCAGTCGGCGGTCAACCGTGGTTTGCTGACCCTGGCCGTGCTGCACGACATGCACACGCGGCTGCAAGCCGTCATTGCCGAAGCGGGCGGGCAGTTGGACGGGATCTTTTATTGCCCCCATCGCCCGGATGAGGGCTGTGCCTGCCGCAAGCCGCAGCCCGGCCTGCTGTTGCAGGCTGCGACCGCGCTGCACCTTGACCTGGCGCGATCCTACCTGGTCGGCGATGCCATTACCGACCTGGAAGCCGCCCTGGCTGTGGGGGTTCAGCCTCTGCTCGTGCGCACCGGCCGCGGCGCCAATCATGCCGCGCTGCTCGATACACAAACCCGCACCCTCTGTCCTGTGGTCAACGATCTCAGTCAGGCTATTGCCTGGATCCTCGACCGTTCCCGCAACGGCTGATCTCTGCCCCGGCTCCATTACCTCATCAACATCGCCGCCAATCCCGCGGCCGCGCCGCCCATCAGCAGCCAGGTGGCCGGAACCCGCCAGCGAAACAGCAAGAGGGCAGACGCCAGGCCCAGGCCGACGGTGAACCAGTCTGTGAACGCCGCGCGCGCCAATTGCCAGGTCACCGCGGCCATCAAACCGAGCGAGGCCGCATTGGCGCCGTCCAGCAGCGCGCCGGTCCACGGCGACGCGCGCAGTCGGGGAATCAATGGCCCGCTGAGCGCGACAAAGACAAAGGCGGGCAGAAAGATGCCGATCGTGGCCAGGACAGCACCGGGCGCGCCGCCCAGCAGATAGCCAATGAACGTGGCTGTGGTGAAGAGCGGCCCTGGCGTGATTTGTCCCACGGCAATGGCATCAATGAGTTGTTGATCATTGAGCCATCCCAGGCGCAGCACGAAATCTGCACGCACAAAGGCAAACAGCACATAACCGCTGCCGTAAAGCACCGAGCCAATCTTGAGGAACGTCAGAAAGAGCCGTGCAAAGGTAAATGGCACAGGAGCCGCAGCCATCCAGGTCAGCCCCCAGGGAATCGCCAGCGCGCCGAGCGTGCGTGCACCCAGGCGCCAATTGCGAATGAGCATGACGACGAGGATGAGGCCAAAGAGCAGCGCCAGCTCATTGACGCCGAGCAGGGCGAGAAGCAGGGCCAATCCCGCGGCGGCGACCGTTACCCAGTCGCGCAGCGCTTTTTGACCTAGAGACCACAGCGCCTGCGCCACGATCGCGATAATGACTGGTTTGATGCCGATCAGCAGCCAGTTGATCTGGGGCGTGGCGCCAAAACGGACATAGACCGCGGCGAGCGCCATGACCGCCAGCATGGCCGGCAGGATGAATCCGGCTCCGCCGGCGAGCAGCCCCAGCCAGCCCGCGCGCAGGCGTCCAATATGAATCGCCATCTCGGTGGAATTCGGCCCTGGGATCAGGTTGGTGGCGCCAAGGAGATCAAGAAATTCCTGGTCATCCAGCCAGCGGCGGCGGCGGACGATTTCATCATGAAACACACCGACATGTGCAGCCGGGCCGCCAAACGCGGTCAGACCCAACTTGAGAAACACAAGGAACACGTCGCGCAGGCGCAGTGATAAATTCTGCGTGGATGACGGCGTCATTTGTCTGCGATCTCGACCTGCGGCGAACCGGCGCCGCTCATACGTGCAATCCGTTCAAAACGGTCTGCAGATCGGCGGGCAAGGGCGATGTGAACTCGAGATAAGCGCCATCGGATGGGCGGTGAAAACCGAGGATGTGGGCATGCAGGAATTGGCGTGGGCAATCAATGCGCGATTTGCGGTGTCCGTAAACCGCATCAGCCACGAGCGGAAATCCGATGAATTGAAAATGAACACGAATCTGGTGCGTACGGCCTGTGTGCGGCGTGGCTTCCACCAGCGTAAAGCCTTCATAGTAGGCGCGCACACGATAATCGGTGACAGCCGGACGCGACTGCTTGCTCTCCTGGCCGCTGATCACCGCCATGCGCTGGCGATTGCGGGGATCACGGCCAATAGGGGCGTCAATCGAGCCCTGGCGCGGCGTCAGAATACCATCCAACAGGGCCAGGTAAACCTTATGCACGGACCGCTCTTTGAACTGACGCTGCAGTGCGCGGTGCGCCTGGTCATTCTTGGCGACCAGGATGAGGCCTGATGTATCTTTGTCGAGACGGTGAACGATGCCGGGGCGCAGTTCGCCGCCGATGCCAGCCAGATCGGGGACATGGTAGAGAAGCGCGTTGACCAACGTGCCGCTCACGTGACCTGGCGCGGGGTGCACGACCAGGCCAGCCGGCTTGTCTACCACTAACAGGTCGGCGTCTTCATAGACGATAGTGAGCGGAATATCTTCTGGCACCAGGTCTGCAGGGATGAGCAGAGGCATGTCCAATTGGACTACATCGCCAGCCTGCACGCGATAGCTGGCCTTGGCTACGCTGCCGGCGATCGTAACGCGACTTTCGGCGATCCAGCGCTGAATGACAGAGCGCGAGTGCTCGGGCAAAGCACTTGTGAGCCATTTATCGAGGCGCTCACCCGTGCGCTCCACGGTGAGGATCAGCGGCTCAAGTTCATCTTCGACAAGAATATCAATCATTTATTGCTCAGTGCGCGCCTGGCAGCGAAAGCACATGGCGGCGTAAGGCAAGGCTTTCAGGCGGGCAAAATCAATCGGGTCTCCGCAGCGCTCGCAGAATCCATAGGTGCCGGCGGACATGCGAGACAACGCCCGTTCAACCTCCACCAGGGTGCGTTTGTGCGACTCGTTCAGCGTCAGTGCAGCAGCCTGCTCAAACGCTTCTGTGCCATCATCAGCCATGTGATTACCCAGGCCTGGATTGTAACCGCGCGCCGCGACCTCGTAATGAGAGATTTCCTCTTTCAGTCGCTGGCGCTCCATTTCCAGCAGCCGGCGTAGGCGGGCATCATCACGTGTCATAACACCTCCTGGTAGGGGGGAGAAGACGACCACATCGAACGATGGGCATGATTTTACTCGCGCGCCAACTCCCTGTCAACATAACTGTATTGCGCCGGCCATGGTTCGAAATTCACTGTTCGAAAAAAGAAGGGGACGCAGGCAAATGCGTCCCCCTCGTGATCATGCCTCTACCGCGTAAACCGTCAGATGGATGGCTACGCGCTCAAAAACGCTGTTAGGTTCGACGCCGTCGCCCACATGATAGGCAAAATCGGTAATCTCGCCTTCCAAGATGAGGGTTTTGGCTTCGATGGTGAAGACCTGGTTGAGGGCAGCAAGCAGATTATCGCCTTTGTCGGCCAAACGTGCTTGCAGCGCTGGCGTTTGCTGCGCATACTGGCTGGCGAGCACGGTCGTCACGGTGCGAATATCGCTCTTGTCGAAGAGCCACACTTCCAGGGCGGTAGCCTGCGTGGATTCCCGATCGAGAGCGGCTGCAATGCCCATCCCGCATTCGCCGCGATACCCGGCGCCCGCGTCTCCTTCTACGACAAATGCCTCGTCGTAGTCCGTATCGCCGCGGTGATACGTGGCTTCGAACTCGGCCAGTTTCTTGCCAGGAACCAGGATCGAACCAGCCGGTTGTGGCTCAGACCGGGCAGCAGGGGGAGACGGCGCCGCGGTGGGGGGGATGGGGATGTCAGAACCTGGCGGCGGCGGCGCCGGTCGGTAGCCGGTTGCCGCGTTTGCGGCAGGCGCCGCTTGTGGATACGCGCCAATTTCCTCGCCCGCGTCATCCACGAAGTCGTCCGTGAAGTCATCATCGGTTTCGTCTACGGCGTCGTAGGCAAGCGGCGTGGCAGGGCGCATGTCCATCACGGGCAGCGGCTCCTCGGGCGGAAGATTGGCTTCCAGCACAGGGGTCGGCCGGCGGCGCGAAACAATCCACCAGGCCAAGAGACCCAAACCTGCGCCGATGATGGCAACGCCAAGCAGTAAGACAAGCAGCGTGATCAGGCTGCTGTTCGACTCGATGCTTCCCTGCGCCGGGGATGCCGTTGGCGTGACCTGTTTGGTTGGCGCGGCGGCCGGCGCGGCCCGTATCGCCGCCACAAGAGCCTGCACCGTCTGCGCCTGTCGGCCGCGATTTTCAGCTTGATAACGCGCCGCCAGCCGATCAAGCAGGACGCCTGCTTCGTCTGGCTTCCATTCGTTGAGACGTGTTTGAGCCAAACCCAGATCGCCGTTGGCCGCGAAAGAGTCAGCCACGGCCGACAGGTAGTTATTCAGCGCGCCTTCTCGCAAGTCACGCAGGTTGGCGTTTGTCCACTTAACCGGGAACAGTCCCCAGCCCAAGACAAACAGACCGACGAGCAGGCCGGCGATGAATACCGTGAGAAGCGTGAGCCAATGACGATTCGTGGTGAGTCCGTTCATAGGGCGGTGTTTCCTCCTGTTCCTTCCCGGTTCGAACGTAGTTGTGACTGTTGGGCAGAGCATCGGGCGGGCAACTCCGCGACGCGCACGGGTCAGATCACAACCTGCATCAAGACATGGTCAACGCCATAATGGCTTTCTGTGCATGCAGACGGTTTTCGGCTTCGTCATACACCACACTCTGGGGGCCGTCAATCACACTATCGGTCACTTCGATGTTGCGGTCGGCAGGCAGACAGTGCATGTAGATGGCGTCGTCCTTGGCCAAGGCCATACGGCGATCGTCCGTTATCCAGTTCGTATATTTCTTGGCGATTTCGGCCGCCTGCTTGCCGTCTTCCGTGGTCAGCAGACAGCCCCAGCTCTTGGGATAGACCACATCAGCGTCGGTAAAGGCTTCGTCCATGTCGTGCGTGATGCTGAAACTGCCGCCGTAGCGTTTGGCATTGTCCTGCGCCTCTTGCAGCAGATGGGGCATCAACTTGTACTCCGGGGGATGCGCCAGCACCACATCCATACCAAAGCGGCTCATCTGGATGATGAGAGACTGCGGTACGGAGATGGGCTTGACGTAGCTGGCGGCGTAGGCCCATGAGACGGCGATCTTCTTGCGCCGGAGGTCTTTGCCCTTCTTCTCCATAATGGTCATGAGGTCGGCCAGGATTTGGAAGGGATGATAGACATCGCACTGCATGTTGAGCACGGGAGAGCGGCTGGCCGCAGCCACCTCACGGAGGTACTTGTTGCCAAAGTTCCAGTCGCACTGGCGGATGGCAATGCCGTCGAAGTAGCGGCCGTAGATTTCGCCAATCTCCTTGGCCGTGTCGCCGTGGCTGATCTGCGTCGTCTGCGACTCGATGAAGGCCGCATGGCCCCCCAACTGCGCCATGCCGGCCTCGAAAGAGCCGCGCGTGCGCGTGCTGGTAAAGAAGAAGAGCATCGCCAACACCTTGTCGCGCAAATAGGCATGGGGCAGGTTCAAAGCCCGCATTCGCTTCAAGTCAAACGCCACATCAAGCGCCGTCTCGATCTCTTCGCGCGTCCAGTCGGTGTCGCCGATGAAGTCGCGTCCACGTAAGTTCGTTTGCATAAACTCGCAATCTCCTGTTAGGTAGTTGCCACTGACGAGTGTTCTCGCTGTGCAGGAGATGGGCCTGCACCACCGCTATTCTTAGCATCTACTGGTGTTGCCTCATAGTCAACGACCGTTTCTGGGACGTTGGTCTTGGACAGAGATTGCCAGGTCATAACGTCAGATGTTAGGTACCTGGTCAAAGAAGCTTCGCTCAGCAATACAAAATCCGTGATGGGGCGATGACCGTCGTTTGTGCCCACGATCTGCACTTTTGTGTCGGCCAGATCGAACAATGAAGGCGTAGCCTGTTGTGGGGCTTTCTTGTCTGTGCCGTTAACGCCCGTCCGCAGGCTGACGAAATCTCCCATGCGCTCAGAACCTGTGGTAAACCGGCGCAGAGTTGTGGCGATAGCTTCGCGGCTGTTGTCAATGCCAATCCAGCGTCGCTCCAACTGACTCGCTACAGCCAACGTTGTACCTGAGCCAGCGAAACAGTCGAGCACTAGATCGCCCGGATTGGAGGAAGCTTCGATGATGAGACTGAGCAAGTTGGGGTTTTTTTCTGTTGGGTAGCCGGTAACCTCGATATTCTGATTATGAGCGTCGCGGAAGTCTAGCCAGATGTCTTGCACTGGCACGCCATCGCTTTCGTCAAGATAGACCTTACGGCGCGGGTTGCCTGTTGGCGACCAGTAGATCTCACCCCGCGCATCCATTTCTTCGAGCGTTTTAGGCGTATACTGCCAGTGCTTACCCGGCGGCGGTGACATCCCACGCCAGACCTGTCCAGTCTCGCCGTTACGAACGCCTGGCGCATGGATGGGGACTTTTTTATAGCGACGGCCGCTCCGTTCCTCGACATACTGATATTCTTTGGCAGATCTTTCCGGCGTCCATCCCTCTAGAGGGCGATGCCACACGTACGAATCAGTCTTGGTGTAGAAAAGGAGAAAGTCAGCCACATTCCCGAATGTCTTACGGGTGTAGTTTTTGGGGTTGCACTTCTTGCGCGTAATCCAATTGCGGAAATTGCTGACGCCAAAGACCTCGTCCATCAACACCTTGACGTAGAACGCCATATTGTCATCCAGGTGGACATAGATCGAACCATTGTCGGCCAGCAACTCGCGCAACAAAATGAGCCGTTGACGGACGAATTCGAGATAACTGGCGCCCGTAAGCAGATCAGCATACGCATCTACCTGATTGCGGGATTGGAATACCCCGCTGGTAGCATAGGGGGGGTCAATATAGACCAGTCGCACGTGACCGCGTACCGTTGGATCGCGTAACAGAGAGGCAAGGATTGGCAGATTGTCCCCGAAATAGAGGCGATTGTGGGATGTGGCTGCCTGAGATCCGGTTTCAGGCCATAGTGGAATCAACTCACTTGGCGGAGTCAACAAGATGTCGTGTGTAGGCAGTTTACCAGGATAGGCCAGCATCACATTCCCACCCTCAGGAGGTCGGATGGCATGTTGTTGCGCTATTGAACTCTGACGAGCCTTTGATATTGCGGTAGCCATGATAACGCGTTTATTCCGCCTCTAGCCAATCACGTGTGATGCGTTCGGGTACCATACGCAAAGTCAGGACACGCACCTTACCTGGCCAGCGATCTTCGAGTGCTGCATAATCGTCCCACATCGAACCCAAGAGCAATCCAGGGCCATCATTGATGAAAATGACCTTGGTTTTCATGAATCTGGCTCGTGCATACGTAAGAATCTCGTCTGCGCAATTCTTATACCCGCCTGTTCGATCATCTTCCTGACCGCCGCCGCGATCCGAATCGTAGTGTGCCAGGCCGATAGCCAGAACCTCGTCTTGATCTTTGATCAGAAAGTCCACAGGGCGTTGGGGATTGGGATAATCTTTATAGACACTCCCCAGCCTGATGTCTTTGCCTGCTCGTTCCGGTCCGTAGATCGTAAAATACGGGAACGTGGAGCGGAAAAGGGAAAAAATTCGTTCGGTGAGATCGTAGCCTCTCTTGCCCCGATCCTTGTATTCCCACAGCAGGGCACACAGGGCCTCATCCGGCAAAGGACGACTGTTGAAGGCAGCCTGAACTTCCTGAATCGGGCGAAACCCTTTGCCAAATCGGTCGCAAATTTCCTGCACCTTCGTTTTTTTCTTGAGCATCTCCACTGGCGTCTCGGGGCTGACGTATTTCCGAAACACGCGAGCCAGTTGAACACGCATCCAACTATCTGACACTCCTGCAATGGTGGTCAAGAGCCTGACAGACGACTCTGAAGATCGAACGATCTGCCCAAACAGGGTCAAAACTGGCGTATACAGGGTGCAGGCATCCTGCAAGATGTCTGGATAGAACTCGCCAGTTGCCAGCGTAATCCAGTTGTGACCCTCACGTTTGTAATCGGAAAAGCTGGCTCCCGGTTGCATGTTCTCACTTGTTCTCGCATCCCGAATCGAACGTATTATAGCAGTATCGGCAACAGAGCATAGAATTCTGTGGCCTTGACTACGTCAGCGAAGCTGTTGCTGTCGTTGACGGTGTGTGCGGTGGTCTCATCGCCAGGGCCAAAGCCGATGCTCGGAATGTTGGCCTTGCCCATCCAGTAGACGCCGTTGGTGCTGAAGTCCCACTTGCTGGTGGGCGCGGCGGGCAGCCCAAGCGCGGTGCGCGCGGCCTGACCGGCCTGCACCAGGACATGGTTCTCATCTAGCGCCCAGGCCGGATAGTACTTGTCCACGGGATAAACGAAACCGGTGTAACTGGGAATGTCGTAGTAGAGCATCTCCACCTTGATGTCGCCCGCGGCCTGGTTGGCGGCTGGGATCAAACGCTGAACCTGCGCAATCGCTTCGTCCTTTGACTCGCCAAAGGTGACGCGCCGATCAATAAAGATAGTCGCCTCATCGGGCACCGCGTTCAGGCTGGCCGTCTGCACCCTGATGTCTGAAACCGTGATCTTCCCATGTCCCAGGAACGGATCATCGCCTAATTCCGGCTCCAGGTCGCGGATGGCGGCAATGACCGGCAGCAGTTTGTAGATGGCGTTGTCGCCCAGGTGATTGGAAGCCGCGTGCGCGCTGCGGCCCTTAGCCACGACCTTCATTTCCACGCGGCCCTTGTGCCCGCGGTAAACCAGCATCTTGGTTGGCTCGCCAATCACGACAAAATCGGGGCGGACTTTGGGGTCCACCTCGACGAAGGTATTGGGAGCAATGCCATCGCAGTCTTCTTCCATATTGCCGAACATATAACAGGTGAATCCGTCGAGCAGGCCGAGGTCGCGGGCAATAGCCAGGCCATAGACCATACCGGGCGTGGAGCCTTTTTCGTCGCCGGCGCCGCGGGCAAAAAGAACGCCATCTTCCACCTTGCCCTGGAAGGGGTCCCATTGCCAGGCGTCAGGATCGGCAATGCCCACGGTGTCAATGTGGGTGTCATAGACAATCACACGCGGGCCATTGCCGATGCGGCCCATGATGTTGCCCATCTTGTCGAAGCGCACTTCATCATAGCCCAGCTTTTCCATTTCCTGGGCGATGCGTTTGCCGACCGCTTCGATCTGCCCAGCGATGCTGGGAATCGCGCAGATCGCACGAAAGAAGGTCCTGATGGATTCCTGCTGCGCGGCCACGCGCTTTTGAATTTCCGTCACCGTCGTTGGTGAAGGCTGCTGCACCATAGTCGTAATCCTCACTTCCGAAGTGTTCATGAGCAGAGGGATTGTACAAACAACGCACAACGTGCGCTGCTTTTACAGACATATGATACATTGTAGCACGAAGCGCGCAGGCGGTCAAAGAAGATTGAGGATAAGGGCTAGACCAGGATGACGGTGGTCGGGAGAACCATACTGCAAGTAAGTGCACGCGAACAAAAGAGCCAGCCGTGGAAGGCTGGCTCTCTGGCTGGCGGGGAGGGCGGGATTTGAACCCGCGACACCCTTGCGGGTGTACCCACTTAGCAGGCGGGCGCACTAGACCGTGCTATGCGACCTCCCCAGATTTGCGCCTGGCGGAGGGAGAGGGATTCGAACCCCCGGTGACGCTGAGCGCCACAACGGTTTTCAAGACCGCCGCCATCAACCGCTCGGCCATCCCTCCAGACGCCTCTCGTCAAGCCCAACCAGTATACCATTGCACTGGGTCACTGTCAAAAATTCCGGCCGTTCGGTCAGCGACCATGCCATGACTACCGAATCACCTCGGCGCCGCCCATGTAGGGGAGAAGGACGTCTGGCACCACGACCGAACCGTCAGCCTGCTGGTAGTTTTCCAGCACGGCGATGAGCACACGCGGCAGCGCCAGCCCCGACCCGTTCAGGGTGTAGACGTGCCGCGGTTTGCTGTTGACGTCCGGCCGGTAGCGGATATTGGCGCGGCGCGCCTGAAAGTCGGTGAAGAGCGAGCAGGAGCTGACCTCCAGCCATTCGTTGACGCCTGGCGCCCACAACTCGACATCGTATTTGGCGGCGGCCGAAAAGGCCAGGTCGCCCGTGCACATCTGAATGATGCGATGCGGAATCTGCAAGCGGCGGGCAATATCTTCAGCGTTATCTATCAGCTTCTGCAGCTCGGCCTCGCCCTGCTCTGGCTCGACAAATTTCACCATTTCCACCTTGTCGAACTGATGACCGCGCTTGATGCCGCGCACATCGCGACCCGCGCTCATCTTCTCACGGCGGAAGCAGGGCGTGTAAGCCACGTGGTAGATGGGCAGCGCGCCTGGCGGCAGGATTTCATCGCGATAGAGGTTGGTCACCGGCACCTCAGCCGTGGGGATGAGCCAGTAGTCTTCCTCCGCATCATGATACAGGTTGTCGGCAAACTTGGGCAGATTTCCGGTGCCCACCAGGCACTCAGCTTTCACCATGTAGGGCGGATAGATCTCGGTATAACCGTGATCCATGATGTGCACGTCAAGCATCCACGTAATCAGTGCGCGCTGCAAACGGGCGCCGAGGCCTTTGAGCACGTAGAAGCGTGAACCAGACAACTTGACGCCGCGCTCGAAGTCTAAGATGCCCAACGCTTCGCCAATTTCCCAATGCGGCCGAGGCGTGAAATCAAACGCGCGCGGCTGCCCCTCCACACGCGAGACCAGGTTCTCGCTGTCGTCCTTGCCCACCGGCACCTGGGGCAGCGGCAGGTTGGGGATGCGCAGCAGGGCATCGCGCAGCGCCGGGTCCACCTGCGCCAGGCGCTCTTCCAGCGCTTTGATGCCATTAGGCAGGTCGGCCAGCTCGGCCTTGAGGGCCGCGGCCGCCTCAGGCTGTCCCTCGCGCAGCAGTTGCCCGATGCGCCGACTGTCGGTGTTGCGGCGTGCGCGCAGGTTCTCCAGTTCGACGAGAATCTCGCGCCGCTCATCGTCCAGCGCCAACGCCCTGTCCACGGGTGCGTCAAACGCCTGCAGGTCTTGCATGGCCTGCTTGACCATTTCCAGGTTGTCACGAATGAATCTGATGTCTAGCATTGCTTTCCTCTTTCCTTCCATCACCCCACGCCAGCCAGGCCGTCCGGCACGTTGGCTACGCGGCGATGCGCGCCTGGCCCCACGCGCCCATTGCCTCCCTGCGACGGGCGCATGTCAGCCTGACCGGCGGGCAAAATAGGACGCGCACCTCATCCTGCCAGGACGAGGTGCGCGTTCGTGGTGCCACCTGGATTTGCTGCGCCGCAGCGCAGCCTCTGCGCATCAGCTGCCTGATGCCGGCCCGCTAACGTGGGCGATTCCGCTCATGCGTACTCTGCCGCCGCGCATGGCCCGGCATTTCTGATGAGAGCCTGGGAGGGCTTTTCACCGTGCATGTGCCATCGCCTCACACCTACCGGCGATTCTCTGTGGGTCACAACGCAGGCTAATCGTCTCCGTCTTCGCTGTTATGCCATTGTTGGCTTGATTTTAACAAGAGTTGTCCGCTCTGTCAAGGCAACGCCCAGCCAAAACAGGCGCTGACCAACTGCACATCGTCAATGTCCACCGTACCGTCGTGATTGGTATCTGCCGCGGCGACGTAGCATGCGTCCCCGCTGCTGCATGACCAGGCGTTGGCTGCGGGCACGATGTCGCCCGTCACATCCACGTGGTGGTTGCCGTCAATATCGGCTACACTGCACAAATACTGCGTGCTGGCGGTCTTCTGCAGCGGATTATCCAGGTTGCTGCGAATGGGCGCGCCGATCGGGCCAGCCGTCGGCGGCTGAATGACGCCAGCAAAGACAATGCCCAACATTCCCGTAGGGTTGGTGATTTCCGTGCCGGACTCGCCGTAGGAACCGCTGGAACCTGGATCGGCGCCTTCGGTGCATGTTCCCGCCGTGCTGTTGTCACGGTAATAATGCGCTCGGGTCCCGCCAGTTGCCGTCAAGCTGTCCAGGATCACCACGCTGCCCTGGCTGCCGCTGTACTGCACCCAACTGCGCGGCGCGCCAGTGATGGCGGCGCCAGGCGGCGACCCATTCACCGGATCGGTGCTGCCCGCGGAGTCATAGTAAGTCGCGGGCGCAAACGCGCTCTGGTTCGGATCACGCAGATCAAAGGTCACCCGCATATAGGTGATGCTGCACACATTGGGGTCGCTCGCCAGCGCGCTCAGATCAAGGCTTGACGAGACATACAGGCTGCTGCGATAGAACAACGTGGGCGTCACGGGGCCGCCGCCCACGATGCGCACCGGGCCATCCTTCGTGGGCTCCAGATCGAAGTCGGGCGGCAGATATTGTGCAAGCTGCTCTTCACACAGGTACTGCGCAGGAAAACAAATGCCCAAGATGCGCGGCCGGATGCCAATACGGATATGTGTGCGATCCAGAATGTCCTGCGGAGTCGGCGTATATTTCTTGATGCGCAGCTTTTCCAGCCCTGGATGCCAGCCGCTGCTGCCAGGCGCCAGCGGCGACAGGCCCGCCAGGTAATCCGAGGTGTCGAAGGTCTTGTCTACCGTGGAATAGGCCACATAGTCGGCCGGCGCCAGCGCCAGGGCATCCTGACTGCGCACGATATAGGCATACGCCGCGTTGGCGGGATTAGCCGGATCAGCCACCTTGACCTCGACCCGCGGCAGCGTCAGACGATCGCTGGTCAACAGCCAGGCCCACGCTGGCGCTTGATCGCCGAGGTCACTAACCATGAAGGCGATCTCGTCATTCGCGTCGAAGGTCGGAATCTGGTCTGTGGTGGTGTAGTAACCAGACGCATCCACTTCATCCACCTGGAACGGAATGATCGCCCAGGTGGTGGTGGCCGCATGGTAAACATAGACAAACAGGTCGTTGACATCCGCGCCGACCAGGGCGCTGGCCTGACTGCCGTTCACCGCCACGCCCTCATACGAATCGGGCGCGACGCGTGCGTTGGGGGAGCTGGCAAGCACGCCGCTAACCGCCAGCAGGAGGAGCAGCAGAACCGCAGCAGGCAGCCAGAGCCTTATGCGGCGTGGCCGATTGCGCAGCGCAGACGGGGGCGACTGAGGTTGGAGCATCGTCATCATCATCTCGGATTCCTTTCTGCCTCTAATGATCGGCCTGCAGCGATTGATTCAAGTTCGCCCAGGCATCTGCAAATGATTGATTAGCCAATTTGTCCAGGTCCACGCGCTGGCGTTCCGCGCGAATAGCGGCGGCCAGCGGACTGGCGGGATCAGCCTTCTCAAAGCCGTTCAAAACTGCCTGCAGGTGACCAATGGCAGCCGGCGAGATGGTCAAACGAGCCGCGCGCTCATTCTTGGCGGCCAGCGCCTCCAGGCCAGGCGTCACCTCGACCAGAAAGGCCGCCATCTCGTGACGCAGGGATGGGTCTTGCGCCAACAGGCGCGCCATGGCAGCTGTGTGCTGATAGTATAGGTCAATCAGATGCTCGCCGGCCGGGGCGCCGCGCAGCACCTGTTCGCGCGTGCGGTACATGATGATCGCCGTGCGAATGGCGTCGGCCGGCGATTTGAATGCAGCCTCGTCGGCCACAGTCGTCTGCACCGCGCAGCCGCCGCTGGAGCACGGCACGGCCGTGGTCATCTCCACAGCCAGCACCGCTTCGTTGACCTGCGTGCAATCTGCGCTGGTGATGCCGTAACTGCCGATCAAATCGCGGCACGATTGGTTCAGCGCGTTGGCATTGTCCACGAACGTGGCCGCTTGGGTCAGGTATTCAGTCAACGCCCGGTACTGAACCCGGCCCATCTTCTCGATCCCAATGCCGGTCACCGTGTGGCCGTTGAAGGCGCCGCCAACCGCCATCAGGTAGGCAGCCTTGTTGGGAATGCCGCTGTTGGTGTGGACCCCGCCATTGTCCGCGCTGGTGCAGTTGTAGCTGGAGACTTTGTCGGGGTCGCCGTAGAGCGGGGGATCGGCCATGCTGCGAATCGCGCCAATGCCCGGCAGGTCTTCGCCCATCAGCCAGGCCACCGGCGGCGTGTCATTGCCGGCGCCGTTGGTCATATCAATGATTTCGCCGAAGATGTCGGAGAACGATTCGTTCAGCGCGCCCGATTGATTCTGGTAAATCAGGTTCGCTTCGTTTTCCGTCACCGCATGGGTCATCTCATGCGCAGTGACATCGTCAATGGGAAAGCCATCGCCAAACACCATCTGCGCGCCGTTCCAGAAGGCATTCTGGTAGTTGGTGCCGTAGTGCACCGTTGCCTTCATCGCCGCGCCAGCCGCATTGTAGCTGTCGCGGGCAAAACGACTGAAGTAATAGTCGTAGGTGTCGCCAAGAAAGCGGTAGGCCTGGTCTGCATCGGCATCGCCAGTGGCCGCCCCGCCCTCGCTGCGCACCAGGGCGCCGGGCAGCGTCTGTGAATGGTTTGCGGTGTAAATCTGGCGATTGCGCACCGTATCCAGCTCGTTGTACGAGGTCAGAATCGCGCCCGTATGTGCGTCTACGACATAGAGCATGCGCGCGGGCGTCTGTTCTGCGTAGAGCCGCACCAACCACACCAGGTGATTGCCGCTGACAGCCGGGTCAATCGCAGACGTGTAAACGCGCAATTCCGGCTTGGCCCAAACCAGGGCCTGCGGGTCAAGCGAACGCGCCAGCGCCAGGGCGGCCTCCGCATCCTCGGTCGGCGTGACATTGACTGCCACCCCTGGCACATAATGGCCGTTGAGGGCGAGAACCATCTGTGCGTCCGCACTGAAGTGAACGACGAGCTGCGCGCCGAAGACGGGCACGCCCTGGTAGACCTGCTGCAGGCGCACATGGGTCATGCCGAATTCATCGCGTTTCAACGCAGCCAGCTCGGTTTGCTTACCCACGTCCGGCATGCCCAGGGCAGCTTCATGCCGGGTCAAGAATGCGCGCGCCGCGCCGGCGGCATCCGCGCGCAAAGAGTTGGCGTCTGCGCCGCTGACAAGTCCGCCGTCGGCGCGCACAAACGTGGCCGCGCCAGTCGTCGAATCGCGCGTGATGGTCAATGCGCCGCGCGCGGCGCGGCTCAAGCTGTCAGGGGTGGGAGGCGCCCCGTTGACCGGCAGTGCGCCGACAAGCAGCGCAGCCAAAAGGATCAGAACGATGAGTGGACGAAACACCTTTGTCATACAGACCCTCCTATCGTAGAAATGAGCGTTGCCCCAGTCGGTCACCCCTCGCTGGAGATCGGCCCCACATAGAGCGGCCCGCGCGTCGCCGCCAGGTTGCCGGTCCAGTTGAGGCGACGGATCTGCGCCTGGCGCGCGGCGTAGGTGGCCTCGTTCATCTCCGCGCTGAGATAGTTCAGGCGGGTGAGCGCCAGCGCTTCCAAAGTGGCAGGTCCCGGCATTCCCGCAAACCCGTGGTGACTCAACAAAACGTGCCGCAAATGCAGCGCCAGGTCTGGCGCGAAGTCGGGAATCTGCGCCAGGCGTTCGCTCAGCCAGGCATCAGCCAGGGCCTGGTGTCCAATCAAGGACCCCACAGGAAAGCGCGGCGCGTCACGGCCTGCGCCGGCTTCCAGCACTCGGCCCACGTCATGCAGCAAAATCGCAGCGGTCAGCAGATCGCCGTCCACGGCCGGGAAGAGAGCAAGCAGCGGGCGCGAAAGCACCAGCATCTCGACCGTGTGTTCCAAAAGACCGCCGACGTAAGCATGGTGCAGCGGGCTGGCGCGTGCGTGGCAAAAATCGGCCATGAAGTCGGCATCGCCAAAGATGCTGTCGAGCAGGCGGCGGAGGTCAAGGCGCCCCACGGTGCGGATGGCATCGCGTAGGACGCCGAGCAGCGCGTCCATGTTACGCTCGCTGCTAACCCCGGCAGACGCAGCGGCCACATCCTCCGGGTTGATTTCGTCGGGCCGCGCGCGGCGAATTTGCCGAATCGCAATGTAGATGCCGTCTTGATACGCGCGCACCTTGCCTTGAACCTTGACCACGTCGCCGGCGTTCAGGTTGGCCGCCGCCTGCTCGGCCTTTTCCCACACGCGCGCGCTCACCTGGCCAGAACGGTCACTCAAGATCAGCGACAAGAATGAGCCAGAGTTGGAGTCTTTGAACGGAACAAGGCGCGCGCGCTTAATCTGGAAATAGCTGAGCACCGTGTCGCCCACCTTGAGATCGGCGATCATCTGCAACTTGCCTGGCATAAAGACACCTCGTCCGACCACGCCAGAAAAAGGAGGCCGGGATTTGGGATTTTACGTTTTCGCCCTATAATCACAGCATGGCATCTGAAAGCAAACTCTGCTCGGCAACACACACGGCGCGGGCCGCGGTCATTGCGGCGCTCTCGCTCTTGGTTTGGCTGAGCGCCTGCGGGCAAATCATCACCCGGCCCACCGCCACGCCGATGCCGCCAACCTCCGTGCCTGCGTTGACCCCTGCGGCGACGCAGAGACCTACGTCAACGCCCGCGCCCTACACGCCAGAGCCAACCGCAACGCCCACCGTAACGCCAACGCCGGTCATCTATGCGATCCGCAGCGGCGACACACTGCTGGGGATCGCGAATCGCTTTGGCGTCAGCGTCGCGGCGATCCAGGAAAGTAACGGTATTCTTGACCCACGCAGCCTGCGTGTCGGCCAGGAGTTGATCATTCCAACCGCTGGCGACGACACGGAAGCGGGCGCGGAGCCAACAGCTACGTCTACACCGCTGCCCTACACGATTGAAAATATCTTCTTTGCCGAGACCCCTTTGGGCGGACTCTGGTGTTTTGGCGAAGTTGTCAATCGCGCCGGGCAACCACTCGAAGGGGTCAACCTGGCGATCAGTCTGCTTGACGCAGATAACCAGGTTCTGAGCCGCAAAGAAGGAGCCCCAGTGGCCGATCTGGTGGATACCAACGACCGTGCGCCTTTTGCGTTGCTCTTCGCCTCGGCGCCTGCCAGTTTCGCCAGCTACCTGGCAGAGCCGTTGACCGCCATCCCAGCCTACCTCGGCAGTTATTACCGTGACCTGGAAGTACGCGCCGATGAAGGCAGCGGCGCCAACTTCGGCATCTACCAGGTCAGCGGTCAGGTCTTCAATGTCGGGCCAGAGGACGCCGTGGAAGTCACACTGGTTGTCACCCTGTACGACGCGGTAGGGCGCGTGATGGGCGTGCGACGCGCCGAACCTGAACACAACGTCATTCCGCGCGGCGGTCATACCGAGTTCGATATTGACCTCGTACCGGCCAGCGGACCGGTCGTAAGCTACCGAATTATACCACAAGCGCGACGGAATCACCCATGAGCAACCTCACCGCCCCACCATTCCCGCTTGGCTATCGCATCGTCCGCAGCATTTTGCGCTTTCTCTTTTGGCTCCTGAGCGATTTCAAGGCGGAAGGCATCGAGAACATCCCGCTGAGCGGCGCGGCCATGCTGCTGGCCAACCACCTCAATATCCTGGATGCGCCGGCGATCTTCACCATCTTGCCGCGCCAGGCGACGGTGTTTGCCGCGGACAAATACGATCGGCGCTTCTCATTTCTTGGGTGGCTGCTGCGCACCTTTGCCAATGCCATTTGGGTTGCCCGCGGCGAAGCGGATCGCAAAGCGATACGCGCGGCGCTGGCCGCGCTGGCCCGGGGCGAGATGTTGACGATTGCGCCGGAGGGCACGCGCAGCAAGACAGGCGCACTGCAGAAAGGACACGATGGCGCGGCCTACCTGGCGGCGCGCACCGGCGTCGTGATGGTGCCCGTGGTCGCCTGGGGGCAAGAAAAGGTGTGGTCAGAGCTGGCGCATCTGCGTCGCGCGCACGTACGCGTGGTCGTGGGCCAACCGTTCAGCCTGCCGCCCGAGGCGGCGCGCGCACACAGCCCGGAGCTGGCTGTCTACACTGATCAGATCATGCGCCGCCTGGCGAGCATGCTGCCGCCAAGCTATCGCGGCGTTTACGCAGACCTGTCTGCGGATGGAGAACGATCGTGACAAGAACAACCTCTCTACGTCTGTCCGGCAGCCTGCTGATTGTGGCTGGCGCGCTGCTGTTCGGATTGGCCGGTTGGACCTGGGTGCGGGACAACTGGCTGCCCCCGCCGCTGCCCGCCAGCCCGCAAGACGCGTCACTCGCTGCCTCGGCGCTCGAAGCGCCTGCGCTGCTGCTGCCAGACAACAGCGGCCCCGCGCGCGGCGACGCACCCGCCGCGGTGGATCCTACGCCGTTCCGAACGACAACAGCCGCCACATTCCCCGCGGCGACGTTGACGGCGGTCGCTGACGATGTACCACGCGGGCGCGATCGGCCCAAGCCCACACCTTCATCCACGCCCACGGCCACGCCCGCGGCCAAACAGGCGGTGAGCGGCGCGCCAACCCATCTCGTCATCCCAAGCATCGGCGTGGACGCAGCGGTGATACCGATTGGCTGGAAGTCAGTCACGCGCAATGGACAAACCGCGCTGGAGTGGGAAGTCGCAGATTACGCAGCCGGCTGGCACGAGAATTCGGCGCGGCCCGGTGACGTAGGCAACGTGGTGTTGTCTGGGCACAACAACATCAAGGGCATGGTGTTCCGCCGCCTGTCCGAGGTGAACATCGGCGACGCAATTCAATTGCGCGTGGGCGACCAGGTGTTCAGCTATGCGGTTGTAGATCGCTTCATCGTGAAGGAGAAAGGGGAACCGTTAGCCGTACGCCAGGCCAACGCGCGTTGGATTGGCCCCTTTGCGGACACCCGCCTGACCCTGGTGAGCTGTTGGCCTTTTACCAACAATACGCACCGCGTGATCGTAATTGCCAAGCCGCAGAAAGCTGAATGACCCGGCAGGCCGCGGCCCCAGCAAAATTCACCGCTTGGGTGTTTGCGCGGGTGGGCCATCTATCCCGCAGCTGATAGGGCTGCGCACAAATCGCCCCATTCGGCCAGGCTGAGGGTCTCGGCGCGACGCCTGCCATCGAGGCCAGCCTGGCGCAAGGCATCGGCAATGACGTCTGGCGCTTGCCCCAGTCCGGCCGTCAGGCTGTTGTGCAGCTGCTTGCGCTTCTGTCCAAACCCCGCGCGCACGACATTGAAGAAAGCAGGCACGGCCGCGGGGGTCAACGCGGCCGCGAGCGCGCTGCGCCGGCGCAGGCGCAGGATGGCCGAATCTACCTGCGGCGGTGGATAGAAAGCGCCAGCCGGAATTTTGCCAACGATCTCGACCTCGCAAAAAAGCTGCACGCTGACCGCCAACAGGCTCATGTCCGGCGGCCGCGCCACGGCGCGCTGCGCCACCTCGCGCTGAACCGTCAGTACGGTCAGCGCCGGCGGACAGGCGTTCTCCAGCAGATGGCGCAAAATGGCCGACGTGATGTAATACGGTACGTTTGCCGCCACTTTGTACAGAGGATGCGCCAGCCCGCACGGATCGAATTGCAGAATATCCTGATGTACGATCTCGACGTGCGGCTGCGCCGCAAAGGTCTGCCGCAGCAAAGCCACCAGGCGACCGTCCGTCTCAACGGCAACCACACGACCGGCCTGCGCGGCCAACAGGGCCGTCAACGGGCCGGGGCCAGGGCCGATTTCCAGCACGGTGTCAGCCGCCGTCAGATCGGCCGCGGCTGCGATGCGCGCCAGGTGCGTCTCATCTACCAGGAAATGCTGCCCCAATGCCTTGCGCGGCTCGATGCCGGCCGTGCGCAGTTGCTGCACCAGTGAGTTTCCCATCTTTATAAACATCTCCCTTGGGCCCAGGCGTCCGCCAGTCCCGTCAGGTCAGCAATGTCAATGTCGGAATCCCTGTCCAGATCATACTGCGCGAGGAAGCCGGCCAGGGCGCTCGTCCAACCCCACTGCCCCGCGGCCGCAGTCAGGTCGGTGAGCGCGACCGGTGTGCAGGCAGATGCCGGAGTAAATGCCACACGCAAACGGACGCGGAGGGTTGGCGTGGATGGCTCATCCCAGGCGAAGAAGTCGAGATAGGCGTTGTCGGTCAGGTTCACGGGGTCGCTTTCGACGAGCAGCGCCAGCGCCTGACCAGCCGTCCAGCCAGGCCGGTCAACCACCTCTTGCACCACGTTGGCAAGGCCGTCCATCGTCAGCCATTGGTTGAGCGTGAGGCTGGCAGCCTGCCAGGTGGTCTGCGCCGCCGTACGCGGCCGCTGTGAGGCCAGCGGCTGGCTGTCGCTGAACGGAACGGCATCATCCGCGGCTTCGGCGTAGAGGTGCAGCCGCGGCAGACCGTTGTTCCAAAACATGAAGCCTTCCAAAGTCGCGCTGATCACCCTGGCGCCGGCTGGAATGTCCAAACCGGGAAAGCGCAGCCCGCCAAAGTACGATCCGCCCAGGCGGATATTGGCCGCCGTTGGGTAGTTGACGCCAGTGGTGGTTTTGACATGCGTGTCATCGGCCGAGGCCGCAACGGCCTGCACCACACTCGTCGGTTGTGCGCCCGTCGGCGTCTTGGTTGGCGTGGCTGTGGGCGTCGGCGTTCTGGTTGGCGTGGCCGTGGACGTTGGTGTCCTGGTTGGCGTGGCTGTGGGCGTTGGTGTGAGCGTGGACGTTGGCGTGAGCGTGGGCGTTGTCGGCGGAACCGTCAGTGTGGGCGTGGTGTTCGGCGGCGCATAATGCAAGATGCTGCCATCTTCGGCCACAGCCCAGCCTTCGTTGGGATTCACAAAGCTCAGGCTGCGGATCGTTGCGGTGATCGAGCTGCCCTGCTGCACCCAGGTCAAGCCGCCATTGCTGGTGTGTACGATGCGGCCGTTGGCGCCGGCCGCCCAGCCAAAGCTGCCGTCCACCATCGCCAGGGTCCAAAGATCGTCGCTGACGCCGCTGGCTTGGGCGGTAAAGTTGACGCCGCCATCGGTGCTGCGCAGGATGCTGCCTCCGCTGCCGACTGCCCAGCCGCTGAGGCTGTTGACGAAGGCCAGCGCGTTGACGTGACTGGCGGCGGCGATCTCAACAGCCTGCCAGGTCACGCCGTTGTCGCCGCTGCGCTGCACGGTCGCGCCGCCGTTGCTGATCCACAGCCAACCATCCCGGGCCTCGATATCCCACACCGGGCCGCTGAATCCGACCGTATTTTGCTGCCAAAGGCCGCCGCTGTCGCTGGTTTGCCACATCTTCCCTTGCGAGCCGCCAAACCAGCCATGCAATTCATCGTCCATCTTGATGCTGTACAGAAACTGCCAGTATTCGGCCGACTTGGGCTGCGGACGCCACGATCGGCCGCCATCGCGCGTGGCAAGGATGGTGCCAAAGCGTCCCACCAGCCAACCGCTGGTGAGGGACACGAAGTCCAGGTCGTGGATGAAGCCCAGGGCGCCGCTGTCGGCCAGTTCCCAGGACGCGCCGCCGTCCTCGGTGAGCAGCAGGATGCCGGGGCAGTCAGGGTTAGGGCAGTTCTGCACCGTCGTGCGACCGCCAGCCGCCCAGCCGTGCGCTGCGTCCACGAAATCAAGGGCCAGCAGCGGTTGGCTGGCGACCGTTTGTCGCGTCCAGTAGCCCTCCTCCACCGGTCCAACGGGCGTAGCCGTGGGCGCCGGGGTGTGCGTGGGCGTCGGCGTGCGCGTGGCGGTCGGGGTGGGTGTGCGCGTGGGGGTGGCGGTTGGTCCCGTGCTGGTAGACGTGGGGGTCGAGGTGGGTAACGATGTCGGCCGCGGGGTAGCCGTTGGCAGCAAGTCAGATGCGGGCTGCACATCTACCAGGTGAAACCATTCGTCGTCGCTGTCGAAGCTGTCCAGGTAGAAATCGGATGCGCCGGTGAGACTGTTCATGAAACGCGCAGTGGTGAGCACGAACTGCGCCTGTTGCCACGTGTGGGTGTTTTGCTTTTGCACATAGGGGCTGCTGCCGCCCACGGGTGTAGCGGCGGCAGCGACGCCGCCCGGGCCATCGTAGAGCAAGCGCCAGCGGCCAGTCCCCACATCGGCGTACGTCACCGACACCGTGATGGCGTGACCGGCTGTGCCATACAGATAGCCATCGTCCACCTTGAAGAACATGAAAGGATTGCCCGTGCTGCGATCGGTGCGACGCGTGACCCAGCCCTCTCTTCCAGGTGGTATGGCGGCCTGATAAGCCGATGTATTGCAAACCGGCCGGCCGGTCACCGGCGGGCACCAGCCCAGGCCGCTGGTGACGCTGGCGTCATTAGTCTCAGCCACGGTGCGGCCGCCGGCCACGTTGTCATCCTGTTCCATGAAGTAGTCAAAATTACCCAGCTGCGGATACCAGGACGCTTCGTTGATCAGACCGCCGCAGTAGTTCAACGGCACGCGGTGTTCGCGCAGCGCGACCCACGCGCTGGGCGCATTTTGGCGCGTCGCGCCAATGTACGGTTTGAAGCGATTGAGGAGCGCGATGTTTTCGACCTTATCATACAGCCAGTTGTAGTTGGGATCTGTCTGATACAGCAGGGTGTAGTCCACGCGGAAAAAATCTACATGCTTGTCGAGGCCGTTGAGGATCCCCCAGTAGAGGGCCTGCTCGTCGCACAGCATGTAATCGTAAGTCTCGAACGCGATGGGCACCTGGCTGTTCCAGTTGACGATGTGGTCATGCTGGCCGCAGTAAGGGCAGCCCGACTGGTTGCCCACGATCGAGAAATTGGAATCAGGGTACAGGCCGTTGTTCGACAGTCCAACGCCTTTGGGCGCCAGATAGTTTGCCAGGTCACGGCGTTCAGTCTCGCTGAAAGTGTATGAGGCGTTTTGCACGAGCAGGCTCTTCTTGAGCTGACCGTTTTCTGAGAACGCGGCAATATACCAGTCAGCGATGGCCTTCGTAGTCGAGAGCCACAGGCTGCTGTTCAGGCCGGCGTTGGCAACCGCCGTACGGTCATACCAGTTGTACCACGGTTTATCGGGGTCAGTCGCGTGCAGCTCGCCAAAGGTGCCGAGGCCGATGGCGACCCATTCCAGGCGTGGATCGTTGCGGTAACGCTGCCCAAGGGCCGTGATAAACGTATGGTAGGGCGTCAGGTAATCGTTGTGCCAGTAACGCGGGATGTGCCACGGAGTGCATGAACCAGTCAGGTAGCTGCAAACATTGAAGGTGGCATTCGGGTAGACTTGCGTCACCCAGGCGGGCATTTCGAGGTAGTTCGTGCAGCAGCGCCCGTTGTAGGTGGTGATGCCAACCCCCGCCACTTTTCCCTGCGAGGCGATATTGTTCAGCCATGCTTCGAATGCGTCCCATTTGTAGTTGCCCAGGCTGTCGTAGAATTCGCCCCAACCCCAGGTGCGTAGGCTGCCGACATTGCCGTAGCGCTGCGGATCAATCAGGCCGGAGTAGTCGCTGGCGACGTAGATGCCGGGGTGCGTGACGGGGAACGAAGGGAAATCAGGAGAGGGGGGGATTGCGGCCGCTGTTTGTGCACGAGGTTGGGACAACTCAACGACGGAATCCGTTGGGCCAACCGCCGCTGGCGTTGGCGGCGCCGGCAGCAACCTTGCGCTTGTCGGGCGCCCGAAGCCCAGCAGCGCGGCCAGCACAGCGCATCCGGTCACGGCCAGGCGCGCAAGATGGCGAGACCACGGCTGTTGCGGCGATGTTGAGAGTAGGTGAAGCCAGGTCATACGATTTCCTCCCCAGGACGGAAAGCAGAAGTGACGGCAAGTATAACCGAAAACCAGGCTGTTTGCCATTTAGCCCAGCGAGGGAAACGCCGTTCACGCACGGGCCTCGCCGACACATCAATTGCCACATCTAACATTAACCGATCATGAGATTGTAATGACAAACACTGTGCAAACCATAAACTATGTATAAACTTTGCATCAAGTTAGTTAATGGTTTGTAAGAGAAGTTTCTTACAGGCGTAGCACAACAGCAGATTTAAGAGGAGATTACAGTCATGAAGTTCAGTCGTTTGTTCAAAGGTGTTGCAGCATTTGCTGTGATGGGATCACTACTGGTTTCGACGTTCAGCGCCTATGCGGCTGGCCCTCGCGTCCGTGTGGTTCATGCCTCCCCAGATGCGCCCGCGGTTGATGTTTGGGTGGATGGCGCCAAGGCGTTCACCAATGCGCCGTTCAAGGGCATCACGCAGTATGCCGGCCTGACCGCTGGCGACCACAAGGTGCAGGTGGTTCCCACGGGCAAGACCGAGCCGGCAGTCATTTCGGCGACGCTGACCCTCGATAATGACAAGGATTACACGGTTGTGGCTGTCGGCAAGGTGGCCAATATCGAGCCGCTGGTTTTGGTAGACAACAACAGCGCCCCGGCTGCCGGTAAGGCTCACGTACGTTTCGTTCATGCGTCTCCGGATGCGCCGGCCGTTGATGTGGCTGTCAAGGGCGGCCCCGTGATCTTCAGCAATGTTGCTTTCAAGGGCGTCGGCGACTACACGCCGGTTGATGCTGGCACCTACGACCTGGAAGTGCGCCTGGCGGGAACGAACACGGTCGCGCTCTCCGTTCCTGGCGTCAAGCTGGATGACGGCACGGTCTACACCGTGTTTGCGATGGGTCTTGCCAGCGGCGAGCCGACCCTGATGGCCGTGCCGAGCGTTGATTCGACGCACAAGGCGGCGAGCGCGCCGACAACACTGCCGACGACCGGTGGTGAGAGCTTCCTGATGTTGGCCCTGGTGGCTGGCGCCCTGCTCCTGATGGCTGGCGGTGGTCTGCGCATGGTCGGACAGCGCAATCGCTAACGGTTGGCGTCGAACCGGATGATGGAGCGCCAGACGGGATAGAAAAGTGTTGTCCAGATTCGTGGGGCATGTGAAGAAGACATTGAAGCGCAAGCGTCATCCGTAAGGTGCGTATTGTTACTCAAGCAGGGGCCGGTGGTCAACACCGGCTCCTTTTCGTTGGCCCAGGAGAACAAGCCCGCGCGTTTTGGCGAACAGCCCCAAATCAACGACAATAGACAGCGCCGCTAACCGCGTCACGCATGCGCAAACGGCGTGCGCGTACGTGGTCAGTTAGCGGGGATGGAGGACGAGATCACCATGGCAACAACAGAAAACGCAAAAAACAACGGGACGAATGACGCCGGCGCCTTGGCGCACGCCGGTCAATGGTACGTAGCAGCTTTCAGCGAAGAGTTGAAACCGGGGCGCACCTTGCTGAAGACCGTCGCCGACCAGGAGATCGTCTTCTGGCGCAGCGCCGTCGCGCCCTTTGCCGTACAGGCGGCCTCGGCTGTCTGCCCGCATTGGGGCGGACCTTTGGGCGAAGGCAAAGTCAGCGCGGATGGCGGCCTGACCTGCCCCTGGCACGGCTGGCGCTTCAAGGACGGTCAATGCCTGCAGCGGCCGCGCCTGCAGCTCCCGCGTTACCTGGCCGCGGATGATGGCATTGCCCTGTGGGTGCGGCTGCCGCACGATCTGGCCGACGTCACGACGCCGCCCGTGCAAGCTCGACCGGCCGGCGCGCATCGCTTCTGGTTTGACATCACGATCGAGTCGGATGTCTATCACGTGCAGGAGAACTATCTCGATTTTCTGCACCCGTCCGAGTACCACACCGGCGTCTTCAACCAGTGTCGCTATCTGGGCAAAGAGGGCGAGGTCAACCTGGTCGAACTAGGCTACCGGGCGCCGCTGGGGCGCACGCTGTTGACCCGCACGCGTGTCTGGGGGCCGACGCCCTACCAGGTGCGCAACGAGGTCTACGACGGCTTTGGCAAGGGCATGGTGATCGAGAGTCATATCACGCCCATCAGCGCCGCACGGTCCATCATCCACGAGATCTACCACGTGCCGCAAACCGTCATTCCTGCGCAGGGCTGGTGGATGATGCGCGCTTTCCTCAAACGTTCCGCGCAGCAGATTCGGCGCGAGGATGCTCTCTTCTCGCGCCGCCGCTTCAACTTGCGTCAGCAGGGCTTTGTAGACGGCCGCGGTCTGCCGATCAACGGCAAGGTCGCGCCCTACCTGGACGAGTGGGAAGATTCGGACGCGGCCGAAGCGGCCGCGAGCAAGCTCAGCAACTTAGTTGGGAAAAAAGCGCCGAGCCACTGGTGAAAGCTGCTCGACGACGAACTGTCACGGCTTGACATTGGCGCGCGGCGACGTGTCGCCTCCTTGACGACAGGTCGTCAAGGAGAGCGCTGCCACTTGCCGGCTGATCTTTCGTGCCGCCAGCCTGCGCAAGGGGATCCCCCTCGCAGGGCTGCGGCCAGATGGCAACCTCAGAGGCGCACAACGCCGCCACAAGCCGGCGCACTGATGTCCACGCACCCCTGCGAGGGTTGGCAAGGGAAAAATCAGCCAACCTTGCGCAGGCTCGCCGCGTAAGAGCCCCACATCGCAAAGAGCGATGTCGGCTTGCCCGGCGATTTGTGGTGCAACCAGCCTGCGCAAGGGGATCCCCCTCGCAGGGCTGCGGCAAGATGGCAACCTCAGAGGCGCGCGATGCAGCCACAAGCCGGCGCACTGATGTCCACGCAGCCCTGCGAGGGTTGGCAAGGGAAAAATCAGCCAACCTTGCGCAGGCTCGCCGCGTAAGAGCCCCACATCGCAAAGAGCGATGTCGGCTTGCCCGGCGATTTGTGGGGCAGCCAGCCTGCGCAAGGGGATCCCCCTCGCAGGGCTGCGGCAAGATGGCAACCTCAGAGGCGCACAACGCCGCCACAAGCCGACGCACTGATGTCCACGCAGCCCTGCGAGGGTTGGCAAGGGAAAAATCAGCCAACCTTGCGCAGGCTCGCCGCGTAAGAGCCCCACATCGCAAAGAGCGATGTCGGCTTGCCCGGCGATTTGTGGTGCAGCCAGCCTGCGCAAGGGGATCCCCCTCGCAGGGCTGCGGCAAGATGGCAACCTCAGAGGCGCGCGATGCAGCCACAAGCCAACGCACTGATGTCCACGCACCCCTGCGAGGGTTGGCGGCCAGCCTGCGCAAGGGGGTTGACAGGGCCGATGAGGCGGTGTTATACTGACAATGTGAGACGCAGCAGCCGTCTGCACTGGTTGACTGTCAAACCCATGAACACTTCGAGGAGGATTTCATGGCCCCTAACCCACCACGTGAAACACGCAGTGCATGGCCGCTACTGGCGCTCGCCCTTGTCAGCGGACTGATCACCATGGCGCTCTCTGTGCCGTCCAGCGACGCCACCCGTGAGGCCGGCGACATGAGCCGGCTGCTCTTCAACTCGCCCATCCAGACGCCCCGGCCGATCGGCGTCATCACCGATGAGGCCCTGGCCCGCGTGCTGGGCGAGCGCCGCTATGCATACCCCAAGCCGACACGTATTGGTACTCTCACATCCACCCCGCAGAGGACTGCCACCGTTACACGAACACCTGACGGTATTCGTACGATTACGCCACCATCTGCGGTGATCTTGTCGCTGCCACAGACAACTCACCTCACTTATCTTCCACATGTCAACGTTTTCTATGGCTGGAAAGGGGTTGGCAATGCCCTTGACGAAGGCTACGCATGGCCGAATACCTCCCATTTGAATAATTTCAATCTAGGTTGGTGGTATGATTGGGGATACAACAACGATTATGGCGAGTATGATCACCTCGGCGGCGTGCATATCCATGTTTACCCTTACACTGGTAGTACAACGTGTGACAATAGCTCGCCAGTGAGTGTTGTCTTTCATGATTGCCTTGCAAGCAATCTCATCGCCTATTGGAACGATGTTCATCAGCCGAGCCCAGAGACTGAAGGAAAGCCCCTGTGGATAACAGAATGAACTTGGTTCGCAGCTCGCTTTGGTACATCGGCGGGGTTGTGGTGATGCTGTGGACAATCGGCGCCGCAAGCGTGAACACAATGGCCGATGTCAGAAGCACTCATGCGTATTCCTCAGAAATCGCGCCTCTCTTACCCGCCTGTCCGCACCCATCTTCATACGGCGAGATCATACCATCGCCTTTGTATGACCGGGATCATACCCTCTTTTTTCGCTATAGCCAGGGCTCTGTTTTGTGGTCTACCGCCGATGATGGTCACTGTTGGAGACGCGTCTACGAAGCGCCCCACCCATCCGGCCGGATAACCCAGTTGAGCATTCCACCGCTAGCGGACAGTTCTGCGCTTTGGCTTTATGTGGTTTATGCTTATGATTTCCCTGATCCGAGAACTACCAAAATGATCGTTCGTAGCACAGACGGCGGCAACACATGGCAGTTACGCTCCTCGTGCGACCCCAACTGCATTACCGTGGTGACCACCGATTGGCCAGAGACGATTTTCGCCGGCCGATCAGAGCCTTACTATGTGTTTGAACCAGGAAGGGGGGTGTTGCGCTCAGACGACGGTGGCCTGACCTGGGAGACGCAATGGAATCAGGCAAGTATATGGGGAATTCACGTATCACCCGCATTTGTGGACGATCGGACTATCTTCGTACGCACCTGGTCATGGCATGAACCGCCTGTCTCCTGGCTGATCGCTTCGACCGATGGCGGCAATACCTGGACGCCGCGCGATAGCGGACTTGGCAGTAGTCCGGTAGAAGAATTGGTGTTTTCGTCGGCGTTTGCCCGAGATCATACCCTCTTTGCCACCATTGGCCGTGCATTATTTCGGAGCGAGAATGCAGGCCTGACCTGGGAGACAGTCGTTACGTTAGGCGATGATTCGATCATGGACTTTGCCATATCGCCGAACTATTCCGAAGATCATACGTTTTTCATGGCAACGCAAAGCAAAGTATTAGTCTCCTACAATGCGGGCGATAATTGGAATGTTCTTATCTCCGAGCGATTTCGATACAGCCTTACGATCAGCGGCCGTTCAACCTCGAGGATGCCTCCCGCCCTCACGGTATCCATTCCAACGACTATGGAATCGGAGTCGCCTCGACTTTTCCTGCCCCTGGTCGGTGGCATGGGACCACGGCCGCTGCCACTCACACTGTTTCTCTCGGCAACGGTGCCGGGGCAGCAGACAACATTTTACCGATCCGAGAACGGTGGATTGACCTGGAACTGCCTTTCCTTGCCGCCAGTTGAGAACTGAAAAGGAGTTGTGCAACTCTGTGATGTCAAACGCAAGTCTCCGTCTGCTGATCACCATTGTTTCGACTATCACTGTCTGGCTGCCTCCTCAGATGGCTGGGCAATTGCCATCGTTGAGCCAGCATCAATTGATCATGACGGCCGAGTTGAAAGGAAATGTGTCGGCGGTGGCTTTGATGGCTCCCTACGCCTACATTGGTCTCGAACAGAACGTCGTTGTCTTCGATGTCGGCCATGCGGCCATGCCGCTCATGCTTGGACGGTCGCCATCATTACCAGGCACCGTACACAATATTGCTATTCTGAATGGATATCCTTCTCACTATCTTTACGCACTTGCCGGGGTCAATCTCGTCATTCTGGACATTAGTGATCCGATCCGCCCACTACCGATAAGTCATCGCGTGTTGCCGGCCATGGGAGAAGAGATCTCCGTCTACCAGGTACAGGGCGGGCAAGTCTATGCGGCTATTGCGGCCGGAGAGTCTGGTTTACGGCTCATCAATGTGACCGATTCGTTGCACCCTGTCGAGACTAGCTTCCTTGACACACCTGGATACGCCTGGCGTTTGGCTGTGGATATGATGATGGCTTCCGGCCGTATCTACGCCTATGTCGTTGACCGATTGAGCATCATGACCATCATAGACATCACAGATGCCGCCCGCCCTGACCAGACCGCTGTTTATGGTAGTTTCAATAACCGCCTCAAAGGAGGCGGAGTCGCCGTCGCGAACGGGTTCGCTTTTGTGGGCGACCTGGATAGATTGGAAATCCTTGACATAGCCAATCCTGCTCAGCCTCAGAAGGTCTATGAGACTTACATCTATGTGGGTATTTTGGACAGACTGCGAGTGGCCGATCATGTCTTGCTGATCTTCGGACAATTTGGTCGGTTGGCCCTGCGGAGCGCAACACCGCCATGGGGATTGTATCAACCATCAGGTTTGTACGATACCGTTGGCGAACCATACGCTGTTGCCGCTTTACCGCGTATGCCTGGTCAGGAGATTCCACTGATCGTGGCCGCTTGCGGTAGCCGCGGTTTGCAGATTGTCTCCTGGACCGACCTCACTCACCCCACTGCCTTGTTCAGCTACGACTTGCCGGGTAATGCGTATGGTGTGACCATAGACGTCAGGCCGCAAAGCGCCTATGCTTATGTTACCGATCGTGCCGGTGGCGTGCATGTTGTTGATATCATGACCCCCACCAACCCGATTCAACTAGACGCCCATGACACCCACGGTATGCCCTGGAATGTGGCTCTCGCTGGCACACTGGCTTATGTGGCTACTGGAAGCCCTGGCCTTCACATTGTGGATGTGGCTGATCCATCCCAGCCACAAAATGTGGGTATCTTCGATCCTCTTCGTTGGGGCGTTGACGATTTTGCTCGGGATGTGGCAGTAGAGGGGACGACCGCTTACGTCAGCGACCGCGCCGCAAGAGCGTTACGCCTGGTAGATATCGGTGACCCAACGCAGCCGGTGGAACTTGGTCGGTTCTACACCCCGGGGGGAGCGTATGCGGTGGCCGCGGCGCCGGACTTGCCCCTGGTCTATCTGGCCGATGGGGCGGCAGGGCTGCGCATCGTGGATGTCTCCAAGCCCGATAGCCCGTTCGAGGTCGGCTTCTGGCAGACGCCCGGGGTGGCGGTGGAGGTAGCCATCAGCGGCACGCTGGCCTTCGTGGCCGGCCGCGAGGAAGGGCTGCACATCGTGGATGTCCACGATCCCGCGCGGCCGCAGCTCGTGGCGACCTACGACACGCCGGGCCTGGTGTGGGGTGTGGCCGTGGAGGGCGCGTGGGTCTACCTGGCGGATGGCCCCGCCGGCGTGCGCCTGCTGGACGTGAGTGACCCCGCGCGGCCACGCGAAGCGGCGGCCTATGTCACCCCTGGCTATGCCTGGAATGTGGCGGGGGACCAGGTGTACGTGGCTGCAGAGAGCGGCGGCTTGGTCATCCTGCGCCATGCCGTGCTGCTGCCCTTGTACCTGCCGCTCGTGCGGTAGCCCACCGAATGAATTCGGTGTCTGATAGGTGAAACCCGCTCAAGCGGGTTGCGCTGGTGGGAACTGGTCTTGTCAGGTCGCGGTGGTTGGGGTGGTGAATTCGTTCTCCACAAGTCTTACGAATTCAGCCGTCGCACCCAACACCAACCTGCTTTAGCAGGTTTTGGTGTATCAGACCGTGAATGAATTCACGGGGGTGTATCAGACCGTGAATTCATTCACGGGGCTCGATTTTCCGTGGCCCCTGCGAGGGTTGCCAGCCGAGAAGGTCCAACCTTGCGCAGGCTTGCCGGATAAGGAGCTTGCGCCGCGGCGGGCGCTGTCGGCTTGCCCGGCGATTTGTGGGGCAGCCAGCCTACGCAAGGGGAGGATGGCAACCAACCTTGCGCAGGCTCGCCGGGTAAGGAGCTTGCGCCGCGGCGGGCGCTGTCAGCTTGCCCGGCGATTCGAGCGGCAGCCAGCCTGCGCAAGGGGATCCCCCTCGCAGGGCTGCGGCAAGATGGCAACCTCAGAGGCGCACAACGCCGCCACAAGTCAACGCACTGATGTCCACGCACCCCTGCGAGGGTTGGCGGCCAGCCTGCGCAAGGGGGTTGACAGGGCCGATGAGGCGGTGTTATACTGACAATGTGAGACGCAGCAGCCGTCTGCACTGGTTGACAGTCAAGCCCATGCACACTTCGAGGAGGATTTCATGGCCCCTAACCCACCAGGCAAACCACGCGGTGTATGGCCGCTGCTGGTACTTGCCCGTGTCAGCGGACTGATCACCATGGCGCTCTCTGCGCCGAGTAGCGACGCCACCCGCGAGGCCGGCGACATGAGCCGGCTGCTCTTCAACTCGCCCATCCAGACGCCCCGGCCGATCGGCGTCATCACCGATGAGGCCCTGGCCCGCGTGCTGGGCGAGCGCCGCTATGCATACCCCAAGCCGACACGTATTGGTACTCTCACATCCACCCCGCAGAGGACTGCCACCGCTACACGAACACCTGACGATGTTCGAGCGATTACGCCACCATCTGTGGTGATCTTGTCGCTGCCACAGACTTCTCAGCTCACTTATCTTCCATATGTCAACGTTCTCTATGGCTGGAAGGGGGTGGGAAATGCCCGAGAATCCTGGTTATCTCCGCCTTGCCTGGTTCAGTGTGGCTGATGGTGATGCGCGAACGCGCTTGATGGAACCAGAGGCGACTGGCACGCCGCCTTATCGGTTGACGATCTTAGGAAACGAATGGGCCAGTTACGATCCCGGGTGGCCGCCGACGCCGACAGTGACGCCAACGCCGTAAGGAGAAGCGTACAATGAGGCCCGTCAAGCTGCTTATCACGATATGTCAATGTATTGTTGTTTGTTGTACGGTCAGCGCGGGGCTGGTCGGGGCCGATGGCGCTCTACCGGCGACCCTCGAGCACAAGTCAGGCCAGATCCCTCTGTCCTTTTCATCCTTCTCGTCACTTGACTCTACAGCTACGGCCAGAAGAGGTGATATCGTTCCATCGCCGGTCTACGAGAATGACCATACGATATTCTTCAACCCTTACTATGGCCACACGCCGCTGGTCTGGCGCAGCAGGGACGACGGCGCACACTGGCGAGTCATCTATCAAGCGCCGTTCAAAGATGGAAATGTCAATGCTCTTGTGGCTGTGGGCTCGCCCGGCGCGTCTGAGCTGACGGTGTATGTGCGCTATTGGCATTTTTGGTACGATATCTATGGGCTGGTGCGCAGCACCGACGGGGGCGACACGTGGGATGAACGCACGACGTGCGATTGGTATTGCCAGGAGATATTCACGACCAATCGACCAGAAACGATCTTTGCCGTGCGGGTGGAGCCCTATTACCCCACCCATTCTGGGATGGGGATTCTGCGTTCAGACGACGGTGGTCTGAGTTGGCAGGAGGTGTGGGGTGAGAGCAATGCGTATCATCTCTACATCTCGCCTGCGTTCGACGAGGATGCCTTGCTCTATGCCCTGGTTGATAGCGGCATGATCCGTTCGTCAGATGGGGGGATGAGTTGGCAGCGGCCAACCGAGGAACCGCGGCCGGATGCGCCCATGGTGTATTCACCGGACTTTGCCCGCGATCGCACGGTGTTTGGGGGGCGAGGGCGCACCTTGTACAAGAGCGAGGATGGTGGGTTGAGCTGGCAAGCCGTGTTGATCCTGAGTGAGGATGAAGGGATTAAAGACCTGGAGATCTCGCCCGATTTTGGCGAGGATGGCACGCTGTTCATCGGCACGTCCCGCAGTGTCCTGGTCTCGTATGATGATGGCGTCAATTGGTCGGTGGTGTTCAGCGGTCAGGAAGAGCTGATAGACCTCGATGTGAGACGACGCGCGGGTGATACGCCTTCTGCAAGCGACCAGAATGACAGCCGGGTCAGGTATCGGCCGCTGAGCCTGTTTGTTACCACGGTTGGTTACGGAGGAAATCACCATCCTTATTCGAGTGATGGGGGACTGACCTGGCGTAACATGAACCCGCCGCCAGAGCGGTAGGATCATACGCCTCGCTTCGTTTTGTTGCCCTGTGCGGCGGGTGAAGGGGAGAAGTGATGTTCCAACGTTGGGGATGGTTGCTGGCGCTGTTGCTCATGCTACCTCTGGTTGTGTGGGTCGGCCGTAAGGAGGAGGGGAGGGCGCCGACGCTGCCTCCGGAGGGGTTGGTGATAGTGGGGCAACTTACGGGGGATGTCACCGCGGTGGCGGTGGAGGGGGAGAGGGCTGCCATCGGGTTGGGGCGCGCCGTGCGTGCGCTGGACATCACGCACCCTGCAAATCCGGCGCTGCTGGGGCAACCGCTGGAGTTTCCAGGCGTAGTCAGCGCCCTGGCCTTTGCGACGACAGCGCCGGGGCAGGCCCAACGACCGCCCGCATTCCTGTACGTCGTGGCAGATGCGACGCTGTTCGTGGTGGATTTCAGCAATCCAGCGCTGCCAGCGATGGTTGGTTCCTGTGCGCTGGCGGGAGCAGGGAAGGATATGGCGGTGACGGCCATGCCTGCGGAGACAGGGGGCTGGTTGATCTCCGCGTATGTGGCAGCCGGAGAGGCAGGGCTGCGCATCATCGAGGTCAGCGATCCAGCGCAGCCACGGGAGGTGGGTTACTACGACACGCCGTGGTTCACCTGGCGAGTGGCGACCGACTTGACGAGCAGACCCGGCGAGATCTATGCACATGTGATAGACAAGCTCGGCTCTTTGCGTATTGTTCGGGTGACCGATGCCGCGCACCCGGTGTTGGTAGCCACACACGCCGGCGTTTATGGCGATGTGGCCGTGACCGAAGGGTATGCTTATGTCAGTGGTGATGGCGGGATCACCATCCTCGATCTCAGCGATATCACCCAGCCACGGCAGGTAAGCTCTAGCAGCGCCGGCGGATGGGTGAATTTCATACCCAGGCTGGCGATTGCCCAGAATCGAGCGTTCGTTGTTGGCGAAAGCGGCAACATGGCGATGGCTGACGTGGCCGATCCGCGGCGTCCGTTCTTCCATGCCGCGCGCTTTTGGGCACGCACTGCGCCGGCAGAAGTGATTGCTCTGCCGACCTTACCGGGACAGGAAAATGCCCTGGTCTACGTGGCCAGCGGACGGCATGGCTTGCAGATCATAAGCTGGGCCGACGTCACCCATCCGGAGCGCATCGGCTCGCTGGATCCGCCGGGGAATACTCACGCAGTGACGATAGCAGCGACAGCCGATAGCACGTTGGCCTATGTGAGCGATCGCGATGGCGATTTGCACATCGTGGATGTGAACCAGTCTGAAAATCCGCATCAACTCGGATCGTATGACAGCACAGGCATGACCTGGAGCGTGGCGCTGGCGGGGGATGTGGCGTATGTGGCGGCCGGTGAGCAGGGATTGCACATGGTGGATATGCACGATCGAGCGCGGCCGCAGAAGCTTGGTTCCTTCAGCCCCTTTGACAGCTTCATCCGTGATGTGGTGGTGATGGGTCATTATGCGTACGCGAGCGATCACCGGCACGGGCGTTTGTTCGTGCTCGACGTGGCGGATCCAGAGCGGCCGCGGCTGGCCAAGATTTTTGACTCGCCGGGAGGAGCGTATGCGGTCGCGGCGGTGGAGAACCTAATTTACCTGGCAGATGGGATGGGGGGGCTGCGCATCGTGGACGTTTCCAAGCCCGACAGCCCGGCCGAGGTCGGCTCCTGGCAGTCGCCGGGGGTGGCGACGGATGTGGTGGTGAGCGGGACACTGGCCTATGTGGCAGGGCACAACAAGGGGCTGCACATTGTGGATGTCTCCAACCCGGCGCAGCCGCGACTCGTGGCGACCTACGATACGCCGGGCCTCGTGTGGGGCGTCGCCGTGGAGGGCGCGTGGGTCTACCTGGCGGATGGCCCCGCCGGCGTGCGCCTGCTGGAGGTAAGCGACCCGGCGCGGCCACGCGAGGCGGCGGCGTATGTCACCCCTGGCTACGCCTGGAATGTGGCGGTGGCGGGGGATCAGGTGTATGTGGCTGCAGAGAGCGGCGGCCTGGTCATCCTGCGCCATGCCGTGCTGCAGCCCCGGTATCTGCCGCTCGTGCGGTAGCCCACCGAATGAATTCGGTGTCTGATAGGTGAAACCCGCTCAAGCGGGTTGCGCTGGTGGGAACTGGTCTTGTCAGGTCGCATTGGTTTGGGTTGTGAATTCGTTCTCCACAAGTCTTACGAATTCAGCCGTCGCACCCAACACCAACCTGCTTTAGCAGGTTTTGGTGTATCAGACCGTGAATTCATTCACTGCGATGTCCATTGGCCCCTGCGAGGGTTGGCGGCCGAGAAATCGTCCAACCTTGCGCAGGCCCGCCGGGTAAGGAACTTGCGCCGCGGCGGGCGCTGTCAGCTTGCCCGGCGATTCGAGCGGCAGCCAGCCTGCGCAAGTGGATCCCCCTCGCAGGGCTGCGATCGGGCCACGCACTCAGAGTCACACAACATCGTCACCGGCCGGCTTTGCGATGTCCATTGGCCCCTGCGAGGGTTGGCGGCCGAGAAATCGTCCAACCTTGCGCAGGCTCGCCGAGTAAGGAGCCTGTACCGGCGAGGGCGATTTCGGCTTGCCCGGCGCTGTGTGGTGCAGCCAGCCTGCGCAAGGGGAGGATGGCAACCAACCTTGCGCAGGCTCGCCGGGTAAGTGGCCTGTGTCGGCGAGGACGATTTCGGCTTGCCCGGCGATTTTGTGGTACAGCCAGCCTGCGCAAGGGGAGGGTGGCGACCAACCTTGCGCAGGCCCGCCGGGTAAGGAGCCTGTGTCGGCGAGGACGATTTCGGCTTGCCCGGCGCGGCGTAGGGCAGCCAGCCGGCGCAAGGGGAGGGTGGCGACCAACCTTGCGCAGGCCCGCCGGGTAAGGGGCCTGTGCCGGCGAGGACGATTGCGGCTTGCCCGGCGATTCGTGCGGCAGCCAGCCTGCGCAAGGGGATTTCATGCGTCCTGCGCAAAAAGGGGATTGACAGGGCCGATGAGGGGTGTTATGCTGATGATGTGAGACGCATCAGCCGTCTGCACTGGTTGACAGTCAAGCCCATGCACACTTCGAGGAGGATGTCATGGCCCCTAACCCACCAGGCAAACCACGCGGTGTATGGCCGCTGCTGGTACTTGCCCGTGTCAGCGGACTGATTACCATTACCCTCTCTGCGCCGAACAGCGACGCCACCCGTGAGGCCGGCGCCGACGACGACATGAGCCGGCTGCTCTTCAACTCGCCCATCCAGACGCCCCGGCCGATCGGCGTCATCACCGATGAGGCCCTGGCCCGCGTATTGGACGAGCGCCGCCATGCGTATCCCCAGCCGACACGCACTGATACCCCTACATCCACCCCACAGCGGACTGCCACCGTTACTCGAACACCTGACGATGTTCGTACGATTACGCCACCAGTTGCGGTGATACTGTCGCTGCCACAGACAACTCAGTTCACTTATCTTCCACATGTCAACGTTTTCTATGGCTGGAAAGGGGTTGGTAATGCCCTTGATGAGGACTACACATGGCCCAATACCTCCCATTTGAATAATTTCAATCTGGGTTGGTGGTACGATTGGGGATACAACAACGATTATGGCGAGTATGATCACCTTGGCTTCGTGCCGATGGTGTGGTGCGGATTCTTCGGGAATTCCACTGACCCCTTGCGCGCGCTTGTTGCGCAGCATCCGGGACGCACCTGGTTGGTTTTCAATGAGCCGGATCACCCTGCGATCAAGCTGCGTGCGACGCCGATTCCAAGCGTTACGCCAGGCGTTACGCCCACAGCCTATTTCGTCTACCGACAATGTGCAGAAGTTTTCTGTGCCAATACGTCTGATGTAACTTGTCAGTGGGGCGAGAATGTAACACCCGCACCTGACCTAAACGCGCAGACGCAAAAGCTGGCGGTGAAAGCCGCGCAAGAATACGCCAGGGTGTATATGGCGATCAAGGAAGTAGACCCTACGGCTCGCGTTCTGTGCTGTGGGCAATATCATGCTGATCGAACCAACTGGTGGGTAGCGTTCATCACTGAACTGCGACGACTGCGAGATGGAGACGCCACGACTACTCCAACGCCATCGCTGGGCCTCGATGGCATCCATCTGCACGTCTACCCCTATACAGGCAGTACTGAATGCAATTCGGGACCGCTTAACGAGGTGGTTGACTCGTGCTTGCGAACCAAACTTCCAACTTATGTGGCGGCTTTTCGGGCGACTGAAACCGTTGAGGTCGGAGATAGACCGTTTTGGATTACAGAGTATGGCTATTTGTATGGTCCTCCATCAGTTACCGGAACTCCTACTCCCACTCCTTCGCGACCAGATGTGCGAGACTACCTGATGAAACCGATGGCCGGATTCATGGGGTCATCTGAGAATCCTGGTTATCGCCGCCTTGCCTGGTTCAGTGTGGCTGATGGTGATGCGCGGACGCGCCTGATGGAACCAGAGGCGACTGGCACGCCGCCGTATCGGTTGACGATCTTGGGAAACGAATGGGCCAGCTACGACCCGGCGTGGCCGCCAACACCGACGATCACGCCAACGTATACGCCAACACCGTGAAGGGAGGGGCCAATGCGGCGAATCAGGCCGTTGATGATAATACTTCAATGGATCACGGTTGCATTCCTCATGATTTCTAACAGCGGGGTAGATGGGGCGTTGTCCGGCGCAGAGCCAGACGGCGCGCATTCTACGTTGCCGTTGTGTTCGTCTGTTCCATATTTGTATTGGAGCAATCTCGTGCCTTCTCCAGTTTACGAGGAAGATCGCACGCTCTTTTTTGTCTACTCTCCACAACTCTGGCGCAGTCGGGACAACGGGACTACCTGGCAAATGATCTATCGTGCATCAGTCATTGGCGAAGAAGCCTCCGACCTGGCTGTCGTTCGTGCGTCTGAAGACGCAGACGTAACGCTTTACATTCGACATTGGCATTACCGGCGCAAAATCTATGGGATTGCGCGCAGTACGAACGCAGGCATCACCTGGCAAGAACGTACAGCCTGTGATCCGAATTGCCTAGGCATGTTTACTACGGATCGTGCAGAAACGATCTTTGCGGTTCGCGCTGAGCCATTGTTCCCCACTGAATCCGGTTTGGGTATTTTGCGCTCCGACGACGGCGGTTTGAGTTGGCAGGCGGTGTGGGACGAGACCAACGCCTATTTCTTGTATGTGTCGCCAACTTTCACCGAAGACAGCACTCTGTATGGCCTGGCGGATTATCTGATAAGATCTACGGATGGCGGCATGACTTGGCAGCGGCCTGAAGGAGAACCAGGGCCAGGCTACCTGATCATGTTTTCGCCGAACTTCGCCCGCGATCACACGGTATTTGGGGCGCAGGTGCAGACCTTGTTCAAGAGTCAGGACGGCGGGGTGACTTGGCAACCGGTGTTTAGTCTTGGCGGCGAAGCTCATATAGCAGACCTGGATCTTTCACCCAATTTTGTCGAAGATCGCACGCTGTTCATTGCGACCGAAAATGCTGTGCTGGTATCCTACGATGATGGCGCGAACTGGTCGGTCATCGCGAGCGGTGTGCAGAAACCACGCCTCGATGTCAGGAGGCGGGTCGGTGATTCCAACCAGGTTGCACCGGGTATTGGCGATCTGCGCCAGGAGAGGAATAGCCCGGAAGGTATCGCGTCGCCTGCGGTCCGTGCAACGCTCAATCACCAGACGTACTTGCCGCTGGCTGGTAAGACCGGGCTCCGTACCCGGCCGTTGAGTCTGTTTCTCTCGACCCAGGCTGGCAGCAATCTTCACTACTATCATTCAGACGACGGCGGGTTGACGTGGAACTGCCTGAATGCGCCGCCGGTGTCTTGACAGAAACCCGTTTTCTTGGAGAAAACAGGTTTCTCCAAGAAAACGGGTTTCTCCAAGAAAACGGGTTTCTACTGACGGGGTCAAAGGATCAACAACGATGTTCAAACATTGGATATGGCTGCTCTTGCTCCCGGTTCTCTTGCGTACCAGCGGCCTGGTGCCAGACGGCGCCCCCACGGTCTGGCCGCAGGAGAACCTCATCCTGACAGCCCAGGTTGCTGGGGATGTCTCGAGCGTGGCGCTGACTGGCTCCTACGCGGCAATCGGCCTGGGCCATACGGTGACAGTGCTGGACATCGCTCGCCCCACGATGCCCGTCCTGGTCGGGCGATCGTTGGCGCTCTCGGCCCCCGTGGATGCCATGGCGTTTGCCGCGGTCGCACCTGCGCACGTCAACCGGCGCGACCAGCCGCCTGCCTTTCTCTACCTAGTGACCGGCGCGACTCTCTCCATCGTGGATTTCACCGATCCACTCTTGCCCACGCTTGCAGGTTCCTTCGCACTTCCGGCGGCGGCTGAGGACATTGCCGCGGCGGCGGTCCCCACCCCGGCTGGCTCCTGGTCGGTCTATGTGTACGTGCCGGTGGGCGAGGCTGGTCTGCGCATCGTGGATGTCAGCGACCCAACCCAACCGCGGGAGACCGGCTTCTACGATACGCCGGGCCATGCCTGGCGCGTGGCCGCCGACCTGACCAGCGTGCCGGGCCAGGTGTTCGCCCATGTCACCGATGAACACCGTTATTACTACATCGTCAATGTCACTGACCCCGACCAGCCGGTGTTGACGGCCAGTTACAGTGGCTACATGGGGATGATGCAAAGCGGTGATGTCTCGCTGGCAGGCAGCTACGCCTACATTGGCGGTGATGGCGGGGTGGACATCATGGACCTCAGCGACATCACCCAACCACGTCGCGTGGTGGGAGCTTCGATGGGATACATCGGATTCATCTCCAGGCTGGCAGCGGCGGAGCGTCGCGTGTTCGTTCTTGCAGATAGCGGAATCGTGAAGACTGTCAACGTCGCCAATCCACAACGCCCGCTGGTCAGTTGGCGCTATTACGACACGCTGGGAGGGGCGGGTGAGGTGGCGCTCGCAATCCTCCCAGGGCAGGAAACACCCCTGGCATTCGTTGCCAGCGGCAGCCGGGGTCTGCAGGTCATCAGCGGCGCCGATCCCACCGCCCCCATGCGCGTGGGCTGGTTCAACCTGCCGGGGCGTGCGTATGGGGTCAGCCTGGCGTCGCAGTCGGTGTGTGAGGCTGGTAGCTGTACCCCCCAGGTGTTGGCCTATGTGGCGGATCATGATGGCAGCATGCACATCGTGGATGTCAGCCAACCCGACCAGCCGGCGCAGATGGCCGCATACGACAGCACGGGTATGGCCTGGAACATCACCCTGGACGAGCAGATCGCTTACGTGGCGGCCGGGCCAAAAGGGATGCGCATCGTGGATGTGCAGGACCCCGGCCAACCGTGGGAACTGAGTTTCTTTCAACCCTACGATACCTTTATCCGGGATGTTGCGATTGCGGGACGCTATGCCTATGCGGTCGATCGCATGCACGGCCGTGTGTACTCACTGGACATGAGCGACCCGGTTCATCCGGCGGAGATTGGCCTCTTCGACTCGCCAGGGGGTGCGTATACGGTTGCCGCCTCACCGGACTTACCACTGGTCTACCTAGCCGACGGGGCGGCCGGGCTGCGCATCGTGGATGTCTCCAAGCCCGATAGCCCATTCGAGGCAGGCGCGTGGCAGACGCCCGGAGTGGCCGTGGAAGTAGCCATCAGCGGCACGTTGGCCTTCGTGGCGGGCCGCGAGGAAGGGCTGCACATCGTGGATGTTCACGACCCGGCGCAACCGCAGTTGGTGGCGACCTTTGACACGTCGGGCCTGGTGTGGGGCGTGGCCGTGGAGGGCACGTGGGTCTATCTGGCCGACGGGCCGGCCGGTGTGCGCCTGCTGGACGTGAGCGACCCGGCGCGGCCGCGGGAGGTGGCGGCGTATGTCACCCCAGGCTATGCCTGGAATGTGGCGGTGGCGGGGGACCAGGTGTACGTGGCTGCGGAGAGCGGCGGCTTGGTCATCCTGCGCCATGCCGTGCTGCGGCCCCGGTACCTGCCGCTCGTGCAGCAGAGGCGTTAGCCTGCGCCTCTCCCCTCGCAGGGCTGCGACCAGATGACGCACTCAGAGACACGCAGCGCCGCCATAAGCCAACGTTGCGATGTCCACGCACCCCTGCGAGGGTTGATCGCAAGACACCAACCTTGCGCAGGCTCGCCGGGTAAGGGGCCTGTGTCGGCGAGGACGATTTCGGCTTGCCCGGCGCTGTGTGGGGCAGCCAGCCTGCGCAAGGGGATCCCCCTCGCAGGGCTGCGACCAGATGACGCACTCAGAGACACGCAGCGCCGCCATAAGCCAACGTTGCGATGTCCACGCACCCCTGCGAGGGTTGATCGCAAGACACCAACCTTGCGCAGGCTCGTCGGGTAAGGGGCCTGTGTCGGCGAGGACGATTTCGGCTTGCCCGGCGCTGTGTGGGGCAGCCAGCCTGCGCAAGGGGAGGACGGAGTACCTGATGCTCACTCGATTCTTTCGATTCGACACGCTGTGGCGCCTGCGTGGACTGGCGCTGATCATGATGCTCGCACTGCTGGTCGTCTTGCCGGCCGGCGCGGCGCCCCTGGCGCCTGGCGGCGGCGATCATTTCGTGCGCATCCCTGGCTTTGCCGTCAGTGATGTGACTGCCCTCGGCCTATCCCCCCAGGCAGCCATCAACTATGGCAGTTTCCGGTGGCTGGAGCTGAACACAACCGATTTCGCCCGACTTCGCGCCAGCGGCCTGCCCTTCACTGTGGACGCAAATGCCGGCCAGGTACAGGTGCGTGATTTCGTCTTTGATCCCGTGGTCGCAGGAGAACCTGATCTGCCGGAGAACATGCGGGCCCTGGATACCGGCCCTGCCCTGCGCCTGGTGCAGTTCGTCGGCCCTATCCAGGATGCCTGGCTAGCGGAACTGACTGCGGCTGGATTGAAGCCGCTGCAGTACTACCCCTCCAACACTTACCTGGTCTGGGGCGCGTTGGCGCAGGCGCAGACCGCCGCCGTGTCCGACGCGGTGCGCTGGCAGGGCGCCTTTCATCCGGCCTACAAGCTCAACGCAGACCTGCACAACCACCGCGGCCGCATCGAACATGTGGACGTGATGTTCTACAACGACGGCCAGCCCGACCAGACTCTGGCGGCGCTGGCAAAGCTTGGCGCTCAGCTTCTGCAGGTTTTTCCCTCGCAGCCGGACCGGGCCTTCTTCGACGCCATCGTCACGTTGGACGCCGACGCACTGACTGCTGTCAGCCAACTCGGCGCAGTCCTGGCTGTGGCCTATGCCAGCCCGCAGCCGCAGGTGCAGGATGAAGCGGCCGATCAGATCCTGGCCGGCAACTACGCAGCCGGCCGGCCGTTTCCGGGCTATCGCGCCTGGCTGGCGGACCTGGGCTTCGATGGCCGCGGCGTCACCTGGGCCACGATTGATACCGGGGTGGATTACGACCATCCTGATTTCGCTGGCCGCATCGTGGGCGGGGCTGATTTTCCCGGCGCGTGCAGCATCCCCGGCCAACCGGGCAGCGACTGCGCGGGCGGCGGTCATGGCACGCACGTCGCCGGCGCCATCGCCAGCAGCGGCACCGGCGGCTTTGGCAATGAGCAGGGCTTTCTCTACGGCCTGGGCATCGCCCCCGGCGTCAACATCTTCGCCATGAATCCGCTCTCGGGTAACGCCTGGCCGCCGGCCGGCGGTTGGCAGGAAATGAGCCGGCGCGCCATCCTGGGCGGGGCAGTCGGCGGCAACAGCGCCTGGACCAGCGGCGAAGGGATCAATCATGGCTATCAAGCCACGGAGCGTACGCACGATTTCATCGTTCTGGACGGTAACTTCGACACCCCCACCATCGCCGAGCCGTTCATCGAGGTCTTCTCGGCCGGCAACGCCGGCTACCTTGCCAGTACGCTGACCGCGCCCGCCGAGGCCAAGAACCTGATCGTTGCCGCCAGCAGCACAAATATACGCTCCGGCTGGACTAATAACATAGATGCCATTTCTGACTTCAGCAGCCGTGGGCCGACGGTGGATGGCCGCTATGGGCCAACACTTGCCGCGCCGGGCGAAAACATCGCATCCACGCGCAACCACCTGGGCGGCGATTGCAGCACGGCCATCGCCGGCGCCCACAATCTCTACGCCTACTGCTCTGGCACCAGCATGGCCGCCGGCCACACCTCCGGCGCCCTGGCCCTGATCACGCAGTGGTGGCGCAGCTTCAACGCCGGCGCCAATCCCAGTCCGGCCATGGCCAAAGCGCTGCTCGTCAACGGCGCCGTGGACATGGGCAGCGGCGACATCCCTAACATTCTGCAAGGATGGGGGCGCATCAACCTGACCAACGTCATCAGCAGCGGCCTGGCCATGGTCTATCGTGATCAGTCCACCGTGCTGCACGACACAGGCGAATTCTGGGAAGTCACGGTGGGCGTGCCCGACCCCACCCGGCCGCTCAAAGTGACGCTGGCCTGGAGCGACGCGCCGGGCGCGGTCGGCGCCAATCCAGCGCTCGTCAATAACCTGGACCTGACGGTGACCGATGGCGCAGTGACCTACAAAGGCAATGTCTTCAGCCGCGGCTGGTCAACCAGCGGCGGCGCGGCCGACGCCAGGAACAACCTGGAAAACGTCTATCTGCGCACGCACGGCGACACTGCCACCATCCGCTAGAGGCCGCCAACCTGCCGGGCGATGCGGTGTTGTACAACCAGGATCCGACGGATCAGAGCTTTGCCCTGATCTGCGCCAACTGCACCCTACGGCCGGACTTCACCTTGACGGCCATGCCGGCCAGCCGGCCGTGTGCGCCAGCCAGCGCCATCTACACCCTGACCATTGGCGCCATCCTGGGCTACAACCAGCCGGTGAGCCTGAGCGCGACTGGCGGCCTGCCGGGTCATGATCGGGTTTAGCGGCAATCCCGTCCGCCGCCTATAACCCCACATTGACCCTCGGCAACACAGCCGCAGCACACCGGGAGCGTACGCGATCAATGTGATCGGCGTAACCGTCAGCGATACACACGACCACCGTTGGTTGGATATTTTCAAAGCGGCCCGGCCGCGCGCCTGGTCACACCAGCCGACGACGCGCGGCGGCAGCCGCGGCGTCCAACCTTCACCTGGGAGACGGCCAGCCAGGCGCAAACCTACGCCATCGAGATTGCAACGGATGCCAGTTTCAGCGCCATCGTGACGTCGGCGAGCGGCCTGACCGGCGCCAGCTTCACCGAGCAGCGACCTGCCCACGAGCACGCTACTACTGGTGCGTCAGGGCGTCCAACGCATGCAGCGTGGGCGCGTGTCGGCCGTGTTCAGCTTCACGACCCTGAGCGCGCGGCCTGCGAGTCAGGCGCCGCCGATCGTAATCTACAAGAGCAACTTCGATGGGCCGCAAGCCGCTGATGGTTGGACCGCCACCACGGTGATAGGGCCTAATCAGTGGGTGCTGGCAACCAACTATTGGCACAGTCCGCCGCAACACTGGCACGCCAGCGATCCGGCTGCGGTGAGCGAGGCGCACCTGGGTTTCGCCGGCCATCAGCCCTACCAGCGGTAAGCAGAACCGCTGACGCTCCCGTTTTACAGGATCGTCTTATTTGGATTGCCTCATTGTTCGAGGGCGGCAACTTGGCAGCCGGCTGTTACGATGGCGCCCGCCATCCTGGAGATCACCGCCACCCGACAGCGGGTGCATGGGCAGGCGCCCAACATGACATCCTGCGATGACCAACCCTCCCATGCCCGACGGCGTCACTGCCCCCGCACTGCGATAACCCAGCACGCGCTCGGCCTGATGTCCACTGACCCCTGCGAGGGTTGGCAGGGAGAAATCGGCCAACCTTGCGCAGGCTCGCAGCGTAAGAGCCCCACATCGCAAAGAGCGATGTCGGCTTGCCCGGCGATTTGTGGTGCAGCCAGCCTGCGCAAGGGGATCCCCCTCGCAGGACTGCGGCAAGATGGCAACCTCAGAGGCGCACGACGCGCTCACAAGCCAACGCACTGATGTCCACTGACCCCTGCGAGGGTTGGCATGGGAGAAATTGGCCAACCTTGCGCAGGCCTGCCGGATAAGGAGCCTACATCGCAAAGAGCGAAATCGGCTTGTCCGACGGTCTATCGTGCAGCCAGCCTTCGCAAGGGGATCCCCCTCGCAGGGCTGCGGCAAGATGGCAACCTCAGAGGCGCACGACGCGCTCACAAGCCAACGCACTGATGTCCACTGACCCCTGCGAGGGTTGGCAGCCGAAAAACCGCCCAACCTTGCGCAGGCCTGCCGGGTAAGGAGCCTGCACCGGCGAGGACGTCGCCGGTTTGCCCGCCGTAGGACCGCGCAGCCAGTAGGTCCGGCCTCCTGGCCGGACAACGTCGTCACAGAAAAGCGAACGCTGCGGTTGACGACGTTGTCACGCCGGAGGCGTGACCTACCTGGGGAGCTAGCCTGCGCAAGGGGATTTCACTTCTCAGCCACGCCGCAGCACGCCGCCGCGGGCCACCAGGCGCTCGATGTACGGCTGCGGCGGGATGTGCGTTTCGGGCAGCAGCACGCCGGGCGCGCGGATTTCTCCGTGCAGCACCATGGCCGCGGCAATGCCTGTGGCCCAACCCACGGCCTTGACCGTGGACGGGGCGTAGAAGCAAATCGTTTCACGCCCACCCCCGTCCGCGCGGGAGGCGATGTCAATCCGAATGCCCAGCGCATCGCCGACCCAGCGATCCACCTTGTGCACGTAGGGCACCATAAATTCGGCCGAGCGATCGAGGAACGCGGTGTTTTGCCGGTACTCGACCGGCGCTAACGCCAGCGCCAGCGTGGCCCAGTTCCACAGCTCGGGGATGGAGCCAAAGCGGCTGGTGATGGTCTGCAACTGCGGGAAAACCTGGGCCAGGCTCCAGATCTCAGGCACCTCGAAGTGGTAGACCGGCCGCCGGCCCAGGGGGAGGCCAAAGTCCACCACACGCCGGCCGCGGTAGGACGGCGTCTCTTGCCAGCGCCCCTCGATGCGCTGTTCGAAGGGCCGGCTGACGGCCAGGAAGGTCGTTTGCAGGACGCCAAAACCGCCGCCGCCCGAACCCGCGCAAACGAACGACAGGTGCAGCGTATCGGCCTGCGGCAAGCGCGCCAGCGCCTCCGCCACCAGGACGTTGTCAATCCCAGGGAAGGTGCCGGTGTCAATCAGCGCGGTGACGCCGGCCGCCTTGGCCGCGGCGTCCATCTGCAAGCGCTGCTGCGTGCCGCCGCGGTCGTCGCACACATCCACGTAGTTGACGCCAGCCGCAATGGCGGCCTGCAGCAGGGTGGGCGGCCGCGAACGAAAAGGCCCCACACACTGCAACACCAGGTCCATGCCAGCCACCTGCTGGCGCAGATCATCCACGCTGGCCCGATCGAGATCCAGCGCGACGAAGCGCGCACGTCTGCCAAACGGCTGCGCTGCGGCCTCGCCGTTGGCTCGATGGCGGCCCGCCAGGATCAGCTCGGCGTCGGTGAAGGACGCCAGGTCGCGCACGACGGCTTGCCCAATTTTGCCAGCGCCGCCGACGATCAAGATGCGTTGTGACATGGTGGTGTTCGCTCACTCAATCTGGAGATTCGCCCATGATGGCGTTGGCGCATCTTAACATGGCAACCACATGAAGTCAATCCAACTGTTTGCGCAATGAACTTGAAAGAAGGCCGCGAATGACCACGGATCGCCACAGATTGCCTGTTGCCATTGAGGGTTGCGCCCACGGGACATGGATAACTGACATGCATTCGCCGCAGTAATCTTGACATCTCACAAGTCTTTGTGTAAGATAAATGAAGTTTGATTCCTCTGGTCAACACGGCCGCAGCCGGTCAGGCGACCGGCGAGAAGCGTGATGGCTTGCACCTTCCCCGGCCGGCCTGGCGCGATGATTGGATGCGTTAACGCGAATTCACCGACACAAGGGGAAGCGACATGGACTTCGTTCTCAACGGGCAGCCCAAACAATTCGCTGGCGATGCCGACTTGCCGCTGTTGACCTATCTGCGTGAGCACGAAGGCATCATTTCGCCCAAGGATGGCTGTTCACCCCAGGCCGCCTGCGGCTGCTGCGCGGTTGACCTCAACGGCAAGGCGGTGCTCTCCTGCGTCACGCCCATGAAAAAAGTGGCTGGCGGCCAAGTGACCACGACCGAAGGGCTGGGCGAGTTCCGCCAGCGCGTCTTTTCCCACGCCTTTGTCGCGGCCGGCGGCATCCAGTGCGGCTTTTGTATCCCTGGCATTGTCATGCAGGCCAACGCGCTCATCAACCGCCAGCCAGCGCCGGGCCGGCGCGAGATCGAGCAGGCGTTGACGCCGCACCTGTGCCGCTGCACCGGTTACAAGAAGATCGTGGACGCCATCGAGGTCGCGGCCGGCGCCATTTTGCACGAGGAAGAAGTGCCGCAACCGGCCACCGCGGCCCAGGTGGGCGATCGCCATCCCAAGTATGATTCCTTCGGCGCCGTGTTAGGCCAGCGTCCCTACGTGGACGACATCCGCATCGCCGGTCTGCTGCACGGCGCGCTGCACTTCAGCGATCATCCGCGCGCGCGCGTGCTGCGCATTGACACCGCGGCCGCAGCGGCAGTTCCCGGCGTGGTGCACATCTTCACGGCCGCGGATGTGCCTGGGCGGCGCATGGTGGGTCTGATCCAGCAAGATTGGCCGCTGATGGTGGCTGTGGGCGAGGAAACGCGCTATGTGGGCGATGTCCTGGCCCTAGTCGTCGCGCAGACCGAGCAGGCCGCGCGCGCGGCCGCAGCCAAAATCGAAGTGGATTACGAAGTCCTGGAGCCGCTGACCGACCCCTTCGCGGCGCTGCTGCCTGGCGCGCCCAAGCTGCACCCAGACGGCAATGTCCTGGCGAGCACCGTCATCAAGCGCGGCGATCTGCAGGCCGCGGAGGCGGCTTCGGCCTTTATCTCCGCCGGCCGCTATGAGACGCAGCGCATCGAGCACGGCTACATGGAGCCAGAGGCGGCGATCGCCTATCCCGCCGCGGATGACGGGCTCGCAGTCGAGGTGCTGTCACAGAGCCAGGGCGTCTACGAAGACCGCGTCCAGATTGCCGCGCTGCTCGGCTTGCCCGAAGAGCAGGTGCGCGTCATTTTGGTGCCTAACGGCGGCGGCTTTGGCGGCAAGGAAGACCTGTCGGTGCAAGGCCATGCCGCTGTGGCGGCTTACCTGCTGCGACAGCCGGTCAAGGTGAAGCTGACGCGGGATGAGTCCATTCGTATGCACCCCAAACGCCATCCGATGTGGCTCGATTACCGCGTGGGCTGCGACGCCGCCGGCAAGTTGACCTTTGTGCACGCGCGCATCGTCGGCGATTCAGGCGCGTACGCGTCGGTCGGCGCTAAGGTGCTGGAGCGCGCGGCCGGTCATGCCACCGGCGCATACCATGCGCCTGCGGCCGACATCGAAGCCGTGGCCGTCTACACCAACAATGTGCCCTGCGGCGCGATGCGCGGCTTTGGCGTCAACCAGTCTGCCTTTGCCATCGAGAGCTGCCTGGACGATCTGTGCCAGCAGGGCGGTTTTGACCGCTGGCAATTCCGCTACGACAACGCCATCACCGAGGGGAGCATGACCGCCACCGGCCAGATCATCGAGGGCGGAGCCGGGCTGCGCGCCACCCTGCTGGCGGTCAAGGACCAATTCTACGCGGCGCAGAACGCCGGGGGCGTCGCCGGATTGGCATGCGGCATCAAGAATACCGGCATTGGCAACGGCGTGCCTGACGCCTCGCGCGTACGTATCCGCGTCGAGGCAGCAGACAAGATCGTGGTGGATCACGGCTGGACCGAGATGGGCCAGGGCGTCCACACCGTGGCCCTGCAAGCGTTGTGCACCGAGACCGGTATTGACCCCACGATCGTTGAGATGCGCGTGGACACCGCGTCCGGCCAATATGCCGGCATGACCACGGCCTCGCGCGCCACCTCGCTGGTGGGCAATGCGACCATAGATGCGGCTAGGAAACTGGCTGCGGATCTGAAGGTTCACGCGTTGGCAGAGCTTGTGGGTCGTCAGTACGAAGGCAGTTGGGTCTGCGACTGGACGACGAAGCCAGAGGCCGTGACCGACACGCCTGTGACGCACTACTCGTACAGCTACGCGACGCAGCTCGTCATCCTGGACAAGGACGGCCAGATTGCCCGGATCGTGGCTGCGCACGACGCAGGCAAAATCTTCAACCCCACACTGTTCGAGGGCCAGGTCGAAGGGTCGCTGCACATGGGATTGGGCTACGCCATCAGCGAGGATCTGCCGATGGAAGGCGGTCGCTTCAAGAGCACGCGCCTGCGCCAGTGCGGCATCCTGCGCGCCAAGGAAATGCCCGCGATCGAGGTGATTGGCGTTGAGGTGGCCGACCCCTACGGCCCATATGGCGCCAAAGGCGTCGGCGAAATCGGGCTGGTGCCGACGGCCGGCGCCGTGGCGAACGCGCTGCGTCAGTTTGACGGCGTGCGGCGCACCAAACTGCCCATGGCGCTGCCCAAGCGTGCACGATCGAGTTGAGTGAGCACCCCGGGCGCGGATTCTGGCCGCGGCCTGCGCAGTCAACCGTGCACGCGATCAACATCATGGTCATCGAGTCGTCAACGAGATCCCAAAGGGGGTGTCTTTCATGAGCGAATCGAGCGAGACAAGCGGCGCAGCCAGACGCTTGGACGTCAGCCGGCTAACAGGCGCCCTCTTGCCCGTGCTGGCGACGCTGCTGGCCCTGGCCTTTGGCGGGATTCTGCTGTTGATCTTGGGCGTCAATCCCTTGACCGCCTACGGTTCGTTATTCAGGGGCGCCTTCGGCACCGTGAGCGGCTTGACCCAAACGCTGTCCAAAGCGACTCCGCTGCTCCTGGTGGGTTTGGGCATCTGCATTGCCTTTCGCGGTGGCGTCATCAACATTGGCGGAGAGGGGCAGATCATCATCGGCGCCGTGGCCGCGGCGGCCGTCGCCCTGGCGTGGCCCACCCTGCCCGGCGTCATCCTGATCCCGCTGACGCTCGGCGCTGGGGTGCTGGGCGGAGCCGTATGGGGCGGCATCGCCGGCGTTTTGAAGGCTCGTTTCGGCGTCAACGAAATTCTCAGCACCGTCATGCTCAACGCCATCGCCCTGCAACTCATGAACTACCTGCTCCGCGGCCCCATGCTCGATCCTGCCCAAATCGCCGCCGGTACGAACATTGCCCAAAGCGCCACCTTGCCTGACCAGGTGTGGCTCCTGCGCCTGGTGCCGCGCACCCTGCTGCACGTGGGACTAATCCTGGCCATTATCCTGGCCGTCCTCGTTTTCATTTTTCTCTGGCGCACCACCATCGGGTACCGCATCCGCGCCGTGGGTCTCAACTCGTCTGCGGCCCGTTATGCCGGCATCCCGGTGCGGCGTTATATGGCCCTGGCGTTGATCCTCAGCGGGGCGTTTGCCGGGCTGGCCGGCGCGGTCGAAGTGACCGGCGTTCATCACCGCATGATCGAAGGGCTGTCAGGAGGCTACGGTTTCAGCGGCATTGTGGCAGCCCTCTTTGGCAAACTGCACCCCTTGGGCGCGATCCCAGCCTCGATCATTTTCGGCGGTCTGCTCGTAGGCGCAGATAAAATGCAGCGCACGGTGCAAGTCCCTAGTTCCCTCGTCGTCGCCATCAACGGCTTGATCGTTCTCTTTGTCGTCGCCAGCGATTTCTTTGTGCGTCGCCGCGCGCGCAAGCGCGTCGCCGACGCCACGACGTCGGCAGAGAGCGCCTCGGCCAGTGCGCCGCAGGAGGCAGTCAGTGATTAGCGACCTCTTCACCACCGCCGTACTCATCGGCATCTTGCACAGCGGTATTCGCCTCGCCACGCCCTACCTGTTAGCCGCATTGGGGGAGACAGTGTCGCAGCGGTCGGGCGTGCTCGATCTGGGCGTGGATGGCGTCATGCTCATGGGCGCGTTTGCGGCCTTCTTCACCGTCTTCAAGACTGACAACCTGTGGCTGGGGGTGGCGGCGGCTCTCGTGGTGGGCGCGCTGATGGGGCTGCTGATGGCAATCATCAGTGTCACGTTTCAGGCTGAACAGGGTATCAGCGGCATCGGCCTCTATCTGTTTGGCCTGGGTCTCAGCAGCTTGCTCTTCCGGGTGCTAATCGGCTCCGTGGAAGGGGTCAACGGCTTCCGAGACATCCAGATTCCTGTCCTCAGCAACATTCCCATTCTGGGCCAAATCTTCTTCAACCACAATATCCTGGTCTACCTGGCCTATCTCATGGTCCCCGCGCTCTGGTTTCTTTTCGACAAAACCACGCTTGGCCTCAAGGTGCGCGCCGTGGGGCAAAATCCGGAAGCGGCGGATTCACTGGGCGTCAGCGTCAACCGGGTGCGCTATTTTGGCGTCATTTTTGGCGCGGCCATGGCCGGTCTGGCTGGGGCCTCGCTGAGCATTGGCACCCTCAACGTGTTCCAAGACAACATGACCAATGGGCTGGGCTTCATCGCCGTGGCGCTGGTCTATTTCGGCGGCTGGCGGCCGCTTGGGGTGCTGCTCGGTTCTCTGCTCTTTGCCACCGTCAACGCGCTGCAGTTGTGGGTGCAGGTCAAAGGCATCCCCATCCCGTCTGATCTGGCCGTGATGCTACCCTACCTGTTGACCATCATCGTATTGATTTTTGCGGCCAGCCAGATCAAACAGCCGGCCGCGCTAAACAAGCCGTTCGAGCGCAGCGGCTGATGATTCCAAGAATGAAAAAGTCCTCGACCAGTCGAGGATTCTGGCAAGCGCCGGAACGCCAAACTCGTTTGGCGAGTTTTCAGATCAGTGAAGTCAGAAGAGATTCAGAAGGAGAAATGTATGCGTCGTTCCATGTCAACCGGTCTTGTGTTGTTGCTTGTCATCAGCGTGCTGTTGACAGGCTGCCAGGCTGCACAGCCGACGGCTGTCGTCAGCAAAGGCCCCTTCAAGATTGCGATCGTGCTGCCCAGCCCGATCACCGACCTGGCCTGGGGCCAGTCTATGTACGATGCCCTGAAGGCCGTACAGAAGGAAATGGGTGAGGACAATCTCAAGCTCGCCTATTCCGAAAACATGTTCCAGGTGGCCGATGCGGCTGCCGCTCTGCGTGACTACGCCACCGAAGGCTACAACCTGGTCATTGCGCACGGCACACAGTACGGCAACTCGATGTTCGATGTGGCCAAGGACTTCCCCGGCACCAGTTTTGCCTGGGGCACCGCGACGGATACCGGCGCCAGCAAGAACCTTAAGAACGTGTTTGCCTACGAGGCCAACGCGCAAGAAGGCGGTTATGTCAATGGCGTTATCGCAGCCCTGATGAGCAAATCGGGCGTCTTGGGTGTGGTGGGTCCGGTGGAAGCGGGCGATGCCAAGCTGTACATTGACGGTTTTGCGGCCGGCGCCAAGGCCACCAAGCCTGACATCAAGGTCAACATCAGCTACACCGGTTCCTTCGGCGACACAGCCCTGGCCGCCGAAGCAGCCAACACCCACATTGCGGCCGGCGCAGATGTGCTCACCGGTTCGGCGCAGCAGGTGGTTGGCGCGATCGGCGTCGCCAAGAGTAAAGGCGCAAAGTGGTTTGGCACGCAAAGCGACCAAAGCTCGTTAGCGCCCGAAGCGGTGGTGGCAACCCAGGTCTTCGACTGGACCGGCGTCGTCAAGGATATGATTGCGCTGCACCAGCAAGGCACGATGGGCGGCAAGGCGTACACCCTGACTCTGGCCAACCAGGGCCTCAAGATGGTGTTCAACGCCAGCTCGCCGGCGCCCGACGACATCAAGAAGGCCGCCGAGCAGGTGATCAAGGACATTGCCGACGGCAAGATCAAGCCGCTCCCCTGATCGGCGCAGGCAAAGCTGAACCGCTAAGTCGTGAAGAGCACAAAGGGTGCATTTCAGAATGGGGGGCGTAGCCCCGGAGGGGCTTTCACCTCGTAGCCGGATGGCCTTTGGCCTCCGGCGGCGTTGGATGCCGCATGGCCTGCGCGCAACCAACGCCGCCCGACCGTGAACGGATCGGGCTACAAGGTGAAAGGCCCTATCGGGCCTGACACCCTGGCAGGGGCTTGCATCTCGTAGTGGGCGCATTTCAGTATCGCGGCGTAGCCCACAAAGGTTGGGCTTGGCAGCGGTTGCAGCGGCCTTCGACAAGCTCAGGCCCCGTGCGGTGAGCCTGTCGAACCGTGCCTTCGAGCCGCTCACGACGAAGCCTCAATCGCCCGACCCGCCCCCATTCTGAAATGCACCCAGCACAAAGGGGTACTGGTTGCTTGGCGTCCTTTGCGTCTTAGCGGTTCAGATCGTGCTGGTTCACCTGAAATCCGTTGTACTGGCAGGTTGCTCATGACCGATTCACCATCATCTTCATCGCCGGCCTTGCTGCCGACCGGCCTGCCGCGCATTGACCTGCTGGAAATGCGCGGCATTGTCAAGCATTTCCCTGGCGTGCTGGCCTGCGATCATGTCAATTTCGATGTGAAGGCCGGCGAGGTGCATGCGCTCTTGGGCGAAAACGGCGCCGGCAAGTCCACCCTGATGAAGGTGCTCTACGGGCTATACCGCAAGGACGGCGGCGAGATTCGCGTCAATGGCCGGCCGGTGGAGATTCAGACCCCCACCGACGCGCTGCGGCAGGGAATCGGCATGGTGCATCAGCACTTCATGCTGGTTGACACGCTCACCGTGGCCGAAAACGTGGCCTTGGGCTTGCCGTCCAGCCGCGGCCCGCTGCTCGATCTGGACAAAGTCGAAGCGCGCATCCGCAAGTTGTCCAGAGCGTATGGCTTACAGGTTGACCCCAAAGCGCCCGTGTGGACGCTGCCGGTCGGCGTGCGCCAGCGCGTGGAAATCATCAAGGCGCTCTATCGCGGCGCCGCGCTGCTCATCCTGGATGAGCCGACTGCTGTGTTGACGCCGCAAGAGGTGGACGATCTGTTCGTGACGCTGCGCCAGATGACCCGCGACGGTCACAGCCTGGTTTTCATCAGCCACAAACTGCGCGAGGTATTGGCGCTCAGCGACCGCATCAGCGTTCTGCGCGGCGGCGCGTTGGTTGACACCGTGCCCAATCAGGGTATCACGCGCGAGCAGTTGGCGCGCATGATGGTGGGCCGCGAAGTGCTGCTGGAACGTAAACACCTGGCAGCTCAAGTCGGCGAAACGCTGCTTTCGCTCAACGACGTGGAAGCCTACCGCATCACGGGTACGCGCGCGCTGTACCATCTGACGCAAACGCTGCGCGGCGGGGAGATCCTGGGCGTCGCCGGGGTGAGCGGCAATGGTCAGCGCACCCTGGCCGAGGTCGTGGCCGGGTTGCGCGACCTGCGCGGCGGTCATATTACCCTCCTCGGCGCGGACATCACGAACTGGTCGGTAGGGCAGCGCATCGAGGCCGGCCTGCGCTACATTCCTGAGGAACGCATGCATGATGGCGTCATTCAGGATTTCTCGATTGCGGAGAACATGATCTTGCAGGATCATGGGCGCCAACCCTTTAGCAAAAGCAGCTTTCTTGATTTCAAGGCCATTGCCCGACGCAGTCAGGAGTTGGTGCGCGAATTCCGCGTCAAAACACCGAGCATCAACACCCCCATCAAGAGCCTGAGCGGCGGCAATATCCAAAAAGTCATCCTGGCGCGCGAGCTGTCCAATAATCCGAAGGTGCTGATTGCTGCCCAGCCCACGCGTGGCGTGGACATTGGCGCCACGGAGTACATCCATCAGCGCCTGCTCGATCAGCGCGGCCAGGGCACAGCTATTCTGCTCATCTCTGATGACCTGGACGAGATTCTGGCCCTCTCCGACCGCATTGCGGTCCTGTACGAGGGCGAAGTCATGGGCGTCGTCCAGCGTGATGAAACGAACGCCGCGGAATTGGGGCTGATGATGGCCGGCGTGCGCAGCTGAAAAAGAAAACCGGTTTCCAGAAGAAACCGGTTTTCTACCCTACGGAACCCGGCTTCTGCAAGAAACCGGGTTTCTCTTGACAGCGCGATCAGGGGGTCGGCGTCACACAGACTTCGGCATCGCTGAAGGTTGGATTGGCGTAGCCAAAATCAAACAGGATTTGCCAGGTATCGGGATTTGCTTTGGCAAACGCGGTCACGGCGGCGCATGCGGCGGCGGCATCTTTGGGCGCCGCATAGGCCTTCCACCAGGTGTCAGCCACCTGGGCATACAGATTCGTGGGATCGGCCGCGACAAAATCGGTGACGGTTTTCTCGGCCTTGGCCAGGTCTCCGCTGTAGGCATAGGCCAGCGCCAGGCGATAGCGTGCAAAACTGCGCAGTTCGTTCAGTTCGTTGTCGCGCGTACCGCACTTCTCCAGGGCTTGATCGTTCAGCAGCGCGTCGTACGCGACCGCGGCTTCGGCCGCCTTGCCTTCCAACAGCAGTTGATTCGCGTCCAACAGGTGATGGTAGAGGCAGGTGGACGGATCATACTTGAGATCGGTCAGCTTGTAGGGCGCGCCCTGGATCGAAGACCAGGTCTCAGTCCACGAGCGCTGCGGCCCTGCGCCTACCGAGGCGATGATGCCGCCGTGCAACAGCAGCTCTTGGCCAGATCCCTCATTGATGTCTTTGAACGTGACCGTGGGATAGGCCATTGTGGCGTTGCCGTCAATCCAATTGTCGTAGGAACTGGTGGCGGGATTCCAGGAGATGATGTGAATCGTGCCGAAGCAGGTGTGCGCGCCGCAGGTTGTATCGGTCCAGGCAACGTCGAGCTTGCCGTCTGCGTTGATATCGCTGGTCTTGGGGCCGAAATCGAGCAGCGCCACATCGCCCGCGGCGCCGGCCTGGTACGCCAGTTCCTTGCTGTCGCGCCCGGCATGGAAGATCAGCAGGTCGCCGGTCGGTACAGCCGCAGCCGAGGTGGGATCGGTGATGACAATGATGTAGTCGTTGAGCTTATCGCCGTTCAGGTCCTGGACTTTTACGCCGCCGTGCGCGTTGGTAACCGCGCCGCATGCGCGCAGCCAGGCCTCGATCTTATCAGGGTTGGCGTTGAGCGCGTCCTGGATGCCGGTGGTGTAGTCAGCAAACTGTGCAGGGCACGCAGGCATGCCGGCAATGGGCGGCTTGGGTGCGCCGGCGCCAGGCGCTGGCGTTGGCGTGCCGGCGGCAGCCCCGCCAGAGGCAGGCGCGCCAGGGGTAGACGCGTCGCTGCCCGGAATGATCATGCGGTCGCCGATGTAGAGCACCTGGCCCGGTCGGTGCAGCTTGGGGTTTGCATTCCAAAGAGCAGCAAACGGGACGCCGGTGCGACGCGCAATGCCAAACCAGGTGTCGCCGGGGCGCACGGTGTAAGCGCCGCCCGCAGGCGCTGGCCCGCTCGTTGGCTGCGGCGTGACTACTGCCGTCGGCGCGGCGCTGCCGGGAATACAAAGACGGTCGGTGAGCCAGAGCTGGCCGCTGCGCCGGACGAAGCGGGGATTGGCAGCTTTCAGCGCCGCAACGCTGACGCCATAGCGCTGCGCCACGGTCGTCCAGCCGTCGCCGGCGCGCAGCGACACAATCTGGCTGCACTCGGTTCCGCTGGGCGCAACCGGCGCAACCGGCGCGGCCGCGGCGATCGAGCTGATCGCCAGCGCCAGCAGCGCCGCACCAAGAACTGCCATGATGGACATGCGAACACGAAGTTGACCGGCCATTTCTTTTCCTCCAAATAATGATGCGTGCAAGATTGTCTGGCCCGAGCACGATAGATGGCTTTATTATACACCAGGTCAGACAAATATCAGAATTGTGTTGACGTTTGGCGCTTGTTGGCGCGCCGGTTATAATGCAGGTATGAACGCCGTTCAGGAACCTCCACCCACGTCCAGCGCAGTTTCGTTTGGCGCACGATCGCAAGTCCTTTTCGTTGTGCTGGCGGCCCTGCTGCTGACCGTCGGCCTGGCCTGGCGCTTTGCCGCGACCCTGGCGCCTGTCACCATCGTTGTAGATGGCAATACGGACCACGTGCTTACGCATCAACGAACCGTGGCCGGCTTGCTGGATGAGCTGAACCTGGCGCTGGCGGCCGAAGATCGCGTCGCTCCGTCGGTCGCGCACATCATCACCCCAGGGCTGACCGTTGAGGTGACGCGCGCGCGCGTCGTGCTGATCGCTGTGGACGGAAACGAGCGCGTGGTGCGCACCCATGCTCGCCGTGTGGGCGACATCTGGCCAGAGGCGGGCATCAGTCCTGGGGAGATGGACGAAAGATTCCTGGAAGGAGTTCCCGTTACCGATGAGACGCTGCTGCCCACGCCTGCCGCCGAATCACAGGCGGACGTGCGTTATCGAGCCGGCCGGCCGTGGGTGGGCAAGGCCGCGCCGCTGCTGACGCTGGCTTTGCGCCGCGCCGTGGCGCTGACCGTGCTGGATGACGGGATGCCATTAACCTTCATGACCACCGCGCCCACGATAGGCGAGGCGCTGCGCCGTGAACAATTCATCCTCTACCTGGGCGATGTCGTGCAGCCTGGCCTGGGCAGCCCGGTGCGCGCAGGCGGCCGCGTGTACATCGAGCGATCTTTGCCCCTCGTATTTTTTGCGGATGGCGATACGCTGAAAACGCGCACCCGCCAGCACACCGTGGGCGACGCCCTGGCCGAGCAAGGGATCGTAGTGGCCGGCTTGGATCAGGTAGAACCGGCCTTGACCACCCCCCTGGTGCCAAACCTGGCGATTCGGGTGATTCGCGTGCGCGAATCGCTGGTGATCGAACAACAGATCGTCCCATTCACCACCATCTGGATAGGCGATAAGCAGTTGGACATTGACCAGCATCGCGTCAGCGCGCCGGGGCAGGTAGGAATCCAGCGTCAGCGCTACCGCGTACGCTACGAGAACGATCAGGACAACCAGGTCGTTGAACGAACATTGGAAGACAGGTGGGTGGCGCAGGAGCCAATCACACGCGTTCTGGCGTATGGGCAGCGGATTACGCCCAAAACGTTGGATACGCCGGACGGGCCAATTACCTATTGGCGCAAATTGCGCGCGTATACGACATCCTACACCGCTGCCAGCGCCGGCGTGCCGCGCAGCAGTCCATCCTATGGCCGCACGCGTATCGGTCTGCCGCTGCGCACGGGCATCGTCGCGGTTGATCCAACGCTGATTCCGCTGCGCTCGTGGCTTTACGTACCAGGCTATGGCAAAGGTCTGGCTGGCGACACTGGAGGCGCCGTGAAAGGCAAATTCGTTGACCTGGGCTTTTCTGAGGGCGAATACGAATCGTGGCATTGGTGGAGCGAGGTCTACCTGCTGTGGCCGCCGCCGCCGACCTACCAGATTCGTTGGGTGCTGCCGGATTGGCCCAAATATCCCGATCGCCGGCGCTGAAAACCATGCCGCGGCGCGGCGTTCAACGTTCGGCTGTTTTTGCCGCTTCTTGATCTTAGTTTCGTGCGAGGGTAAATCCATGCTAGGACCACACAGCTTCTTTGAACTGTCCGACTTTGCGCACGCGGCGTTGTTCGACAACAAGGCGTTCGTCTGGGAGGCCATTCCGGGCATCGGCGCCTACGCGCAAGCGCAGTTGGCTGACGCCTATCGGCCCGCGCTCTTGGGTGTCGTTGCTGAAGGCGCTTACCTGGTTCACCCGGAGTTGATCTACTTGGGTGAAGGCAGCGTTATCGAGCCAGGCGCGTATGTCGCTGGCCCCTGCATCATCGGTCGCCACTGCGAAATTCGCCACGGCGCTTACCTGCGCGGCGATGTCATCCTCGGCGATCACTGTGTCGTGGGTCATGCCAGCGAGGTCAAGAACTGCATCTTCTTGAACGGCGCCCATGCCCCGCATTTCGCCTACGTAGGCGATTCCATCCTGGGCAACCGCGTCAACCTGGGCGCCGGCACCAAGCTGAGCAACCTGGCGCTGACCAGCCTCAAAGACCCGGCCACCGGCAAACGCACCACCATCCGCCTGGAAGTCAACGGGCAAATGGTTGACACTGGCCTGGCCAAGATGGGCGCGATCATGGGCGACGATGCGCAGACCGGCTGCAATTCGGTGCTCAACCCCGGCTGCGTCATCGGCCCGCGCACACTTATCTATGCCAACATCAGCCTGCGCAAGGGCTACTATCTGCCGGATACCATCATCAAGCTCGATCAGGCGCTGAGTATGCTACCGAGAATGTGAAGACAACCACCCACACGTGTGGAGCCCTCACCCGAGAGGCGGACTCCTGGCCGGGAGGCTGAGCAACGGCTCATCCAAAATCTGCGTGCGCAGCCAGCGTTGATCTGCGTTCAGACTCAGCCGAGCGGACGCAGATTTGCGCAGATACACGCTGATCATGTAATTCGTCATTCAAGCTCTCAGCTGGTCTGTCACTGGGGTCGTTTGAGCAAAGACCGAACAAGAAATGATCTTGCTGGCGCCGCGCGCCAGGGGTATCATGAGAGCAGGGAAGAGCGGCTGAACCGCTCCAACGCGATTTTTTTTGGAGGCATATGCATCATGCTCTATTCCTTTACGACCTATTGGTCTGTTGCGGCGCCCATCGAAGCAGTCTGGCCGGTGATCTTCGATGCCTTGAATTACCCGAGCTGGTGGAAGTATGTGAAAAAGGTCACGCTGACCAAACGCGGCGACGCCAACGGCCTTGGCTCCATTCAGCACCACGAATGGGCCACCGCGCTGCCCTATCGCCTGCTGTTCGACATCGAATCCACGATCATCGAGCCGCCGCACGTCCTGCAGGGCAATTCGATCGGCGAACTGGTTGGCACCGGCCGCTGGGAGCTGACGCAGGATGGCGCGAACACCATCGTGCGCTACGATTGGAACGTCCGCACCACCAAAGCCTGGATGAACCTCTTCGCACCGCTGCTGCGGCCCGCGTTTGCCTGGAATCATAAACTGGTGATGGATGAAGGCGGCCGCGGCCTGGCCCGCCGTCTCGGCGCCAGTCTGACAGTTGCGCCGCGCCACGTCATCAATACCTCTGCGGCCTGAATCCGATTCATCTTTGCCTGCGCACACGAGCCAGCAAGCGCCATGACCGCTGAGATTGACAGGGCATCGGCGCTTGTTTGCGTTTATACAACCCCGGCGCTTTGACAACTTGCGTAACACAACACAATGCGCGAAGATTCGTTCAGTCTCAAGATGTTCAAGCCCCAGGAGGTCAACATGAGAATTGGACGCCCACTGTGGTTCGTTTGTTTGTTCGCGTGGCTCGTTGCCAGCGCGCCGATAACAGGGCAGAATAGCTTTCTGTCGCCGCATCAAGACCACGTCTTATTTGTGCCAGGCCTCATTCAGCGTTTCAGCCGCAACCCACAGTTCGTCGGCCACCTGGGCGGCGAGATGAACACCGTGGCGATCAGCGGTACGCTGGCATTCATGGGCATGGGCGCTTACCTGACCGTGATTGATGCATCTATCCCAATCAGCCCCACTCAAATCGGGCACGTCATGCCTTCTTCAGGTCTGGTTCAGGATGTTGCACTGGCGGGAGACTATGCCTACGTAGCCAGCGCCTGGGCAGGTCTGTATGTCATCTCGATCGCCACCCCGACCGCGCCGCTCGTGGTCGGCCACGCACCAGGCAATGCTGTGAACGTGACAGTCGTGGGAGATTATGCCTACGTGGCGGCTGGCGATGACGGCTTGCGCGTGATCTCGGTCGCCAACCCGACCGCGCCCGTCGAGGTTGGAATTTTTGACACGCTCGGCAATGCCATCGGTGTGGCCGTGGCAGGCCAATACGCTTATGTGACGGCCGAACGGGGAGGTTTCCGCATCCTCTCCATTGCTGACCCGACTGCGCCGGTGGAGATTGGTTCCATGTTTCCGCGGGGGGATGCCCAGGGCGTGGCGGTGGCAGGAGAATACGCCTACGTGGCAAGCGGGTATGGCGGCTTGAGCATCATTTCGATTGCCAACCCGGCCGCGCCGTACCAGGTGGGATTTTGCGACACGCCAAAATTTGCATGGGGCGTGGCTTTGGCAGGAGGGAACGCGTATGTTGCGGATTCGTTTAGCATGTTGCGCGTGATCTCGATTGCCGATCCAACCGCGCCCGTCGAAGTGGGTTCTGTCGCCACGCCGGACGGAACCAAAGATGTCGTGATGGCGGGAGAGTATGCCTATGTGACAAGCAGGCATGACGGCCTGAGCGTGGTTTCGACTGCCGATCCATCGGCTCCTGCTGAAATCGGGTTCCTCAGGGCGCCGGAGATGGTTCAAGACCTGGCCGTGGCAGGGCCAAATCTTTACACCGCCACCGGGTGGTTGGGCAACCTCAAGGTGATCTCTGTTGCTAACCCGGCGGCGCCGCGGGGAATCGGGGCTATCTCCGTACGCGCCGATGGTGTGACGCTGGCGGAACCATATCTCTACGCAACGACGGGCGATTTGGAAGTCGTTGCGATCGCCAATCCGGCCATTCCAGAAGGAGTCGGATTCTACAATACGCCAGGGCACACCACCAATACCGCTGTGGCCGGCGATTTGGTTTTTTTGGCCGACGGCTTCAATGGCCTGGAAATCGTACGATTCCCGCGCGACTCGACAGGACAAGCCTCAAGCGGCTCGAACTCGTTGACCCACGATGCAGCCGATCTGACAGCCGCCGTGGCGACAAAAGCTGCAGATGCCGCCCAGGAACCTGGGGCGCGCCTGTTCATGCCAACCATCAGCCAACGCTTCACCCGTAACCCTCAGTTCGTCGGCCACCTGGGAGACAACATTGATACCGTGACCATCAGCCATACCCTGGCTTTTGTCAACATGGGGCGACACCTGGCCGTGTTGGACATCTCGAATCCAGTCAACCCCCTTCTGATCGGGCAAACCGCCCCCTTTCCAGACAGTGTGCAAGATATCGAGGTGGCTGGAGAATATGCCTATGTCTTGATAGATCACCTTGGCCAGAGCGGGAGTATCCGTGTGATCTCGATCGCAGACCCAACTGCCCCAGTTGAAGTCGCTTCCTACGAAACCATGACAGGCGCTCCGGCCATGACCGTGGCCGGGCAATACCTCTATGTATTGTCCGACGACCTGTACGTGATCTCGATCGCTGACCCCGTTACTCCGGTGCAGGTGGGCGTCATCGCCCTTAATCATGGTCGGGATGTTGCCATAGCCGGCCCTTACGCTTACGTGGCGGATGGCGACGGTCTTCGCGTGTTCTCCATTGCCAACCCCGCTGCCCCAACCCAGGTCGGATTCTATGACACACGCGGGGGAGCGGGGAGCGTGGCCATCGCAGGGACATATGCCTATGTCACGGAGGTCGGCGCTTACTCCGCCCTGCGAGTGATCTCTATTGCGGACCCGACTCGACCGGTACAAATCGGGTACTGTGACGCTTTCTGGTACACTACTCGCATCACCCTGACGGAAGGTTATGCGTACGTGGCAGAGCCATTCCACGGCGTGCGCGTTTTTTCGATCGCGAATCCTGCCACGCCCACCGAAGTGTGGTTTTATTACACACCAGGCTATTCCAGGAATGTGACGGTGGCAGGGGAATATATCTACGTGGGCGATGGCCCTGAAGGCTTGCGCGTAGCCTCCCTGACAAACCCGGCTTTACCGGTGGAGGTTGGCGTTTATGATCCATTATCCTATGCCGCTGATGTAGTCGTAGTGGGAGAGTACGCCTATGTCGTTGGTGATGGTATGCACATCATCTCGATCGCCAACCCGAGGACGCCCGTGGAAGTCGGATCGTACAGCGCGGTGCGGAGTGTCTCTGCCGTTGCCATTGCCGGAGAGTATGCCTACCTGACAACTTTGTGGCCGACCGGCCTGAGCGTCATCTCCATCGCCGATCCGACCGCGCCGGTCAAAGTCGGATTCTACGAGACGCCCGCCTATGGGGGCGATGTGGCGGTGGCAGAAGACTATGTCTTTGTGGCAGATGGGATATACGGCGTGCGTGTCATCTCGGTTGCCAATCCGGCCGCGCCCGTGGAGGTCGGGTTCTATGACACGTACGATGCCAAGAACGTGGCCGTTGAGGGCAATCTGATCTTTGTCGCTGACGAGAAGAATGGACTGCTCGTCCTACGCTTGGACGACGCCTGGAATGTGGAGTGATCGGAGGTCCAATTCTGCGCGCGCCGACTCTCTTGCCCCCCAAACTTCTGCCTTGCCCGCTCCTATGCTATACTCAAGGGTAATCAGCCATGTGAGCGTTGATTCAATTGATTCAAAGGAGATTCAAAAGAATGAAGTCAGTAGAGGCATTACTCGAAAAGCTCAATATCCAAGAGACCAATTTCGGCGCGTGCTCCGGCCCCGACGGCTGGATCGAAGATCGCGGCGGACGCGAACTGGTATCCTACAACCCAACCAACGGCCAGCCGCTGGCGAAGGTCATTCAGGCTACGCCGGCCGCCTACCAAACGCTGATGACGCGGGCCAATCAGGCGTTCGAGACGTGGCGTTCGTGGCCCGCGCCGCGCCGGGGTCAGGTGATCCGTGACCTCGGCTACGCGCTGCGTGAATTGAAGGAGCCTCTGGGCGAATTGGTCAGCCTGGAAATGGGCAAGATTCGCGTCGAGGGCATGGGCGAAGTGCAGGAGATGATTGACATCTGCGAATTCGCCACCGGCCTCTCGCGCCAGCTCTACGGCCTCGTGATCGCCTCGGAGCGGCCGCGGCACCGCATGATGGAACAATGGCACCCGCTCGGCATCGTCGGCGTGATCAGCGCCTTCAATTTCCCAGTCGCGGTTTGGAGTTGGAACACCGCGATCGCCGCGGCCGCCGGCGATTGTGTGGTGTGGAAGCCCTCGTCCGATGTGCCGCTGTGCGCAGTGGCCGTGCAGCACATCACCAACCGCGTGGCCGCCGATTATGGCCTGGACGGCGTTTTCAATCTGCTGATCGGTCGTGGCTCCGAAGTGGGCGAACTCATGCTCAACGACCCGCGTATGCCGCTGATCTCCTTCACCGGCTCCACCAGCATGGGACGCCACGTCTCGGAGGTCATCGCCCGCCGCTTTGGCCGCAGCATCCTGGAACTGGGCGGCAACAACGCCATCATCGTCACACCGCATGCCGACTTGGACATGGCGACGCGCGCCATTCTCTTTGGCGCGGTGGGTACGGCAGGTCAGCGATGCACCTCCACGCGACGCATCATCGTGCAGCGCGAGGTCGCGGCCGAATTGACTAATCGCCTGGTCAAGGCCTACCAGCAGGTGCGCATCGGCGACCCGCTGGCCGAAGGAACCCTGATGGGGCCGCTGGTCAACCAGGGCGGCGTAGATGACATGATGGCCGCGCTAGAACGTGTGCGCGCCGAGGGCGGGGAGATCCTCACTGGCGGCGGCCGCCTGCCAGACAAGGGCGCCTTGTTCGTCGAGCCGACCATCGTCAAGATGTCTACGCAAACCGACATCGTCAAGGAAGAGACGTTTGCGCCGATTCTGTACATCCTGGAATACGACACGCTGGCCGAAGCGATGGCCCTACACAACGGTGTGCCGCAGGGCTTGTCGAGCAGTATCTTCTCCACCAACATGCTGGAGATCGAAACCTTCCTGTCGGCAGCCGGCTCCGACTGTGGCATCGCCAACGTCAACATTGGCACCTCGGGCGCGGAGATCGGCGGCGCCTTCGGCGGCGAAAAGGAAACCGGCGGCGGCCGTGAGTCCGGCTCCGACATCTGGAAGTACTACATGCGCCGTCAAACCAACACCATCAACTACTCAACCGAGCTGCCCCTGGCGCAGGGCATCAAGTTCGGGGATTGATGCCTGCTTGGTCGGTCATACGAACGCCAGCGTCGCCCCACGTGCTCGTTGATCACGCGGCTGACACCCCTCGCAAAAGGCAATAGGAGACACTGCTATGGCCGGTTATGGAATTCGCGACATAGACACGAAAGCGATCATAAGAATATGCCAAGAGCACGACATCAGCAAGATTGGTATTTTCGGCTCGATGGCGCGAGGCGAAGCCAATGACCAAAGTGACATAGACTTGCTGATTGAGTTCTCCAAACGTAAAAGCCTGCTAACAGTAATAGCCCTGGAACGTCAATTGTCAACGATGCTCGGTCGCAAGATTGACCTACTGACCGAAGCGGCCATTAGCCCATACCTTCGTGATCGTATCAAACAAGAAACGCAGATCATCTATGAAGCGCGATGACGTGATTTACCTGGTGCGTGATGAAATTTACCCGCAGGAGGATTCATCTTGACGAATACCCCCAAACTCCTTGCCGGGCCACGCGATCTGCTGCGAGTCGTCAGGGACGCGATAGTTCAATTACAAACACAGATAACCTGGAAGCCAGGAAAGGCAGTCGAGCATGTTCGCACCAGAATTCGATATGGACATCTGCCATCGAATGCAACTCTGGCCGACTATGAAACAATCATTGGGGCCATCGTTCAAGATGTTGGAGCGCAGGTCTATGTCTATCATTGGCGCCAGAACATCTATCCAACTGTTGCCGGGGCTTTCCAAGGCCAAACATGGCTTGTGATGTTTGGCCCTGGAGGTGTCATGGAGACTGCTTTTCCACCCGAAGATGCGGACCAATACCTGTCTGATCGTCGGTTTCAGTATTTGGGAGTCTTGGGGGAGTTACTCCATGAATAGGCTATTACAGCGATATTTGATTGCGGTTGAATCGCCAGCAGTGAGTGGTTTCGAGCATCTTGACATGCTGATGCTGCGAGATAAACTGGTAGAGCAGAATGAACAGTTTACCGCCCGTGAGCGAGCGATGCTTGTGGCGGCGGATCGTCGCTTGTTCGAACAAGCAAGTGCGTTCGATGCTGCACTCAGCCAGGTTACCAGCCTGGCATATGAACGTTTGCAGCGAAATCCGCCGCCGTCACATTGGTGGTGGTATCTTGATGTGGTGGCGGGTGTGCCGAAAGCCGTACAGCGCGCCAGTCGTCGGATTTCACCCCCGGCGAGCCTTGGGCTTGCCAGATAGGAAAGACCGGTAATGAGTCGTGGCCCACGACCCTGGATTCGCCAGGTTGTGGATCGGGCCTTGTGTGAGTTTGCCCCCAGGCTGACCACCAGCAGCGGAGCATGGGGTCGGGCGATCTGGGTGCTCCGCGGGCCGTGGGTCTCGATGATCGCGTCATTCACGACGCCGCCAAGGTTATCGCCTACTTCAACCACATCACCCGCAGCGCCGATGCCCTGGGCGTCGAACCGGAGAGCTTCATCCCACCCTGGGGAAAGCCAGATCAAGCCCATGCGTCACCATGATCGAACTTAGCGACCTGCTCAACACCACCAACGGCCAGTTGCACGGTCCGGCGTTTGTCACGCACTTCGCCGACTTTGCCTTTGACACGCGTACCCTGGGCGGCCAGTCAGCCGATCCAGGTCCGCTCTTTGTCGCAATCAAGACCGAAACCGGCGACGGCCACGATTTCATCGAGCAAGCGTGGCAGCGCGGCGCGGCCGGCATCCTGTGCGAACAGGCGCCTGCCCGCCCCTTGCCCATCACCTGCGTCATGGTGCCTGACACGCGCCAGGCCCTCCTGGCCTATGCCAGCGCCATCTGTCGCCAGCATCCGTTGGAAGTGATTGCCGTGACCGGCTCCAGCGGCAAGACGACGGCCAAAGAGCTGATCGCGGCGGCGTTGACCGGCGGCAACCCCGACGCGGCCGACAGCCCCGTCTTCCGCAACCCCGGCAGCTTCAACGGCCGCTTCGGGCTGCCGATTGCCCTGGGCCGCGTGCAGCCCTGGCAACGGCTGGCCGTGCTGGAACTGGCCGCGGATGAATTCGGCGAGATCGAACTGCTGGCGCAGGTGGTCCGCCCCCAGGTCGGCCTGATCACCGCCATCCATGAGAGTCACCTCGACGTGTTTGGCACCCTCGACACCATCGCGCAGGAAAAAGGCGCACTGCTGAGCGCCCTGCCGGCGGACGGCCTCGCCCTGCTCAACGCGGATGATGCGCGCGTGCTGGCGCTGGCTGCACGCAGCGCCGCGCGCGTGTTGACCGTGGGGACGAGCGTCGCAGCCGACGTGCACGCCACGGTGCGCGTGGCCACGCCAATCGCCGCCGCTGTCCCGACCGGCGTTGGCGGACCAAATCGCCCTCTCGCCGGCGAGGTAAACGTGACCTTCAGCCCTGCTGCCCATGCCTGCCTGCCCGGCCCACTCCCCGCGGCGATTCGTTTACCGGTGCGCCTCCTGGGCGCCCATCAGTTGCCCCTGGTGCTGGCCGCCCTGACCATAGGCCTCTTCTATGGCCGGCCGTTGGACTCCGTCGTCGCCGCGCTGGCCGCGATGGAACCGCTGCCGGGGCGCTTGCGGCCGCTGCCTGGCCTGGCCAGCTCCACCCTTCTGGATGATTCGGCCAATGCCAACCCCGCCTCCACGCAAGCGGCCTTGCAAACCCTGGCCGGGGTGGCCGGGCCGCGCTGGGCCATCCTGGGCGATATCGGCGACCTGGGCGAACGGGAGGTCGAGGCGCACCGTCGTTTGGGCGCGCAAGCGGCCGGCGTCGTCCAACAGCTCATCGCCATCAGCGACCGCAGCCGGCACCTGGCTGAGGCCGCCGCCGAAGCCGGCCTGCCGGCTGCCGCCATCTTTCACACCTACAGCAAGCCCGAAGCCGCCCGGCATGTGCAGACCATGCTGGCGGCGCTCAGCGCGCAGCCTGACGCGCCGCGGCCGGTCATCCTGATCAAAGGCGGACGCGCCATGCGCCTGGAGGAAGTCGCCGCCAGCTTATTGGCGCCTGAGGCAGCGCCGCATGCCGCGGCGCTGCTCGTGCGCCAGGATGCGGGCTGGCGGCAGGTGCGCCTGGCGCGGCCCGATCGGCCAACCTGGCTGGAAGTTGACCTGGACGCCATTGCCGGCAATCTCGGCATTTTGCAGCAAATCGTGGGGCCGCAGGTCGGCATCTGCGCGGTGCTCAAAGCCGACGGCTATGGTCATGGCGCGGTGCGCGTCGCGCGGACGGTCTTGAACAACGGCGCGCGCCTGTTGGCGGTCGCCTGCCTGGCCGAAGCGATCACCCTGCGCCGCGCCGGCATTGCCGCTCCGATTCTGATCCTGGGCTACACGCCGCCCTGGCAAGCGCGCGAAGTGGTGCTCAACCAGGTCACGCCGACCGTCTTTGATCTCGATTTTGCCCAGGCCCTGCAGCGAGCGGTCGCCGCGCTGGGCGCGGGCCGCACCTTGTCAAGCCGCTTGGGCAGCACGCTGAGCGCGGCTGCGCCCGGTTTCCCGCTGCATCTCAAGGTGGATACCGGCATGGCGCGCCTCGGCCTGACGCCCGACGCGGTGATGCCGTTTGTCGAGGTCCTGCGCAGCCTGCCCGATCTGTTTGTCGAAGGGATTTTCACGCACTTTGCCACCGCCGACAGCGCGGATCAGACGTATCTGCGCTGGCAGCTGGACCGCTTTCAAACGCTGCTCGATCAACTCACCACCATGGGACGCCGGCCGCCGTTTGCCCACGCAGCCAATTCCGCGGCGACGCTGGCCTTGCCAGCCAGCCATCTTGACCTGGTGCGGCCGGGCATTGCGCTCTATGGCCTGCAACCCGGCGCAGATGTGCCTTTGCCGGCGGGGATGCGACCCGCGCTGCACTGGAAAAGCACAGTCGCCCAGGTGAAACGTCTGCCGCCTGGCGCCTTCGTTAGCTACGGCGCCGCCTACCAGACCGAACGTGAGCAAACCATCGCCGTGGCGCCGGTGGGCTACGCCGACGGCTTCCGCCGCGCGCCTTTCACCTGGCCGCCAGTGCTGGTGCGCGGCCAGCGCGCGCCCATCGTCGGGCGGGTCACGATGGATCAAACCATGCTCGATGTGACGCACATTCCCGGCGTGCGCGCCGGCGACGAGGTCGTGCTGATCGGTCGCCAGGGTGCGCAAGAAGTCACGGTGGACGACGTTGCCGCGGCGCTCGGCACCATCAACTACGAAGTGGTGAGCGAAATCCTGGCCCGTGTTCCGCGTGTGGTCTGAGGCGACCTGGCCGCGGACCGTGTCTTTAATCGAGCGTCCAGCGTTGTGCGTTATACGCGAAGCCCATCATGCCGGGCGACGGGTTGAAATTCTGCACACGCGTGCGGTAGGCGCTGATGAGCAGACGGTTGTAGAGAACGACGCGCGGCAGTTCGGCGCTGACCAGGGCAGCGGCCTGGCAGTAAATGGCCCGGCGCTGGTCCAGCTCAGGTGCGACGGCCGCGTCGGCCAGCAGCGCATCAAAATCCCGGTTGATCCAGCGGCTGTAGTTGGAGCCAGAACCTTTATTGGCCGCGGTGGGGATGCTCGCCGCAGCGAAGTTCTCGGCCAGGTAGCGGCCTGGATCGGCCAGCGAGGGACTGCTGGTGAACTGAAGGACGTCGAAACGCCCATGTTTGCGCAGGCCATCCCGGCCCCAAGAGGCGAACAGCACGTCCGCCGGGACGTTCTCCATGTGCAGATCCACGCCGATGGCCTTCATCATCTCCACGATGAGCGCCTGGGCCTGCTGGCGCAGCGGATCGTCCGCGGTGGTCTGATATCTGAGGCGCAGCTTGACGCTCTCCTTGAGGCGAATGCCGTCCGGCCCTGGCAGCCACCCGGCCGCTTCCAATAACTGGCGGGCTTTGTCCGGGTTGAACTCGCTCACGGGTTGCGCACATGCGGCCCAACCGCGGTTGAGAACACTGGCGGCCGGCTCAGCTTTCCCATCCAGGAGCACGTCCGCCAGGCGCTGCTTGTCCAGGCCAAGCTGGATAGCCTGGCGCACGCGCAGGTCAGCCAGCAGCGGATGCGGATGCTTGAGTGGGTCGGCCGGCGCGTCAACGGTTGGATCGGCCAGGTTCAAAATGAGAGACTCGGTTTCACCGCTCGCCAGCGCCGAGTAGCGCACACCGTCCTGCGCCAGCGCGTCGAGCGCGTTCAGGTCAGACTCGGTCATCCCCCATAGGATGTCAATGTCGCCGGTTTCGATAAGCTGCAGGCCGTCCGCACGGCTGGGGATGATCCTCAGCACAATCTGATCCACGCCCACCTGGCCGCGGTAGGCTGGGTTCTTCACCAGGGTGATGCTGGCGCCCGCACTCCATTCCTTGAGCAGAAAAGGCCCGGTGCCCACGGGCATGCGGTTGTAAGCCCATGCGGTCATGTCGGCCGGGTCGCCGCTGCTCGCGGGCAATACGACGGGAAAAAGCGTCAGAAAAGGCGCATACAGCCGGCTGAATTTCAGCACAGCCGTGTGGGCATCGGGGCACGTGACGGACTCGATGTTCTCATAGCCAGCGGTGCGGGCGCCGCGGTCGAGATCAGCCGCCGCTTTCCAGGTGAAAACGACATCCGCGCACGTGAAGTCGTTGCCATTCGACCATTTCACCCCCTGGCGCAGATGGTAAGTGACGGTCAAACCATCAGCCGACACGCCGCCGTTGGCGAGGCTGGGAATTTCGGTCGCCAGCACGGGGACGAACTGCGCCTCGTCATCCTGCGCAACCAGGCCCTCGACCACCAGCATCGCGACTGCATCGGCAACCGCTTGGGTTGACAGCAGGACGTTGAGATGCTCCGGTTCTTGCGGGACGCCAATGACCACCGACCCAGCGGACGGCGCCGCGGCGGTAGACGCGGCCGCGGCTTGAGCGGCCGTGGGGGTCGGAGTGGGCAACGGGGACTGCGGAGGGACAGGCGACGCGCCGCTGCAGGCGGTCAACACGAACGCCGCGATCACCAATGCGGCGCTGAGACGATAGACAACAGATGGACGGATTAGCATCTCTCCTCCGAGAAACGACGGTGGATCCTCGCTTGATCTCCCGCGCATCATACGAGGACGAGCCAGGAAAGTCAAGTTAGCCGCGTCGCGGGGCGCAACAGCACAGCCTGCAGCGGCGTCAATGACATTGCCGGTCATTGCGGGATCGTGTATAATGACGCGTGCTTGTTTCGGCTGCAGGCCGCATGATGACCAACGAAAGGTAAGCATGGCGATCATTCTGCTGGTGGTTGCGAAGCGAAGCGACTCTCTGGCCGCGGTGTGGCGAATTTTGACCGCTCACAAGATCCAGGTCGTTCACGCCAATTCGCAGTCAAACGCCTATTCCACCATCCAAGACCACCATCCGGACTTTCTCCTGTTGGATGGCGCTGCCACGCGCCTGGTGACGCGCCGATTTGTGGAGCGCGTGCGTTTGCTGGCGCCCGAAGCCGGGCTGATCGGCATCATGGCCGCGGCCTGGCCGCTGGCCGATATGATGGATGAGTTGGTGGACGCTCCGATCCTCGCGCGGCATGTTCTGCAGTGTATGCCTGCAGCCAAGCAAAAACGCAGTACGCATATCCTGATTGCCAGCCCACTGAAACTCGACATCGTGAGTCGCCACCTGTGGATTGGCGAGCAGGAGCATCACCTCACGCCCAAACAGAGCCTCCTGCTTGAAATGTTCATGCGCCGCCCAAACGAGACGATTACGCGGCGAGAACTGATGGAACGGGTGTGGGACACAGCCTACCTGGGCGACACGCGCACGCTGGACGTCCACATCCGCTGGCTGCGTGAGAAGATCGAAGAAACGCCGGGATCACCAAAGCTGCTGATCACTGTCCGCGGCAGCGGCTACTGCCTAACCGGCGCGTAAGAAACCCGACTTCTGATAGAAGTCGGGTTCGTGATGCGCCTCACTTGCCCTTGAACTGAGCCGGGCGGCGCTGCAGCATGGCCTGCACGCCTTCGCCAAAATCCTGTGTGGCGATCAGTTGACTCTGCGCCCAACCTTCCAGGGCCAGACCGCGCGGTGTGTCGTACATGCCGTTCAACAACCGCTTCGACATGCCCACGGCCAACGGCGCGCACTGGACAATCTCCTCAACCAATCCGTTGACCTCTGCCTCAAGGAGATCCACGGGCGCCACGCGATTGACCAGACCCCAGCTTTCGGCTTGCGCAGCATCAATTTGACGGCCCGTGAATATCAGCTCCTTCGCCCGCGCCAAACCTACCACCTGCGCCAAGCGCGTCGAACCGCCGACATCCGGCACAATACCCAGACGGGTTTCTGGCAGCCCCATCTGCGTGCCGGCCGCTGCAATGCGCAGATCGCAGGCCAGGGCGAGTTCTAACCCCAAGCCCAGGGCGAAACCGTGCATGACGGCAATGGTAGGCAGTTCGACCTGCGCCAGGCTGTTCAGCAGCGCCTGGAATTCCTCTGTAATCTCGCGCATGTGACGTTGCCAGTCCGGGCCATAGGCGGTTGATAGTTCAAGAAAAGCGTTGAGGTCAATGCCCGCGGAAAAGCCCTTGCCGCTGCCGCGCACAAGGATGGCGCGCACACCGGCGGTCCGGCGCGCTTGGGCCACTGCGACCGGCAGCGCCCTCAGCATTGCCCAATTCAGGGCGTTACGTTTGTCCGCGCGATTCAGAATGATCTCAACGGTATGCTCACCCTGGCGGGTCAGAATCAGCTCTTCTGTCATGTTAGTTACCTTCGGACGTGTGATCGCGGGGTGCATATGCGGCCGAGGGCGCAGCCGCCTCATCGAGAAACCAGGTAGGTGGGTGCATGGGCTTCACTCGCGCCACGGGGTAGATGCGCGCAGCCTGGTCGGCGTCTTGCTGAATCATCTGAATCAGCGGACGTTTGGCGGCGCCGGTCGCCAACAGGAATACACGCCGGGCCTGATTGATCAGCGGCAGCGTCATAGTGACGCGGTGAGTCACGCTGTACGTTGCCGGCGCCTGCGCCGCCGCCACCCAATGCTGCGTTTCATTCAACACTGGAGAACCTGGAAATAACGAGGCGGTATGTCCGTCCTCGCCCATGCCCAGCAGGAGCAAGTCGAATGCCAACGTTGACCCCAACCCGACTTTGTGTGCAAAACGGCGTAATTCCTGTTCATAGGCGACTGCCAGCGCGGCCGCATCCTTCTCATCAGCCACATTTTCACCGCTGATCCGATGAACGTTTTCGTAGGGAATGCGCACCGCCGAGATGAGCGCATCGAACGCCATATGAAAATTGCTATCGGGGTGCATGGAGGGCACACAGCGTTCATCACCCCAGAAAAGATGAATCTGTTCCCAGGGCAGGCGGCGGGCGTAGTGTTCGGCCAAATGACGGTACAGCCGCTGCGGGGTGCTGCCGCCGCTGAGAACGAGGGTAAAAAGACCGGCTTCAGCCACGGTTTGATTGATCAGGCTTACGATCGCGGCCGCGGCCGCGGCGCTCATTTCCTCGATGGTGGGGAATACCAAAAAGTGCGCCGGCTCAGCGTTAGTCATCACGCACCTGGTTGTGCAGAGGCTGATCGGGCCGCGCGCTGATGCGAAGGCCGTCGGCGCCAGCAACGATCAGATCGGTGGCCAGGCCGATGAACAGCCCATGCTCCACGATGCCTGCACGCGCAGCCAACAGACCGGACAGATGGGCAGGCTGAGCGATCGGGCCAAAGGCGCAGTCGAGGATCAGGTTGCCCTGGTCGGTATAGTACAACTCGCCCTGTGGATTGCGGCGCACCGTCACCTGCGCGCCCAACTGCTCCAGGTAACGCACCTGCGCGCCGGCGCCAAATGGCGTCACTTCCACTGGCAAAGCAAAGTTCGTGCCCAGGGCTGGCGAGAGCTTGCTGGCGTCTACGACGATGATTTCACGACGACTGGCCTGGGCCACGATTTTTTCTCGCAGCAGCGCCCCGCCTCCGCCCTTGATCAGGTTGAACGCGGGATCCACCTCATCCGCGCCGTCAATGGTCACATCAACCACGGGGCGCTCATCCAGGGTGGTCAGCGGTATCCCCAGGCGTTCAGCCTCGGCGGCCGTCGCCAGGGAGCAGGGAACGCCGACAATGTCACGCAGGTCTCCCTGGCGCAGGCGTTCGGCCAGGCGGCGAACAGCAAAGATCGCCGTGCTGCCAACCCCCAGGCCTACGACCATGCCTGACTCCACGAAATCCACGGCCCTCTCGGCTGCCTGTTGTTTGAGTTGTGCTACATCCATCGCTTGAATCACCTCCTGCTGATCATCAGGCGGCCCCAAAAGTCGAACGCCACTGGCGGCCGTCGCGGGCCATGAACGCATCCGCCTCGGCCGGCCCCCAGGTGCCGGCTTCGTAGAAGCTCAGCGGCGGCGCCTGCGGCGAGGCCCAGGCCGCAATGATCGGATCAATCAAGCGCCAGGCCTGCTCGATTTCGTCGCTGCGGGTGAACAGCGAGGCGTCGCCGGCCAGGGCATCGAGCAGCAGGCGCTCATACGCGTCCGGCAGCGGACCGTTGCCAAACGAGGAGCGAAAATAGAACTCCATGTCCACGGGACGCGTTTCCTGCACGGAGTCCGGCACCTTGGCCTCGAAGCGCAGGTGCATGCCTTCGTTGGGCTGCAAGCTGATCGAGAGCAGGTTGGAGTGCAGCACGCGTTCCGCCGGAAAATTGAACATGAGATGCGGCGGCCGCTGGAACTGAATAATGATCTCCGACACTTTCTCTGGCAGCACCTTGCCCGAACGCAGGTAGAACGGCACGCCCTGCCAACGCCAGTTGTCAATGTACAACTGGAGCGCAGCGTACGTGGGCGTCTGCGAGGCGCGGGCCACACCTGGCGCGTCGCGGTAGGTGCGGTATTGGCCGCGCACCGTGCGGCTGGCCACGTTCTCGCGCGAGATCGGCCGCACGGCAGCCAGCACCTTCACCTTCTCGTTGCGCACGGCATCCGCGTTGAACGAAGCCGGCGGTTCCATCCCAATCAGCGTTAGTAGCTGCAGCAGATGGTTCTGGAACATGTCGCGCAGCACACCAGCCTCGTCATAGTAGCCGGCCCGATGCCCCACATCCACGCTTTCGGCCACTGTGATTTGCACGTTGTCAATGTAGTTGCGGTTCCACAGCGGCTCAAAGATGGTGTTGGCGAAACGGAAGAAAAGGATGTTCTGCGCTGTCTCTTTGCCCAGGTAATGATCAATGCGGTAGACCTGCTCCTCACGAAAGACCGAGTGCAGCACATCATTCAACTGTTTGGCTGAAGCCAGGTCATGACCAAAGGGTTTCTCGATGACAATGCGCCGCCAGGCGTCGGTCTCTTCGGCCATGTGAATGGCGCCCAGGTGCGTGACCGCAGGGATGTAATACTCTGGCGCGGTTGCCAGGTAGTAAAGGCGGTTTGCAGGTCCACCCTCAAGCTCGTTCAGGGCCTGGTTCAGGGTCGCATAATCGGCCTCGCTGTCAAGATTGCCCTGGCAGTACGACACGCTGGCCACGAAGCTCTGCCAGGTTCCCTCATCATAGGCCTCAGGCTCGTAGCTGTGCATGCCTTCCAGCAGATGCGCCCGAAAATCATCGTCGTTCCACGGACGGCGGGCGAAGCCGACAATGCGCAGACCAGCGGGCAGCCGCGTTTTGCGGAACTGGCTGTAGAGCGCCGGAATCAACTTGCGCTCAGTCAAGTCACCGGAGGCGCCAAAGATCACGAGCGTCGTGGGCAGCGAATTGTTCATAGATAGAGCCTCTATTTTATTTCATGACGGAAATCTTCAGCGCGCGGCGCCGTTGCCAGGCAGTAACGGCTGCTGCTTCCAGCGGCGAAAGAGCTGCAAAAGCTCATCCCTGGCGGACGGCTCCAGGGAAGCCTCCGTCAGTCTGCCCAACACCTGAATCGTGCGCTGCATCTGCGCCAGGTAAGCCGTACAATGACGACATATCGCTAAATGGGCTTGAAAGCGCGCCTGGTCAGACGGCGACAGCGCGCCTTCCAAATAGTCAGTCACCAGTTCAACCAATTCCTGACAGGTCAATTCATGGGCGGCCATGGCCAGTGTCTTCAACTTCGATCCCCCCTCGTTCCTCCCAGGTATTGCTCCAGCGCGTGACGGGCTTTGGAACGGGCGCGATGGAGCAGCACACGTTGATTGGTCTCACTGAGGTTCAACGCGTTACAGACTTCATCGGCGCTCCATCCTTCGATGTCACGCAAGGAGATCACCTGGCGCTGCTGTGGAGGCAGCTGGTCAATGGCCTGGAGAAGGACAGCGCGCAGCTCTTGGGATAGAAAGCGTTCTTCAGGAATTTCGTCCCACGTGCGCGGCGGCTGCAGCCAGTGACCGGGCCAGCGCGCGTGGGACGCAGGCAGAAAGCGCTCCGGCTCGACCGCAGGATCATCGGCCTCACTGTCGGTAAACGCAAAATTGGAGAAGGGAATGGAACGGTGCTCACGCTGGCCGCGGGTCTGCGCGCGGTTCATCAAGATACGGAAGAGCCAGGTCTTCAGCGACGACCGCCCTTCGAAGCGTTGAATCCCTTGCAGCACGCCGAGCCAGGTTTCCTGCACCACTTCCTCGGCGACTGCACGACTGGAAACGTACAGGAGCGCCGTCCGTATCAGGGCGTTGTGGTAGTGATCGAGCAGGTAGCTGAAAGCCGCTTCGTCGCCGGCGCGCAAGGCCTCGACAAGCTGCATATCATTGATGAAATCAGGCATTCAGCCCTCAGCTCTGTGAACCCGTGTGGGCGCATTGTCACATCAAACGACCACCGGGCGCCGCGGTCAAACGCAGCACCGGGCGGTCGCTTGATTTGCAGGCTATGGTTCCTAGCGGCGAACGGCCATGCGTCCCATGACCCACTTGGCGGCCAGGATGAAAACGAGCGCGCCAATGAAAGTCTGAATGACATAGACACCGTAGAGCGACAACCCCCACTGGCCCAGGACCAGCTGGCCGATGATCCCGCCGATGAAACCAACCACAATGTTGCCCAACCAGCCGTAGGGCAGCTGGGTCTTCGAGATCATTTCAACGACAGCCACAATCACGATGGTGACAAGCAGTGCACCAATCCAACCACACAACATAAGGATCCCTCCTCTCGCGCGCAGGTCTACAGGGGTTAGCGAAGGCGGGCCGCGAGGCCCACAACGCCAAGCAGGAGCGGAATGGCGAGCGCCATGCCGCCGCAGCCGATGCAACCCTTCTTGGCCATCACTTCATTGGGCGCGTAGTAGCGCTTCTTCGGGGCTTGATCGTCGGCCGGGGCCTGTGCGGTGAGCGGCGGCGACGCAGGCACTGAACTCACGGGCCGCTCCGGCTGTGCGGGCACAGCGGCCGGCTGCTGCGGCTGATCATCGGCAGCGCTGCGCGAGCCAAAGGCTCCGCCCAAATCACCGGCGTCGCCGGATGATTGAGCCGACGACTTCTCGCGTGAGCCAAACTGATCACGCAAACTGTTGTTGTCAGGCATAGCATTTTTCTCCTTCGTGCATATGATCTATTCCGGCTTCTTTACTCAGACAAGCCAGAACCCAATGACTCACACAAAGGCACAGAGACGCAAACCAATTCCTTCGTGTCTTTGTGGCTTTGCGTGAGAATTTCTTGCATTCGTGGCAGATAACTGCCCTAGACAGCCGCGCCCACGCAAGTATGTGATTATTATAGGACATGCCATCACAAAAAGCAAGCGATATGATGATAAAATGATAAACGCTCGCTACACCGGCTCAATGCAGACCGGGCTGTCGTTGGTTGGCGAATTGACGGCGCGCGAGACGGCGTACAGATTCATCGCGTCGGCCGGATACGACACCAGCAGCGGCGCCAGGTCGGCAGGCGCTTGCGGTTCAGGGTCAAGCCAGCGCTCGTAGGCATCCGGCGCCAAGATGACGGGCATGCGATCGTGCAGCGCTGCGACCAGGCTGTTCGGCCCGGTGGTGATGATGGTGCACGTAGGCAACGCCACACCGTCGGGAGTCTGCCAGACTTCCCAGAGGCCGGCCAAGGCAAACGGCTGGCCTGAACGCAGATGGATGAAAAATGGGGTCTTGCCGCCGCCGTCCTTGCGCCACTCGTAAAAACCGTCGGCCAGGATCAGACAGCGCCGCTTGCGCAGGGCGGTGCGAAAAGAGGGCTTCTCGGCCAGGGTTTCGGCGCGCGCGTTGATCATGCGGCTGCCGATGCTCGGGTCTTTGGCCCACGAAGGAATCAGACCCCATTGAAACAACTCCAGCCGGCGCTCGGTGTGGTTGGCGATAACCGCCACCGCTTGCGTGGGCGCGATATTGTAGCGCGGGGCCAGGTTGACGGGAACCGCGGGCAGGTCGAATTCAGCCTGAATCGTTTCTGGAGATGCGAAAAGAGTAAAACGTCCGCACATGGCATACTCCTGGGGGAAAGTTTTGGAGAAGTCGGGTTTCTTGCAGAAACCCGCGGCTCCTGGGATTGTACGACGGTTTGACGGAGATGGCAAGACGTGCGTTTGGACCGAGCCGCATTCCAGCAGTTCCCTAGTGTGGAAATGGCCCTGTATGGCTGCCCATTCGGTTTTTGACTACAGTTGGCGTTCCTGGTCGCTTTCGATCATGATTGACAGCGGTAGTTTGCTCTGCTAGAATTCGGCAGCGGTCATTTGCGTAGTAGATGAAAGGAACCAGACCATGAGTGAACGCATTGCCATCGTGATGAGTGGGGGTGGGTCGAAGGGCGCGTTTCAGGTGGGCGCGCTCAAGCGGATATACGAAGCCGGCATTCGGCCTCAGATCGTCTGCGGCACCTCGGTCGGCGCGCTGAACGGCGCCAAGCTGGCCGAAGGCACACCAACGGTGATCCAGGAGTTGGAAGGGTTGTGGCGTTCGCTGCAGAAAAACGCCGATGTCCTGACCTGGAGCCCAACCTTCCAGGATTTATTCAAGTCGCTGGGACGTTTGGCGCATCGGGAGGTCAATGATCTGGATGACTTGCAAGCGCTGCAAGGCGCGCTGGAACAGGCCTTGATTCGGCGCCTGGCGATTTTGATCGGCACGGGGGTGGCGGCGCCGGGGATTTTTGGCGCGCTGCTGCAAGTGATTCAGCTGCTCGGGCTGCGCCGCCGCGTGGTGGATGTCGTGCAGGCGTTCAGCGGCGCCCTGGGGGGTGAATCGCTCTTTGTCACTGATCCCCTCAAAGCCAAAATCTTGCAGTACCTGGATGTCAGCAAGGTCGTTACCTCTGGCATTGAGCTGCGCGTGACCGGCGTGGATTTTCAGACCGGCGAGCTGGTGCTCATGGATCAGAATCATCCCGATCTCACGGAAGCAATCCTGGCTTCCAGCGTGCAGCCGGTGTTCATGGAGCCGCGTCATCCGTTGGCGGCGGCGCGTGATCACCAGGTGTATGACGGCGGCGTGCGGGAGATCACGCCCTTGCAGGCCGCGGCCGACCTGGGCGCAGACCATGTCTACATGATCCTGGCCGGTTCGCTGAAAACACCGCAGGTGGGACCGATCAAGGGCATCTTCCCCATCATCATGCGCACGATTGATATTTTCACCAGCGAGATTGCACGCAACGACATCCACATTCAGCAGGAAGTCAACCGTCTGGCTGCGTTGGGACGCGACATCGAAGAGGCAATGCCGCCCACGCGCGACGTGGATGATCCAGTCATGCGCGGCGTGCGCACCCTGCAAGAACGCCCTGTCCTCAACCGTCAGCCAGTCAACTTGACCGTCATTGAGCCAACGTTCGATCCCTTCGATGGTTCACTCGACTTTGACCCAGTCAAAATCGCGCAGAGCATTGCGCACGGCTATGAACTAACGGGCCAAATTCTGGGGAATGGTACGTCGTAAGACAGAGCGGACAGCCAGATCAGCCTGACAGGGCGGCGTATTATGAGGGGCGCATGAGCCACGCGCCCCTTTTGTGTTGGCTGATGCGAAGCGTTAGCGGCGCCAGGCCATCTTCTCAAAAAACCACACCGGCAGCACATCGGCATCGGTGACCTTGCGCAGGTTGGCGCCGGTGGGGCGCACCGCGTAGATGGCCCATTTGCCCTCGCGATCCGAGCGGAAGGCAATCCAACCGCCATCGGGCGACCAGATGGGCAGGCCGTCGCTCGTCGGGTTGTCGGTCAGGCGCACTTTATTGCTGCCGTCCATGTTGACCACGTAAATCTCGAAATTGCCATCGTCCTTGGAGATGTAAGCCAGGCGCTTGCCGTCGGGACTCCAGGCCGGCTGGCCGTCGCTGCCGCCAGTGGTGACCCGCTGCTGCGCGCCGGTATCGGCGTCGGTCAGGTAAATGCCGCACGCGCCGCCGTTGCACGCGCGATGCGCAATCCAGTTGCTCTTAGGCGACCAGGCCGGATATTCGCCGTTGATCAGGCGGCGTAAGCCGCTGCCGTCAGCATTGAGGATGTACACATCCCTGCCGTCGCCTGCGCTCAGGCGGCTGCCATCCGGCGACCATGACGGGTAAGCGCCGCCGAGTATGACGAGGCGCTCGCCGGTGTAGTCGGCGTTCATCACCCAGATGCCTGTGCCTGTTGCGCCGCCGATGGGCGGCCACAGGTAATAGGCCACTTGCTTGTAGTTCGTCGAGTAGGCTACTTCCGTGCGCCAGTCGAACAGCTTGCGCGCCTGGGCCTTGCCGAAGTTGTATTCCCACAACTCCCAGCGCCCTGCGCTCATGTTTGCCACCGAGTAGAGCAAAACTCCGCTGGGCGATCCGCCGCCGGCGGCGGCCGGGTTGGGCGTCGCAGTGGGCGGCGGCGGCGGAATGTCCTTCACCACGGTAATGTCAGCAACGGCGCCTTCGGTCGTGACTGACTTGGCTTGCACCCAGGCCTTGTCCTTTTTTGCGCCGACGCAGCAGATTTGCCACCAGGTGCCATCAGCCGTCTTGCCAACGATTTCAAACTTCTCTCCGCCTTTGGCGGCAAGAAGCGCTGGGTAGGCTGTGCCTGGGCCGCTGCGCAAATTCAAGCCCTTGGCCCCAATCACCGCCTGCGGCGGCGCTGGTGTGGCCGTGGGCGTTGCGGTGGGTGGAACAGGCGTCGCCGTGGGTGGAATCGGGGTAGGAGTTGGTGGAATGGGTGTCGGTGTCGGCGGAACGGGCGTCGCCGTAGGCGGCGCTGGCGTGTCCGTCGGCGGGACCGGGGTATCGGTGGGCCGGACTGGCGTATCCGTCGGCGCCAGCGTAGGCGGCGCCACGGGCGCGGATGGGCACGCAGTCAACACGATAGTCAAGAGGAGAAGGACACAAACAACGAGCGACCTGCGTAACATACTGAACCTCCAATGGCAGAATGACAGGGTCAATGGCCGTCGGGCCATCACTCCGTTGGAGCGCTATGGTCGCCACAGGAGAGGACGGGTCACCTGTAGGGGCCGGATAGCGGGGTCCATCCTGGGTCAGGTGCAGGGGGCTGCACGGGTTTTTCTAACTCAATAGTACATCGCCGCCATGAAAACAAGATGAACACCAGGCATGGTCAGCATGACGATTTGTTCATGCGAACGATGCGGGCGTCGGCAGATTTGCCGAGCTTGCCGGGTCTCTTTATCAACGATTTCTGAAAGATCCGCGGTAAGCATGGGAAGAAAGGAGGTTCGTAGTCCAGATTAGAATACCTTACGCCATTCAAAGCCCTGGTACGCTTCGGTGAAGCCCAGGCTGTCATACAAGCGATTCGCGGGGATCATGTCGCCGGTGTCTACGGTCACCGAGCGCGCGCCCAACGCGCGCAGGCGGTGCAAGCCCGTCAGCATGAGCGCCTGGGCCAGGCCCCTGCGTTGGTGATCGGGATGCGTGCATACCGGCTCGAAGATGCCGCGCTGGTTGGTTTCGTCGTAGGGAATGCCGACATACGCGGCAAACGCGCCGTCTGGCGCTTCGGCGACCAGGTCGAGCTCAGGCCGGAAGCATGGGGCCAATCGTGCAAACATATGGTACTCCGCGGCGTTGTGAAAATCACGCCGGAACGCCGCGTTGAGCAGATCGGCCATGCGCTGGCAATCGGCCATGTCTGCCGGCCGCGTGGCGCGCAACTTGTAGCCCGCGGCCAGAACCGGCTGCGGCAGCGGCTGTGCACCCAGGCGCATATGGCGCAACATGCCATAGTAGGGCGTCTTCGTGTAACCGCGTGCCTGCAAAAGCCGCTGCCGGTGAGCATCGTACTCCAGCACGTAGAAGGCAAGCTGGCGTTGACCATCGCGGATGGGCGCTGCCAGGTGATCCTCGGCCCATTCGATCATGGTCTCTTCGATGTGGCGATAGTCAGGATGCACCTGCAGATAGGCATCTCCCACGCCCTCCGGGTTGACAGCGCCGACAAGTTCGCCCTGCTCATTTTCCCATAAGCAAGCCCGCCGCCCATTCAGGCCCAGGCTCCCGCGGGTTGTAGAAATACTGACCGTCCCAGCGCCGCACATCCCAGTTGAGGCCCATCGGCGTCAACGGCGCAGTTTCGACCAGGAACTGACGCACGCGCCAGAAGTCCGCTTGCCAGGCATCCTCATGGCCCTGCAGCGGCCGCGCAGTGATCTGCTGCGTTGACTGAGTCATAGATCGTGTTTTCCTTTCCGCCTTTGGCTCTCCGGTGATGTGGCCCGCGCGCCCTTCGCCCTGAACAGGCAGGTTGAATCGTTTTCCACTGCCCTACGAGTACGGGTTCCCGCTCCTTCACGGCCGACCAGATGCGCAAGGCGGCGCGGACCGGCCGCGGGCTGGGAAGGCAAGCTCAGGCTAACAGCGATACCAGCGGCGAAGCAGACGATAGATGAAACCGCCGCGTCCTCGCCATCGGTCGCACTTCACCTGGATATCTTCATTACTAGGACCGAAGATGACGCTGTCCTGGTTGTCCCTGCCCACAACGGCATAGAGACGATAGCCTGCCGCAGCGCTGCCGGCCACGGCCAGATAGACGTCGCGCTGCTGCTGTTTGGCAGCGGTCAGGGTGGCAACACCACGGACAGAGACAATATTGAACGGCAGGCGTTCACCCTCAGCGCCTTCGGCCCAGGCGATTAGTTCGGCGACGGGCTTGAGGTCGGGTTTTGTGCGCTGAAGTTTGCTTACATCGGTAGAAGCGTTTGGCGCCACCACGTTCAGTTGGTCAAAGACTGCATTCTGGCTGATGGTTTCGCCCACCACCAGCAGGGTGTAGCCCACTTTGTCCTTACTCCGCCCCAGCCAGAGCACGACCGGCGCATCGCTTGGGATCGTAGTGCGCAAATCATCAACCGAGTTGTACAAAAACACGCCGTCAGCAGCAGCGCTGATTGGAAATTCGACGCGGACTTCCGGCGCGTAAAGCCCAAACTCATGGCTGAGTTCCAGGCTAACCGTCGCACGCCTGTCTTCTTGCGGCAGGCAGAGGGTCTGACCGACCCGCAGCCAGTAGGGCGAGTGCAGGCGATTGATCTGGGCGAGCGCCTGCACGCTGACGCCTTTGGCGCGGGCGATGGCGGAAAGCGTGTCGCCTGGTTGAACCGTATAGACCGCGGCGCAGCCTCCAGCCTGGGTGGAGGCGGGGAAGGTCAGAACCAGCCACGCCAGCGTAACGAGCGCCGCAGCAAGCAGGAGGCGAGTAAAGATCGAACGAACTGACGCAGGCATAGAAGTATCCTCCCGTAAGAAGCGCCTCAGGGCAAAGCCGTCATTGTGGCCGTGAAGGCGCCGGCTCCCCGCACGAGCACGCCATAGTAGCCGGGCGCCAGAGGCGCGTTCGAAGTGACGCGGGTGTTGCCATTGGCTGGAGTGGTGTCCTGCTGGCGCACGTTCAGTTCCAACGACCAAAGCACCAGCGCCTGACTTGACGGGCTGCTGAGCTCAATCTGCACGGTGCTCCTGGTCAACAAGTAGAAGGGGAGCACGCAGGCATCGGGCGGAACCGGCATAGGCGGCAGGGGTATGGTAATAACGGCGGGTTGCGTGGGCTGGACGCGCGGAATGTCCGCCAAGGCCACGGGTTGCTGGGTGTCCTGCGGGCTAAAGGCGGCCCCATTATGTTCCCACAGGCCGTGCAGGACACTGCCAGCTCTCAAGCCGCCGTTCGTCTTGGCGAGCGCGGTCAATGCGGCCTGTGCCGGCAGATCGCCGGGCAATTTCTGCCATGCCCACCCGCCATTTGTCTTGTCGCCAACGAAGACGCCCGTGGTGGCGCCGACGCAGAGGCGCAGAGGCGGCCCGGCAATCACGGCCAAGCTGAGGATGGCGCCATGGTCAAATTGACCTGGCGCGGCCACCTGGGACTGCGTGATATTGTCTCCCGCATCCAGTTCACATTGCCACAGCCCGACCGTGCCCGTGCCGACGAACACTTCTTTCTCATGCGCGGCGACGCAGAGAACGAAGTCTGTCCATTCGTGCTGCAACTCCACGTTGAGCCAGCCAGTATCGGTGGCGGGTCTGCGCACTTGCAGGGCGGTGAGACCTGCCACATAATAAACCTCTTGACCGGCGGCGTCCAGACCAACGTCAACGTCGAGCGCCAGGTCGGAATAGGGTGTGGAAGGCGAGGCTGCGGACGGATTGGCCTCCACCCAGGCCAGCAGTGGGTTTGCCGTGTCGGCCATCCATAAGCCGTGTGTTGTAGCTGCGAAAATCTTGCCATTGCGTGCGGCCAAAGCCAGTGGCCGCGCTCTATTTGGCAGCTCTCCGGCCTCTTCCCAGGATACTGAGCCATTCTGGTTCGTCTTGCGGCGATATACGCCGGCCGCCGTAGCAGCGTAAATGGTCGCGCCGTCGGCCAGCAGATCGGTGACGCCGGGCAAGGGGTGACCGACCTCATCGGCTTCTGCGGTCCAGACGCCATTGGCCGCCAGGCGATTGACGCCATCGGCCGTGCCCACAAGCCAGTCCGTACCGACTTGCGCCAGCGCCTGGATGCGCGGTTCGGCGACCAGGCCGCGAGAGGCAAACAAAGGCCGCAGGGCGTCGCTCAGGTAGGTGTCTGTTCGCCGCGCGGCGGCCTCGATGAAGCCCTCGGCAACGGCCTCGAAACTGGTCACCGTACCAACGGCGTGCACGTAGGCTTCCAAGGCCATTTGGTCAATGCGTGCGCTCAAGTCGCCGCCCAAGAGTTGGCGCACGTCCCACAAGGTGCGCGCCCACACCATGCCCGCGTCGTAGACGGCGAGGCCGCTGATGCGCGGTTGAGGGAAAAGCCAGGGCGCCGCCATGAGGTCTTCGCCCACCTTGCTGGCTTGATGATCGAGCGTCCACCGGTCTTGCCAATCCGCGGCGCGATAGGCGGCCGCGGCCCAGGGTTCAGGCGGGGTCAGGACTTGGCCGACACCCTCGGCGCGCGCAAAGTAGTTGGCATAGCCCTCGAGCAGCGAACGAGCGAAAGGCGGGACCTCAGGCTGGTTGGCATACGGCTCGGGGTTGAGCTGCCACATCAGGCCGTGGGTTACTTCGTGATACACCAACTCTGGGTCGTGCGCTGGCTCGAAAACCGGCTTGACGGCGCCATCCGGCAGCGTGACCCGCAGACCGTTGGCTCCCTGCTGACTCTGGAAGGTGATCAGTCGGGTGGCCGGGTTGAAGCCCATCTCCAGGTCAGGGCCGGGCAGATTGACGACAGCCGTGAGCCGCCGCGCAGCATCGTGCAGGCGACCGGCGTCCGCGCCAAGCTGGATGAAGTGGGCGCGCAGACGATCGCCGTGGATCGCAACGTTGGAGGCGTCGAAGCGCGGGCCTGTGGTATCAGCAATGGGCCAATTGATGGGCGTATGCTGACCGTTGGCCTGACGCTGAGCGAGATCCATGAAATCTGTGCACGGGTTGGCAGTCAGATTTTGGCTGATACTGGGGCTCCTGCCGGCCGCCGCTTCAGCCGATGATCCATAAGCCCTGGCATGGCAAGTCAAGTTGCGGGGTAAGCCGAGCGGTTCGCCGCGGACGGCGTCAATAAAGAGACTCCAGGTGATGGCGTCGTCGGGCGAGGTGAGCCAGATTTCGTAGGCCAGGCGGAAATCGCTGCGGAAGGGTAGGATGACGAGCGTAGAGCCATAATAGGGGTGGGCCTGAGCCGCCCATGCTGGGGATTGAGGCAGTTGTAGATCGTCAGCCCAACGTTTCATCTCAGCCAGAGCGTTGTCTTCTGCTATGTTTTCCGGTTGCGGAACGCCGAGATCTAGTCCAGCGGGCACAGGTAGATAGGTGCAGGTCAGTGAAGCGCGATGGTCATCCTGCGCGGTATGAACGGTAATCTGTGCGCCGTAGACAGGCAGGTTCTGGTGCATCTGCTGATGGCGCACATGATAGCTTGGTTGTTGGGGAGTGATGAGGGCAGGGGCCGCTGCCTTGCCCAAGGTACGCGCGCGGCGGAGGCGTTGGGTGGCGGCGTTATCGTCGTCGAGCGGCTGGTAAAGCGCCACAATGTCCACCTTATCGGGTGCGGTCTCGAACAAGGCTTTGTCGTATGTTTGCGCAAACATGGCCTTAGCCAGCCGGTCGTTGGCCATGATGCTGTTCAGTGCGTCTTTGCGCGCCTCGTCCGCATTGGTGGGTGGATGTTCGATCCAGCAGCGTTGATAGAGGGGCAGTCCTGTGGCCGCGAAACGTTGAGAACGGTAGGGCCAGGCCAGACGACTGAACTTTGCCTGGCGGGCACCGTACTCGACCGAGTAGTTGCTGAGAGCCTGCCAGGCCATGCGCCGCTGTGCGAGCGGGGGCTGATAACCGCCCAGCCAGAATTTGGCGCGCACGGGCAGCGTCAGATCGCGCAGCAGACCGTCCACCCCACGGCGCGCCTGACCCCAGGCATTCCTCAGGATCTTCTGATAGGTAAGGCTGGTGGGATCATAGTCTGGGTTTTGGCGAGGGTCAATGAGCTTGAGCTGCGCTTCAAGCTCGGTCTGCAGACTGATGGGCAGGGAGGAAAGCAGACGCCGCAGGCTCTCCTGATCGTATTTGGGGTCTTGCCGGAGATCGCTGCCGGGGGACGGCATCTGGCTGCGAAGCGACCGCCAGCCGGGCGCGAAGCGGTCAGTGGGATAGAGATCAATGGAAGCAGGAATGCTGGACATGGTATACTCCTCCAAGAAACGGTTACGGCCACCAGCGCCGCAGCCAGGCAGTCTGATCGTTCCAGCGAAAGATGCGCTGATCGGCCAATAACAAGGGGCGAGCGCCCTGCACATCGGGCGCAAGGCGGAGCTCGCATGAAAGCAGACAGGTAAGAAAACGCGTGGTCTGAGCCCACGCCGTGGGCTGATCCACAGGGCCGTAATAGACAACGCCAAATTCCGAGGCCACGTAGGCGATGGGCGGCTCGTCCGCGCCGACGAAGAGCGAGCTGACCGCGCTGTTGCCTTTCCACAACAGCGGCATCAAGCGGCGCGGGCCGACAAAGGCGGCGGCGATGTTGTAACGGTAGAGGAAATCACTGGCCTGGTCGCGGCCGAATGTGCCATCGCGCACGGCGACCAGAATATCATCCGCACGTCCGGGTATCGCCGCCATCGCTTCATAGCCCCAAGTAGCGTCGCCCCCTTCGAGCTGCTGCCAGCAGTCGCCGCCATCGCGGCTCAAGTAAAGGCCGGCGCCAGGGCTATGGCGATCCAGAACGTCGCTGCCGACAATGAAACCCGCATCGGTTGCGAGCAAAGCGCCGACGACGAATTCTGTTGGAAGGGTCGTCAGACCAGCATCTACGTTCGAACACGTCTTGCCGCCGTCTAGTCGCGTGAAGCTAACTCCGCCATCGCGCGAGCGGTAAAGACCAGGTTTGTTGTACGGCGCCACCATAAGCAAGTTAGGGTCGGTGGCTGAGGCCGCCAGGTATTTCGGATCCCTGGGAAAGTCTGGAGATGGTACGAGCTGCCAGGCGGCCCCCGCATCTGTGCTCACGATCACGCCAACGTCGGAGGTGATGCCGTAGAGGCGCGGCGGCGCCTGAGGCAGGGTGGGTGACCAGGTGGGGGCGAAGGCGCGCACAGCCGCCCACTGCTGGCCTTGTCGCACCAGGTCGAAACAGAGTTCGGACACGGACACAGGCGGCCAGGTGGCGCCAGCGTCGGTGCTGCGCCACATGGCGACGGCGTCGAAGCAGTTGCCTTTGGCCGTGTCGCTGCTGACCAGCAAGGCATCGCCCACACGAGCGATATTGTAGGCGCCTGCTCCACGAAAACCCAGGTCGCGCCAGCCGGGAGCGGGACGAAATGGCCCGATTTGCAGCCCCATGAGCAGAAGAAGCAGCAGGAAGAATCCCGCCGCCACACCCCAGCGCCCCAGCTGCTGGCGCCGGCGCAGCCAAAGCCGAAGCTGCGGCCAGAATGCCTGCCAATCCTCGCCCTGGCGCGGCAAATTGGGCGCAGGCGCCCAGGATCGGCCAAAAATATCCTGCGCCAATGCGCGCACCCGTTTCTCACGCTTGCTCTCATCGGTCAGATCGGCGACGACCAGGTGCCTTAGTAAAAAAGGCACTTCGCAGGGTTTGAGCAGGACAGGAATGATTTTGCGTTTGAGATCAGACAGATTCTGCGTCTGCGAAAGGACGATCTCGTAGTTGTTCCAATTGCTTCGTAACCAGTCAGGGGTGAGGATGGCAACGGTGCAGCGACTGCTCCGAATCGCTCTCTCGATCTCAACAACCTGGGCGCTGCCGCTCTCGAAGTCCGCTTCCGTGACCATCCGCACGCCGTCGGCTTCCAGGCGCGGTAGAAGCCACGTATGCGCCCATTCTTCATCCGCCTGGTGGTAGCTGATAAAGGCGTCGTACTGGAAGCTGTCCTGGCTCGCCACGCGAAGCCTCCCGGCTGAGCTCGGCCCCTATCGCAGCAGTTGTCAACCAACAGCCAAGCCGCTAGAGATGGGGAAGGAGCAAACTTGCGGTCCATGAGCAATATGCAGGGGTGAGGTGCTGACAACACAAATCGGTTACTGTAGATGTCACGTTTTCCCACAATAAACCGCGTTATCTTGTTCGATCTTACATCCAACCCGCGCGTATGTCAAAATGGCCCGCGTGCGGATGTAAGATTTGGAAGCTGTCGCGGCAGCGGTCCTCGCAGCGACCGCACGAGCCGGTCAAACTCGCGCTCGGCGCGCGCGGGCCGTGTGAAATCCAACATGGTCAGCATGCTGAGACGCACGGGCAGCCGGCTCTCATCTATCGGTGCAATCTTGACAGGCAGCAGACGATAGCTGCCCTCCTGGATGCCCAGGGTCTGGGCCAGGATATTCTCGAAGTCCGCCAGGTGGCTGGCCAGGTAGGCGTTGGAAAGGACCAGTACGGTGCGCTTGGCCTGGCGAATGCCTCGCTCGATGGTGACCACGCGGGCCACGCCGGGTTCTTCCACGTCGTTGGAAACTGCCACCCGCAGGCCGGCCTCTTCCAGGCGCGGCGCCAGCGTCTCCCAAACCCAGGCGGCGTCTGCATCTGCGTCCACGTAGCTGATGTAAGCATCATAGCGGTAGTCATCCAGGTTTGTAGGCGTGTCCGCTGCCTCTCCTCCCAGGTAGAGTGCAACGGGAAAGTTCTCCTCTACCTCGGCTTTGAAGATAGGGTGTTGGCTGGGATGGGCAGCCGTCACGCGGGGCTGCAGGTACTCGAACAGATCGAAGATGCGGATCATGCCGTCGCGGCTGACGACGCCGCCGCGCAGCCCGGCCAGCAGATGCGTGGTGAAGAGGCTGAGCTTGGCTCCCGCCAGCACATAGGAGTACTCGTTGCTGCGCGAAGATGAGAGGATCACGCGTCCGCGGCCGGACTTGAGAACATCGTAATAGCTGTCGGGTAGACCGGCCTGGAACGTCGGCGCCGCCAGCGCGTCCTTGGGGCTGCCAATGCCCGCGGCATGACAACAGTCGAAGGCTACCACCACCTTGCGAGCCTGAAGGGCGTTCAGCGCGTTCGTAAACTCCACGCCCGAAATCGCCGACAGCGCCAAGGCCTCATCCGATGGATAGCGCGTATCAATCGGCAGCAGGTACGCGCCGGCGCGAGAGCCAGACGAGATCTGACCCCCATGACCCGAGAAATAGATGAATACGGTCGCATCCTGATCCGCGCGCTGCGCCAGGTTGGCCAGTCCCTGGCGAATCCCCGCCTGGGTCGCCTGTTCTTCCAGCAGAAGCTGTACGTTCTGCGGTGGATACGCGCAGTGGTTCTGATCCACCAGCAAATCGCGGATCTCCTGAGCATCGGCGACAGGAGGCAGTGGATTGATGTGCTGGTAGCCGGTGATACCAACCACAAGCGCATGGGCGTTAGTCATGACAGGCATCGTAGGAGCCTTCTCCTTGAAAGCGGCGTGGCCCGGCCCGGCGGATCAAGCCTGTGGCCGCCCCTCACGGCGTCCATTGGGCGGCCGCGGCCTGCACATCCACCACGGTCAGCGCGCCATCCGCGTCATGATCGAAGCGCGCGTTCCAGCCAGTGTCGCCCTCGCGGCTGCCCCAGCGCCCGGCCAGCGCGATGATGTCGTCCAACTGCGTGTCGCCGTCGCAATCTACATCAGACCAGGTGCAGGCCAGCGCGCCCGCCAGGCGCAGCGTGGTGACGCTGTAGGGCGAGAAGGTGTAGGTGAAGGTGGGCGTTACGCCGCTGACTGCCAGCGGCGCGACGCTGCCCAGGTTGATCGGCGGATTGGGGTTGCCGTTGTAACTGACGCTGGTCGCGTCAAGGCTGGCACCGGCCGCCACGTAGGCGACGCCGCTGCCGCTCGGTGTGAAATTTTGCAGCGTGAGCGTGGCGGCCAGCGGTTGATCCGTCTTGTTGATCGCCAGAACGGTCAGGCCGTTGTTGCCCAGGGCCGCGTACGCGCTGAAGGCGGTGGCCGCGTTGGCGGAATTGTCCAGCGCCAGCAGCCTATCGCCCATCTGGCGCCAGAGCGGCAGGCTGAAATAGCCAGGCGTGCGGCGGTAGTTGTCCCAATTGAGCAGCAGGCCGTAATCGCCGCCATTGCTCGACAGGCCGTTGACGATGTCCCACTGATTGGCCGCGGCTGCGCCGCCCTGCAGCAACTGCCCCAGGGTGTCGGCCAGGAAGAGTAGATTGACGGTTTGCAGCTGCAGCTCTTCCGGCTCAGTGTAGTAGGCGTTGTACTCATTGGCGACGATGGACAGGTGTCGCGCGGGCGCATAGGTCGCCAGCATTGCGCGCACGTCGGCCATGATCGCAGGCCAGTTGGTCGGCGCGTCCTGCAGCAGCTGCTGGTAGTTGGTATTGCCCGGTTCCAACGCGTAGCGATGGATAACGTAGAAGTCAATGCAGGGACTGGCGTTGCTCAACACCGCCGGCCCCCAGCCGTTGTATTCGCTGGCGTTGAGCGCGCCCACGATGCCAACCGCGATCGTGGGATCCACCGCCTTCATGGCTGCACAAAACGCGTTGGCGCCATCGTGCGTCGCGTCGCCCAGCATGTACTGGCTGCCATCGTGCGTCCAACTCGTTTCCCAATCGCCGTAGATTTCGTTGCCGATCTCCCACGTGTGCACATTCCAGGCATGGGTGATATTGGTGAACTGCACCCAGGCCGCGGCCTCGGCCGCGGCGCCGCTGCCGAAGTTGGCGGTGAAGAGGGTCTGCGCGTTGAGCGCCTGCGCCAGGCCGATGAACTCCGTGGTGTTCATGGCCCAGGCATTGCCGGCATTGCCTGGATCCCAGGCCGCCCAGTGATACTCGTCCGCGCTGCTGCCGCCCGGATAGCGCAGCACGGTGATGCCGCCGGCCGCCAGTTTGGCGACCACATCGGCGTCCGCGTGAATGTTGCCATCCCAGTACGCAGCGTTGCTGCCAAACAGGGCCGGCGGTAAGCGGCGAACGCCCTGCGCGGCGTGAATGGTTAGCTGCGGCGGCGCCGGGTCTGGCCCCGTCAGGCGGATATCGTCCAAGTAGAAGGCGGCGTTGGCCCCGCCGTTGACGTTTTGCCAGTTGATACGCGCAAAGGTTGGCGCCGGCGTGGGCAACAGATCGGCCAGGGGAATCGCCGCCTCGGCCCAGGCGTTGGCTGGCACGCCGCCGGGCGGCAGGTACTGATTCAACGCCACGGGCGGCTGCTCGCCGCCGCTGTCATTGAGCTGCACCGCCACCTGGATCACCTGGCCGCCCACGCCGCCGCCGTGAATGGCGAAGCGCAGCGTGTCATAGGCGTTGGCGGCAATGGCCGCATGGCGCAGACTCAGGCCAGCCCAGGGGTCGGTGTAATGAACGGAGAGCGCACGATCGGGCAAGCCGCTGACCGGGTCCGGCGCGCTGAAGTCGAGCGTCGTACTCCAACTCCAGTTCTGCCAATCCGCGGCCAGGGCATCGGTGTAGATGGGGAGGAGGAGCGAGGCCGGCGCGTACGCCGCGGCGTTTGGCGCGAGCAGCAGCAGGACGATGAGCGTCAGCAGAAAGCGACGTAACATGGGTTCGTCTCCAGGTGAACGGGCACGGAATCGAGTGTGGTGATTTTACCACAAAAGTAGTGGTTGTGCAGACGGTGCTTGAATAGAATGTGAGAAACTTCGATGTATGCCCTGGAATCAATTCTATCTTGTCGAAATAGCTGCACCGTCTCGCTGTGGTATAATACGGTCATCGGGCTTGCATCGGCATAGATACGCGATGAGGGAATGGCATACATGCTAAATGAAACAATGACGAACATGCCTGGTCGGGCCAAGGCGACCGTGCTGTTGCCCAAAGAGCTTTTGCTCGCCGTTGATCGCTTCCGTCCACGCCATACAAGCCGTTCTGACTTCATAGAACAGGCTGTACGCATCTTCCTGGCGCAACGCAAGCGAGAAGAACAGAACGCACGCGACCTGGAGATCATCAATCAACGCGCAGATGAACTCAATCAGGAGGCCGAGGACGTACTGACGTACCAGGTGGGGCTATGAAGCGCGGCGACCTGTATCGGGTGACAAATCCCTCGGCGCGCGACCCAAAGAAGTCACGGGTCTTCGTGGTTGTCAGCCGGCAGGTTTTGATTGAGTCCCGTTTCTCCACGGTCATCTGCGCGCCTGTGTATTCGAATCATGACGGTCTGTCAACACAGGTGGCGGTCGGGATTGCGGAGGGACTGAAGCACGATAGCAGCATTCACTGCGATGAACTGGTCAGCCTGCCCAAATCGCTGCTGACTAACGACATCGGCGCCTTGACGCCCAGCATGATGGAAATGCTGAACCAGGCGTTATGGGTTGCTCTGGATTTACCAGACCGCTAAGAGCTGTAACTGCGCAGCGACTGACGAGACGACACCCTGGCGCGGCGTTGCGACCGCGCCAGGGTGCATCGGTTCAATTCTGATCCCACAGTATCCACACGAAGCCCTGGTTGTTGCCCAGGTTGAACGAAAAATCGCGGCTGTCGCGCTCGCGGTTGCCATCCAGGACGTACATCGTGTAGCTGCCGCCCACAGCGCCGCCCGGCAGTTGACCGGCCGGAATGGCAAATTCCCAGTTGTACTTGCCCAGCGGTCCCTGGTTGGCGTTCAGCGCGATGCTGAGCACGTTTTCCGGACCAGGCACCGGCTGTCCATCTTTGGATAAGCGGATACGGTAATCGCCCTGCGGCTGTCCACCATCCACACCACTGTGCACAAAAGCCAATTGTATCTTCAGCTCGCCGCCGCCGTTGTCCTGAAAACCAGGACCGCCGCGCACCTTGAACTTGCAGCCATCGCCGCCGATACTGGCGCAGGGGTCGGCGACGGGCGGCGGCGCCGGGGTATTGGTGGGCGGAACCACGCGTGGACGCGGGGTGTTCGTTGGTCGCACGGGCGCAGCCGTCGGCGGCGCCGATGTTGCCGTCGGCAGCGGCGTCTCCGTCGGCGCGGGGGTGTCGCTTGGGACAGGCGTCGCCGTGGCGGCGGGGGTGTCCGTAGGCAGTGGAAGCGGCGTGGCTGTTGGCGGGAGCGGGGTTGCGGTGGCCGGCGGCTTCGGCGTCTTCGTGGGTGTGGCCGTAGCAGCGGGACCCGCCGCGCCGCAGCCGGCCAGCAGGAACGTGAGCAGGACCACGGCCAGCAGCGGCAGCCAGGCGGTCTTGATCATGCCGCGGGCAAGGGGCCGTGAAGCGGCCGGGCCAGCGCGGCCAGAATTGCTATTGAAGCGGGTGCGGCGTCGGAACAAACGTGACATCGGACATCCTCTGATTTCAGATTGGCTCGGATCGCGAGCGGGCGTCCGGCATTAGGCTTGACAGCGGCCAAGCGCGGCTGATTCTACCACGATGAGGTAAAAACCAGAAGCTGGCAAGCAGGCGATGCGGCGCTCATGGTAGGTCTTCACGCACGACACCCGCAAACTGCATGATGAAATCGGCCCCGAACGCCAGCGACGGCGTCAGAAAACCGGGGGAAGTCTCAGCAGCCAGTACGCGCCGCACGGCCGTCAGCGCGGTCAGGGCAGTGAGCTGATAACCCTCCGGCGTACGCAGCCGCGATACGCGCACCTGCCCCTGGTCATCGCGCACCTCTCCCCACACCAGGCTGAATCCCTGTTCGCGCTGGCTGGCGCTTGGCCCCGGCGCCCCGGCGCCGATGGCGCGCTTGAGCATCCGCTGCACAGGCGCCGCGGCCAGCAGGCCGCCCACCCAGCGGCTGGCCACGAGCGCGCGGCGTGCGGCGGCCGGAAAGGCCGCATAAACCTCGATGTTGGGGATGCCGGTGCTGTGGAAAGCCGTTGATACATCGCCCCAGGGTATGGTGACGCACGTCACCGGGCCGCGACCGAAGTCAACTGCGCGCGTCTTCCACGCCGCCGGCGCCTGGCGAATCTTGCCCTGCTGCCGAACCGCGCCCATGCGATCAATGCTCTGGATCATGGTGCTCATGGTGCCGCGTGACCAGGTGCTGCCGACGCTGCGAAACGCAAGCGCCAGGTGCGTGGCGCTGGGCAGCCGCGCCTTGAGGTGTGCCGCCAGGCAGTCCGTGGGCACGACATCGAAGCCAACGCCAGGCAGCAGGCTAATGCCAGCCGCCCTGGCCTCGGCCGAGCGCCGCGCCAGCGCCTCGAAAACGGCAATTTCACCGGTGATGTCCAGGTAGTGGACGCCCGTGCGCAGACAGGCATCCACCATTGGCTGCGCGGTGTGCACAAACGGGCCAGCCGCGTTCACGACCGCGCCCACGCCTTCCAACGCCGCGTCCAGGGCGGCGGCATCGGTCAACGGCGCGATCCGGTAATCAAGGCCCAGTTCCCCGGCCAGGGCAGCCAGGGCGGAGGCCGAACGTCCGCCCAGCAGCGGGCGCAAGCCTTGCGTCACGGCCAGGCGAGCGATCAACTGGCCGGTGTAGCCGGTGGCGCCGTAGATCATGAATGGATCAGACATGACTTCCCTCCGGTTGTCCACGTAAGACGAACGCCATGGCGACGGCTGCGATCAGGGCTGTGGCCGCGCCGAAGATGAAGGGCGCGGATGGTCCCAGGCCGGCCCAGCGTCCAACGCCTTGCCAAAGCACGCCGGCGATGACGGAGGCTGGAAAATCGAGGATTCCGAGTACGGCGTTGTAGGTGCCAAAGGCCGTGCCGCGCAGATTGGCCGGCACCAGGTCGGCCACCAGGGCCTTGGCCGTGCCATAGGCCATGCCGTAATAAAAGCCGTACACGGCGTACAGCGCCCAGATGTGCCAGGCCGTCTGCGCCAGTCCAAAGCCCAGGTAGATCAGCGCGTAGACCAGCCAGCCGCCGATCAGCAGGCGCCGCCGACCGATGCGGTCAGATAGAGCGCCAGCCGGGGTTGAAATGAGCGTATAGATCACGTTGAAGGTGATGAGCATGCCGAGCACGCCGAGTACGCTCAGGCCGCGCTCTTGCGCGCGCAATACCAGGAACGCGTCGGAGGAATTGCCCAGGTCGAAGATGCCGACGATGAGCATAAAGAGCAGAAACGGTCGCCCCAGGCCCTTGAAGCCAAACGACGGGGCCTTGGCCGTCCCGCTGACCGGCACATCCGTGGCCCCCAACGCCAGCGTAATGACCGCCAGCGCCGCCGGGATCAGGCTGATGAGCACCAGCGTGCGAAAGGTGCTGGCGGTCAGGCCCGCGCTGCCAGACTGCGCCAGCCAGACGACCAACAGTGCAATCGCCAGCCCCAGGACGGCGCCCGCGGTATCGGCCGCACGATGAAAACCAAAGGCCAGGCCGCGCTGCGCGGGCGTGACGGAGTCAGCGACCAGAGCATCGCGTGGCGCGGTGCGCACGCCTTTGCCGACGCGATCGGCCCAACGTGCACCGGCAATGGCGCCCCAACCAGTGGCGACATAGAAGAAGGGCTTGGCCAGGGCGGAAATGCCATAACCGGCCACCGCCAGCCATTTGCGCGCACGCAGGCGGTCGGACAGCCAGCCAGAAAAGAGTTTGAGCAGGCTGGAGGTCGCCTCGGCTACGCCCTCGATGAGGCCAATGATGTTGGTCTTGACGCCCAAGACGTTGGACAAAAAGAGCGGCAGCAAATTGATGACCATCTCGCTGGAGGTGTCCATCAAGAAGCTGGTGACACTGACCGCCCAGACATTGCGCGGCAAGCTGCGCACGCCCGCGGCTGGTTTGGGGTTAAGAAGACTCACGCTTTATTTTCTCCTCGCGAGCGATTGAAATCACGCCTGATGGGCGTACCGCCGGGCGTCCAACCTGCGTAGACGCGATGCCGGTCGGCGCAGGCCGACCTGGCGGCGGAACGCCCTTTCGGCCCGAATTCATTCGGCGGCTGCAGTCGGCGCCTTTTGGGAGCGGTTCGGCCAGACTGATGCTAATCGGAGTCATAGTATGCCGCCGCTCAACGCTTGTCAAATCGCCGCCGGCTTCAAACCTGCCGTCATGTCTCTCAGATACTGAACCGCTAAGACGCCAAGAGCGCCAAGAATAATTGGCTCTTCGCGTCTTAGCGACTTCGCGGTGATCCAGTAGTTTGTAAGGCATACGCGGATAGAGTAAGATGGGGCTGACACATAGACCAATCAAGAGGAGAAAACAATGGATGTTGTGGCGTACAATCGGCAGGCGTGGAATCAACAGGTAGAGCAGGGTAACCCGTGGACGGTGCCGGTCAGCGCGGAGGTGGTGGCGCAGGCGCGCTTGGGACACTGGGCGATCGTGCTGACGCCCACCATCCCCGTGCCCAGGTCATGGTTTCCGGATCCGCTCTCCGGGCGCGATGTCCTGTGCCTGGCGTCGGGCGGCGGGCAGCAGGGGCCGGTCTTGGCCGCGGCCCGCGCCCAGGTGACAGTCTTCGACAACTCGCCCGCGCAGTTGGCGCGTGATCGCGAGGTGGCTGAGCGGGAGGGGCTTACCATCCGCACGGTGCAGGGCGACATGGCCGATCTCTCTGCGTTTGCTGATGACTCCTTCGATCTGATCTTCCACCCGGTCTCGAACTTATTTGCGCCTGACGTGCGCCCGGTCTGGCGTGAGTGCTACCGTGTGCTACGGCCGGGCGGCGCGCTCCTGGCCGGCTTCGCCAACCCCGTGCGCTACCTATTCGACGTTGAATTGGCCGATCAGGGCATCTTGAAGGTGCGCCACCGCCTGCCCTACGCTGACTTAACCGATTTGACCGAAGAGGAGCGCCAGCGTTACCTGGCTCAGGGCGCACCGCTAGAATTCGGCCATACGCTAGACGATCAAATCGGCGGGCAGCTGGCGGCCGGCTTTGTCTTGACCGGATTCTTCGAGGATCGCAGTCCGGACGAGGTGTTTACAGACTACCTGGCAACGTTCATCGCCACGCGGGCCGTCAAGCCGGGCGGCTGATGGAATTCAAGAGAACAAACTGGTAACGAAGGCAACCTGTTTATTCGGCTCTGTGCAGGGTGCCTGGCTCACCTGGTCGGTGCAGTCGTCGGTGTGTCGGTTGCCGTCGGTATGGGCGTATCCCTGGGCGTCGGCGTGTCGGTCGGCGTCTCAGGCGTGGGCGTCTCCTTCGGTGTCTCTGTCGGTAGGGGTTCCGGCGGTGGATCATGAAAGATGGATTGGTACACCACCGTCGCCGTGGGCAGAGGCGACGGCAATGGCGAAACCTCACCATCTACGATCACCGGCGCCATGAAATAACGAGCTTGTCCATTGATCTCCAATCCCCAAGTTACGTAATTTCCACTGACGAGAATGGGATCGAGGTAGTCAGCCGAGATATCTTCCAGCCCAGGCGGCATGATTGGGATTGCATAGATTACGTCGTATCGCAAATCGTACCCGCGTTGCGTCTCATCCCGCCACACAACCTGTGTTCGAGAAACGCGAATCTGGGAGGGAGGGGAATGTTTTCCGAATAGTCCAGGAATATCGAGTATGCGGCGGGTGCTGGTGCTTAGATCGAATACAGCTAAGGCCATCTGTCCGGTTTCTTCGTCATAATCCACCCAAGCAATCATTCCTTCGTTGATATGATAGAGCGTCATCGTGCGGATACCGAGAAAGGCAGCTCGTGCCCTGGTAATGACAATCTCGTCGCCGGTCTCCAAGTTGTAGGCGCGCAGTCCCACACGTTTGTTAGTGCCTTCGTCACTGGTGAAGATGATCCATTGATTCGACATCCAAACATCAATTCCCAATCCGATGTACGCTTGTTCGCCGGTCGTGAGATCGTAGGCATAAAGTCCTTGCGCCCGATCCTGACATGGCCAGGGATCACAGAGCGACCAACGCCAAACTAGATATTGGTCGTCTATAGCCTCAAAATCGGCCTGGCCACTATCGTCCCCCAAGCGAAACTCCTGGCCTGTCTCATTGTCATGCAAGTACAAGCTATGCTTATGGGCCATGACACCGCGCTGTACCCCAATACTTTGGTCTTCCATGCGAACGCGATAGCGACGCGAAGGTGCAGGGGCGATTTCGTTCGTTTCCCCTAGTCGCACCTCGTGCATCGGACTGGCTGTCGCGACTCCTGTAGCATCGTCAAGCGACACCGCCGTGGCCGGGGCATCTCCTGACGGAATAGTCGTGGCCTCAAGCAACGGAACATCCCCGGACGGCAGAGCGATATCGCCTGTGCCGGGCGCTAGACATCCAGACAAGCTGGTCATGGCAACCACAATCACAAGTCCTGCCAGCCAGCTTCTGAGATAACTCTCGTTCATGATAACCTCCTGTGAACTCATCGGAGTAGATCAATCGCCCATTGCGGAATTCTTCTCGGTCTCACTCAGGACCAGCCCACCAACGGGTGAACCAGGGGCGATCCCCCGTGTTATCGCGGTAGGCTTCATGCCAGGCAATTTCCGTATCATCCATACTAATGCACTGCGCAGCGTCGCTGAGACCGTCCGTGAGCAGCCAGGCAATTACGTAGTCGGCCCCTGCTTCAGCCATGACAAATGCACGCAGGGAGTTAGAGGCCGTCACCCCATCGTCATTATTGTCTTTGTTTGACATCATTGGGTTATACCATCCTTGACACGGCGAGTAGAGATCAGCCTCAGTGATGAAGGCGGGCTTACCGCTGCCCTGGATATTCGCGCGCATAGCCGAGGGGAAATACTGGAAGACATGGTCCCCCGCAGGTGTAGAGGAGTTGGTTGGGCAAAAACTGTTGTCCCAAAGTTCTTTGCCAGGGCGCCAGTAGTTGTGCCAGGCAAACCCGTCGTTATGAGTCGAATAGGTAGTGGATATTACTTCGTAACCCGACTGGTTCGTGTTTCGAAGCGCCAAAGGTGTGCATTTGGTGAACTCTCTTGGTTCTGCGTAAGCGCCTTGTGCCATCGAAGGCGTTAAGACACGAACGCCTGGAAACGTGGAGTGTACATAGTCATACAGGTGGTTGAAATAGTCCCTCATGTCCTGCCAGGCGGTTGGGCTTTGCATATCAATCAATCCCGTTGCGGTACCATCCAGCACATACCACTCGGTGTTTGGTTCATTGGCCGGCTCGAAGCCGAATTCACTCCAGCCACCCTGCTGGTTGAGGTCATGGATGAAGTGCATTTCACGGGCCAGATCAGCGATGGGGCGATAGCCGTCAGGATGGCACAGGTCACTGGTCCCTGGCGGGGTCGCCGTGGGATCCACCAGCAGACGATGGGGTTGCGGCGTGATGGCGTAATCCATGAAGTTTCCCGGTGAAGGATGGATGCGGATGAGCACCTTCACGCCCGCGTTTGCGGCCGCTCGCAAATAGTTGAAGAGAGTCGAGTTCCTAACCTGCGCGCCGATGATGCTGCAACCAGCAGTGCCGTTGCGCTGAATCTCATACAGGTTGCTGCTGATCACCATGATCGCGGCCGGCCACTTGCCGTTGGGCGGCCGCAACTTGGTCAGCATGGGGTCACTCCACTGCGCAACGGGTTGGGTGCCCAGGTGCATACCGGTCTTAATCTTACGGTCTGACGGGGGCGGGGTTGGGGTCGCCGTGATCGTCCTGGTCGGCGTTCTGGTGGGCGAAGGGGTTGGAGTAGCCACCGGCGGGGTTGGGGTGCGCGTCGGCGTGCGCGTGGCCGTCGGCGTGCGGGTACGCGTAGGGGTAATGGTGGGCGTTCGAGTGTAGGTTGCCGTCGGAGTGCGGGTGCGCGTGTAGGTTGAAGTCGGCGTGTGCGTGGGGGTGCGCGTATAGGTTGGGGTCGGGGTGCGCGTCGGCGTGTGGGTGAACGTGGGTGTCCAGGTCGCGGTAGGCGGGATTGGGGTAAGCGTGGGGGTGGGAGTCGCCGTGGGCGGAAGAAGTTGCAGATTGAAGCTTAGATCGTCAACCAGGAAATTGGATGTCAAAGAGGAATCGGTGTGGCCGACGAAGAGTACCCGGACTGTTCTCCCAACCACGCTATTGATTTCAACGGCGGTCAGGAGGCGATTCAGGCTAACCCAGGCGTTGGTCGCCGGATAGGCGTCACGGTCCAGAATCGTGGCATAGACCTGGTTCTCGTCACCAGGGTTGACGATTCTCACCTTCAGCCAATCGTATCCTGTCGTGTTCTCGCTGGTGCTTACATAATACCAGACCTGGAAAACAGCGCTGCTGATATTGGCTGGAAGGGTGACATCTTGATAGAGCCTGTCGTTATTGTTGTCACTTCCTCCAAGCCAGGCTGCATAATATCCACCGTGCGGCCACAAAGGAAGAGACGAGCCAGGAAAAATGATGCTATTCGAGGGAAGTTCTGCCCAGCCAGTGCGATAGCCTTCGAAATTGGGGTTGACCAGATATTCAGATTCAACGATATGCGTTGTATTATGATTTATTTGCAGTGCGTGGGGGGGGGGGTACAACAACCATGACAGGTTGGGGCAACAAGGCGACAGCGAGCGCCAGGAATAGCATACGTCGAAAGAATGTCGAAAATGTTAGAACCATAACGAACGCCTCCTTCTTAGAGTAACCTAACGTGAATTCCGACCCAAATTTCGCGCCCTCGGCGTTCTCGAGGACAAATACCAGGCCTGGTCGGCTACAAGCGTGCGCCCCTACTCCACAACCTGAATGGCGCCGGCGCTCAGCTCACGCAGCGCGCCGCGCCAATCGTTGACATGCTCGACAGGCAGGCGCACGCGCAACGTGACCTCGGCTCCGAACTGGCTCTCGATCACCTCGGCCTCGAACGCAGGCAGCAACCGTTCCACGGGCTGATACAAGCGGTACGGCAAGATCACCTGCAGCAACACGCGTTCGACTTTTTCCACCAGGGGCAATTGCTGCAGCGCGGTCTTGACGCCGCCGCTGTATGCGCGGACTAAACCGCCGGTGCCGAGCTTGGCGCCGCCAAAATAGCGCGTGACCACAGCCGCCACATCGCCCACCCCACTTCCCAGCAAGACGTTCAGCATCGGTTTGCCGGCGGTGCCAGCCGGCTCGCCGTCGTCGCTCATGCCAATCTGTGCGGTGGAGCCAGGCGCGCCGACGACGTAAGCCCAGCAGTTGTGCGTGGCGTCGGTAAATTCTGCGCGCACCGCCGCCACGAAAGCCCGCGCGGCGTCCAGGGTGGGGACTGGCGCCAGCGTGGTGATGAAACGCGAACGCAAGAGGATTTCTTCCGCGCGGACTTGATGGGCTGGAATGGGATAGCGGGTCGTCATCGCAGGTGGTGATAGAACACAGGGACGCCCATCTCAGGGCGCAGGTTGCAGTAGACTCTCGCCGCTGGCGCGCGTTTCGGCCATCCAGCCTGCGCGGTCACCGGCGCGCACCTGCCACCAGGTGAGGTTATCCACAGACTGCGGCCCACCAATGATGTCCACCGTGGCGCCGCGCAGCACAGTGCCCAGGACATCGCCAGCCGGTTTGTTGAGGTAGCCAGGGGTGCGCCGCAGGTTGACAGCCGCGGCCGAGATAACCTGGCCGCGCCGGCCGACGGCAAGTCGCGGCTCGGCCCCCTGCACAGAAGGAGGCGCTGGGGTGTCCGTCGGCGCCAGGGCCACGGCGGGCGGCGTCCACGCCGGGCTAGGGCCTACATTCAGCTCGGGGCGCACAAATAGGAAAGCCACCAGGCAGAGGATAGCGCCTACCAGCGCGAATCCAGCCACCAACCCGATGCCAAACCGATTCCAAATCGGCGTTGCCGATGATGATTGCATGGTTACGATTCTCCCCGGCCAGGGCCATAGGATGGGCGAACGCGTGGATCTTTCTCCAGCAGCTGCGCCAGGCCCTGTTCCAGGGTCACACTAGGCGCGTAATTGAGCAAGCGATGAGCCTTGCCTAGATCTGCCACCATGTGCACGACCCCGCCGGTCTCATGATCGTTGTAAAGCACCTCCGGCGTACGCCCGGCGGCACGCGCAATGGCCTGGATCAATTCATTGATGCTGGTTTCGCGTCCTGATCCGACATTGATGATCTGGCGGTCCACGTCTGGCGCCTGGCTGGCGGCTACAAGCGCCGCGACGACATCATCCACGTAGACAAAGTCTCGGGTCTGCTCGCCGTTGCCAAAGACGACCAGGGAACCGCCGGCCAGCGTCTGTTTGAGCAGCTGAGGCACCACTGGCGCATGAACCGGTGGAATACGTTGGCCGGGCCCGTAGGCATTGAAAATGCGCAGGGCCACCGTCTCGATGGCATGGAGCGCGCCCAGGGTGAAGACGTAGTGTTCGGCAGCTAGTTTCGCGACGGCATAGGGCACCTGCGGATTGGGGGATAGAGACTCATGTAGAGGTTGGCGCGGCTGCGTGCCGTAAATCGTGGCGGATGAAGCCAGCACGACGCGGCGCACACCCACGTCGCGCATCGCTTCCATCAACGCCACGGTGCCGCCGACGTTGACGTCGTTGTAGTCACGCGCATACAGCACGGATTCCGGCACGGAGACGCGGGCTGCCAGGTGAAAAACGCACTGCACACCCTGCAGCAGCGACCACAGCTTGGGGACGTCGCGCACATCGCCGCGCGTGAAGAGCACGCGCGGCGACAGCCGCGCCGGGTCTCCCGCGCTCAGGTCGTCTAGCACACGCACGTGATGTCCCAACTCAATCAAGCGGTTGGCTAACGCCGTCCCCAGAAAACCAGCGCCGCCGGTGATCAACACTCGCATGAAACGCTTTCCATCTCCTTTTTCAAGCTGGAAGTGTAGTATAACACAAGGTGACAGCTTGCCCCAAAGAAGTCGGGCAATCTTTTGCTAATGCGATGCCGCGCCGGGTATAATGCGCGACGTGAGAACATTATCACTCAAGCCGCGCGCACTCTTGCGCGGTCTGCTCTTGTTCCTGGTGATTGTCGTCCTGGCCGCACCGCCGCAGCCATTGGTTGTGCTGGGTCCGCGGCAGACCGTGCATACGATCAACCCGAAGATGGGGATGCACACGCGCCTGACCGATGAGGTCGAGCCGTGGAAGATCAAGCGCACGCTGCAGATGGTGCGCGAGCTAGGCGCCCCCTGGGTGGTCGAATACTTCCCCTGGGCTTATCACGAACCGACGCCGGGCCGTTTCGACTGGGCGCACGCCGACCTGGTGATAGATCACGCGGTCACGCAGGGGCTGACAGTCATTGCGCGCCTGGGTTTTGTGCCCACGTGGGCGCGCCCGAAGAATACGACCTTTCTCTACCTGGATGAAGCGCACTACGCCGACTTTGGCCGTTATGTCTATGAGTTCGTGCGCCGCTTTCAGGGCCGCGTGCACTATATCGTTATCTGGAACGAGCCGAACCTGGCGCTGGAGTGGGGCTACCGCCCGGTGGATGCGGCCGCGTACACGGAGCTGCTCAAGATCAGCTACGCGCAGGCCAAAGCCGCCGACCCCAACGTGCAGGTGCTCGGCGGCGCGCTGGCGCCCACGCTGGCCCCTGCCGGCTCGGCCTATGGCCTGGATGATCTGATTTTCCTGCAGCAGATGTACGACGCCGGCGCCGCGGGCTACTTCGACATCCTGGCCGCACATGCCTACGGCTGGGTTTTTGCCGCGGACGATCCACCGGCGAGCGATGTGGTCAACTTTCGCCGCGTGGAGCTGCTGCGGGCGGTGATGGTGCGCAATGGCGACAGCGCGAAGAAGATCATCATCACCGAGGCCGGCTGGAACGATCATCCACGCTGGACCAAGGCCGTGCGCCCCGCGCAGCGCATTCAGAACACCATCGAGGCGTTCAACCTGGCCGCGCAGTGGGACTGGCTGCAGGCGCTGTGCTTGTGGGCGTTTCGCTATCCGGCCCCCACGCGCTCCTACCAGGACTACTTCACCTTCGTCGCGTCCGATTTTGTGCCCAAGCCGATCTACCTGGAGCTGCAGCAATATGCGGAAAGGAAGTGAGGGAGGAGAAAGTCAGAAGTACAGAGGGCAAAGCGGCGGAGGGAACGAGGAACGAGGAAAGCTGAATGCTGAATGGCAGAGGGCAGAAGTACAAAGGGCAAAATGCAAAGTGCAAAGCGGCACGAGGAATGAGGAATGAGGAATGAGGAAAGCTGAATGCTGAATGGCGGAGGACGGGAGCGCAAAATGCAAAGTGCAAAGCGGCAGGAGGAATGAGGAAAGCTGAATGCTGAATGGCGGAGGACGGGAGCGCAAAATGCAAAGTGCAAAGCGGCAGGAGGTCAGAATTCAGCGTTCCGCGTTGATCGTCGTGTTGGCGGCGCTGGGAATCGCGAGTGTCTTGATCCTGCGCCCATCCGAGGATCGTTCACTGCAGCGCATTCGTGACCTGGGCGTGCTGCGGGTTGGAATAGATCCGAGCTTTCCGCCCTTCGAGAGCCTGGACGCTAACGGGCAGATCGTCGGCTTCGATGCGGATCTGGCCGCGGCGCTGGCGCGACGCTGGGGCGTGCGCGTGCAGTTCGAGTCCATCGGCTTCGACGGCCTGCTCGATGCCATTTGGGCCGGGCGCGTGGATGCGGTGATTTCGGCGCTGCCCCTGGAACCGCGCTACACCAGGGATATTGCCTACTCGCAGCCGTATTTCGAGGCGGGGCTGCGCCTGGTGGCAACAACTGCGCCGATCACGTCCAGCGCCGATCTGGCCGGCCGCGCGCTGGCGGTGGAGTTAGGCTCTGATGCGGACGCCGAAGGGCGGCGCCTGCGCCAGCGCATCCCCGCGCTGACCATCGTCACCTTCGCTACCCCGGCCGAGGCGCTGCAAGCGGTGCTCACAGGCGCGGCGGACGCGGCCGTGGTGGATGGCGTCACCGCACGCCAATTCGTTGGCCAACAAGCCGCGGGGCGCATCCTGGAGCCGGCCCTCACCAGCGCGCCGTACGTGATTGCCTTACCCAGTAAGGCGCGGCGGCTGCTGGCTGAGGTCAACCAGGCCCTGCGCGACCTGCAAAGCGACGGCGCCTTGCCCGCGCTGGAACAGAAGTGGTTCACGGACGAGAACCCTACAGCGAAAACCCCCGATCTCGAAGCTGAAACCCTGAAGGAGCGCGGCCATGCGTTTTGATATTTTCACCCTGTTTCCCGCGATGTTCGATGGGCCATTTGGCGACAGCATCATCGCGCGCGCACGCAGCGCGGGAATCATCCAGGTGCAGATGCACAACATCCGTGATTTTGCCGAAGGCAAGCACCAGGTCACGGATGACTACCCGTTTGGCGGCGGCGGCGGCATGGTCATGAAGCCTGACCCCATCTTTCGCGCCGTCGAGGCCGTGCTGGAGATGTCGCCGCGGCGTGCGGACCATGAACAAACGGAGACGAACGACCAGGATGCAGGGGCGGCCCTGCGTGATCTCCCCATCGAAACGGACGTTGCCCCCCCGCCCTGCCCGGTCATTCTACTCTCGCCGCAGGGGCGGCCGTTCGACCAGCACCTGGCATCCGAGCTGGCAGGCCACGCACGCCTGGCTTTGATCTGCGGCCGCTATGAAGGCGTGGATGAACGTGTGCGCCTGCACCTGGCGACCGATGAGATTTCCATTGGGGATTATGTCCTGTCGGGCGGCGAGCTGGCGGCGATGGTCATCGTGGATGCGGTGACGCGACTGCTGCCAGGCGCGCTCGGTTTCGACGCAGCGCCCGCGCAAGATTCGCACGCCACGGGTCTGCTGGAGTATCCGCACTACACGCGGCCGCCCTCGTTTCGCGGCTTTCATGTACCAGACATCCTGCTGTCAGGTCATCACGCCCGCGTGGCCGAGTGGCGCCGCCATGAGAGTCTGCGCCGCACTCTGGCCCAACGCCCTGATCTGCTGGCGCGCGCGGTTCTGGGCAAGAAGGATATCGCGTTTCTACGCACGTTGGGTTGGGAAAAAACCTAGCGGTCATGTGTCACGGGCGCAGTGCGACTTCTTCTATCCGCACTTTGAGCAAGATCGGTGCGCCGACGGGCGGCATGAGGTGCAGGATATAGAAGGCATCCGGCGCGGGGTGCTGATAAGCCCAAAAATCGTCACGCCCACGCACCGATTGCAGTGGAAAGTCGGCGGCGCGACCGTCGAACGGCTGCGGCAAGAGCCGATACCCGCGGATCACCGGCGCGTCGGGATGTTGCAGCGAGCAGATCAGGTAAACTGCATCGGGGTAGGTGGCCTGGCGCGCATCGGTGGCCGATGGATAAGCGGCCGAGGACGGGTGCGAGTGGTAAATCGCGATCATCTCCTCGCCTGCCTCCTCGAAGTCGAACTGGCGCAGCAGGGTTTGCGGATCCACCGTGTAATTGATCTGGCGATCCTCGGCCACGTTACGCGCCCGCACCAGGCTGATGGCCGCGCCGTCTTTACCGCTCAATATCCCGCAGACCTCGTCCGGCCAGCCCTCACGCGCATGGGCGATGATTTCAGCCTGCATCGCAGCCGGCAAGGTCAGTTGGTGGTAGGTATCATGTTCCACAGGTCAGCGTCTCCACAGGCTGGGCGTAGGTGCAGCTAGAGTTCATCGGCGTCATCATCGAAGAAGGGATTGGTGCGCTTCTCGCGCCCCACCGTGGTGGCCGGGCCATGACCAGGCAGCACCGCGTAGTCATCCGGCAAAGTGAAGATCTGTTGGCGAATGGCCGTGAGCAACTGCTGATGATTGCCGTAAGGCAGGTCAGTGCGGCCGATGGAGCCGGCGAAAAGCGCATCGCCCACAAAGGCCCGGCGCCCGGTGTGATCTACAAAGGTGATGCTGCCCGGCGAATGGCCTGGCGTCCAGCGCATTTCCAGCGACTGCTTTCCCCAGTGCACGGCGGCGCCTGGCGCCAAAAAGCCATCCACGGTTGGCGGTTCGCCGGGGTCATAGCCCAGCCACAGCATGACGCGCTGACGCATGTCCGCCACCAGCGGTAGCTCGGCCTGGTGCAGATAGAACGGAGCGCCGGTCGCCGCCTTCACGGCTGCCACGCCCAGGATGTGGTCGAAATGGGCATGGGTGTTGATGATCTGAGTCAGCTGCCAACCGTGCTTGGCGAGCAAGTGCAGCACATCGTCGGGCTGATCGCCTGGATCAATGATGACCGCCTCCTGCGTTTCTTCACAGCCCAAGAGATAGCAGTTGACCTGCAGCGCGCCCACCACGAGTGAATCTACGATCATAACCAGAAACAGCACCTTTCCTTTGTCTTGTCACGTCTGGAGCCGAAGTGTACCACGCGGGCCAGGCAAGGGCAAGTCGCTGTCATGAGGCAATGAGGCCTATCGTTTGACCATCCGGCATAAAATGGTACAATGAACCGCACTGACTCAGTGCGTCAGACGCAACCCCCGCCCCCAACGATGATTCGACGCCAAACGAGGATAGCATGGCAGCCACAGCAACCGGCCCAACCTGGAAACCGAACGACATCATTCGCCTGGTGAATAAAACGGGCGACAACATCCACTTGCACCTCAACACGGGCGAGTATCGCCTGGATGCTCACCGCAGCATCCGGTTTGTTGCCTCCATTCTGGAGTATCCCCAAGTCAAGGAATTGCTGAGCAATGGCAGCCTGGCTTGGGAAAAGGCCAAGTGAGCCGACAGACCGCTTGTGCCTGACGCATCGGCGCGCTGGCGGACACGCGGGTCACGCGCTGCGGGGCAACGTAACTACTCAGGCATCCTGCCAAGCCGCCGAATGAATTCGGGGCGAATGGGCGTTCCGCCGCCAGGACTTCGGCGAGCTCAGTCGAGCCGTCGGCCTGCGCCGACCGATATTGCGCCCCCGGAGATAGGCGCCCAATGGTGCGCCCATCAGGTGCGATTTCAATTGCTCGCTGGCATCGGCGCACCGCCTGGGCCGTTATCGCGTCACACGATTCCCCCTGACACATCAACCCTGGCATTCTCATTGAAAATCGCCAAGTCTTGAGCATTCCCTTAACGGAGCGAACCACATGCCTACGCTTGCCCTGATTGACGGCTACTCACAGGCCTTTCGAGCCTACTACGGCCTGCCGCCGGATATGGCAACCAGCCGCGGGGAGCTGACGAACGCCGTCTACGGCTTCACCACGATGCTGCTCGGCGTCGTCGCGGAGGAGAAGCCAGAATATCTCGCCGTGGCCTTTGATGTGGGGCGCACCTTCCGTCATGAACAGTTCGATGGCTATAAGAGCACGCGGGCCAAGATGCCGGAGGAGATGGCGGTGCAGGTGCCGCGCATCCGCCAGCTGATCGAGACGCTCAATATCCCCATTTTCGAAATCGAAGGGTATGAGGCAGACGACTTGATCGGCGCGCTGTCACGCCAGGCCACTGCCCAGGGCGTGGATTGCCTGATCATCAGCGGCGATCGCGATCTGTTTCAACTGGTCAACGACCATGTGCGCGTGCGCTACACCTCCGGCGGACCAAAGCCAAAGACCACCATCTACGACGTGCGCGCGGTCGAGGAACGCTACGGCTTGTCGCCCTCGCAGGTGATTGACTACAAGGCGCTGGTGGGCGACACCTCGGACAACATCCCGGGCGTGCCGGGCATCGGCGACAAGACGGCTACGACCTTGCTGCAAACCTTTGGCACGCTAGACAGCTTGCTGGCCCGCCTGCCTGAGGTCAAGCCGCCGCGTGCGCGCGAAGCCATCGCCGCGCATCGCACGCAGATCGAGCTCGCGCGCCAGCTCTCCACCATCATCACCGACCTGCCGGTGACGCTTGATCTGAGCGCCTGTCGCACGCGCGATTTTGACCGCCAGCGCGTGGTGACGCTCTTCCGCGAGTTGGAATTCAAGAGCCTGATCGAGCGCCTGCCGCAGAGCGAGGCTGCGCCTGCCACGGCAGAGCTGGCAGCAACCAGTGACCAGCCGCAGCCAGACGCGGCCTACCGATTGATCACGACGGAGAGCGAACTGGTAGAAGTTGCGGCGCTGTGCCGGGCCGCGCCGCTGGTGGCCTTCGACGTGGAAACCACCAGCACCGACCCCATGCAAGCCCAACTGGTGGGGGTGGCGCTTTCCTGGGCCGAAGGCCACGGCGCGTATGTGGCCGTGGCGCTCAGCAGCCCGCCGCCCACGGCCCTGCTGCGTGAAACCTCGAATCTGCCGCTGTTTGCGGTGATGCCCGACGCCGAGCTGACCCGCACGGGCGCCAGTGTGGCCGAGACGCAGGCCGTCGGGCTGCCGATCGCAACCCTGCGCCAGGCGCTTGGCCCCATGCTGGCTGATCCCAGCGTGCCCAAAGCCGCGCACAACGCATCGTACGACATGACCGTGCTGGCCGAGGCAGGCATGCCGGTCAACGGGCTTTCCTGGGACACCATGCTGGCCGCGTGGCTGTGCGACCCCGGCTCGCGCAACTTGGGCCTGAAAGGCCAGGCCCTGGCGCGGTTGGGCGTCGAGATGACCGAAATCGAAGCCTTGATCGGCAAGGGCAAGGCGCAGATCACGATGGATCAGGTGGAACCGGAGCGAGTGGCCCAGTATGCGAGCGCAGACGTGGATATGACGCTGCGCCTGGTGCCGCTGCTGCGCGCGGAAATGGAGCAGAAGCGCCAGACCGAGCTGTTCAACATGGTCGAAATGCCGCTCGTGCCGGTGATCTGCGCCATCGAACGGGCCGGTGTGCTGCTGGATGTACCGTTCCTCAAGCAAATGGAAGTGGAGTTGGCGCAGCGGCTGGCCGCGCTCGTGCAAGAGATTCACGAACTGGCCGGCCTGGCGTTCAACATCAACTCGACGCAGCAGTTGGCCGACGTGCTGTTTGGCAAGCTGGCAATTTCCTCCACCGGCCTGGCGCGCACGGCCACGGGCAAGATCAGCCTGACCGCGGGGGTGTTGGAAGGCATGGCCGGCAAGCACCCGATCCTGGACAAAATCCTGGAATACCGGCAGTTGGGCAAGCTGCAATCTACGTACGTGCTGGCGCTGCCCAGCCTGATCAATCCGCGCACCGGCCGCGTGCACACCAGTTTCAACCAGGCCGGCGCAGAGACCGGACGCCTGTCTAGCTCGAACCCCAACCTGCAGAACATCCCCATTCGCACCGAGATCGGGCGCCAGGTGCGCCGCGCGTTCATTGCGCCCGCGGGCTGGCGGCTGATCTCGGCCGACTATTCGCAGGTGGAGCTGCGCATCGTCGCCCACGCCAGCCGCGATCCCAACCTGCTCGGCGCGTTCGAGCGCGGGGAAGATGTCCATGCCAGCACGGCCGCCGCGGTCTACGGCGTGCCGCTGGCGGAGGTGACCAAGGAGATGCGCGGCCGCGCCAAGACCGTCAACTTCGGGCTGGTCTACGGCCAGGGCGCGTTCGGCCTGGCGCAGCAAACCGGGATGACGCCTGGCGAAGCCACGGAGTTCATCAACCGCTATTTTACGATTTATGCCCAGGTGAAGACCTACCTCGACAGCCTGCGCGTACAGGCCGCCCAAGTGGGCTACGTCGAGACGCTGCTTGGTCGGCGGCGCTATTTCCCGGAACTGGCGCCGGGCGCGCAAACGCCGCACAACGTGCGTCAGGCGCTGGAGCGGGCCGCGATCAACGCGCCGATCCAGGGCACCTCGGCCGACATCATCAAACTGGCGATGATTCGGCTGGCGCAGCGCCTGCAGGACGCCGGGCTGCGCACCCGCATGATTCTGCAGGTGCACGACGAGTTGGTGTTGGAGGCCCCTGAGGCTGAACTAGACACGGCCGTGGCCCTGGTGCGCGAGGTGATGAGCCACGCCTTTACGCTTTCCATTCCACTCAAGGTGGATGTCGAAGTCGGCCTGAATTGGCTGGAAACCGAGTTGTATTGACCGAGTGTAAACTTCCTGGAATCGTTCAATCGTTCGTGACACCCGTTTATGTGTAACAAGGATACTTTCTGATGAAATTGATTGCTGAGGAACTCGCTGAGGTCGTGGTCGCGGCCGTGCACGCGGCGCAGGTGGCTGAGGAGTTGCCCGCGCTGACCCTGCCCGATATCGTGGTCGAACGCCCCAAGCGCAAGGAGCAGGGCGACTGGGCCACGGCGCTGCCGCTGCAGCTGGTGCGGCCGGTCAATGAGGCGCGCGTCAGCCAGGGCGCCGGAAAATTGACGCCGCTGCAAATTGCGCAGATCATCGCCGCGCAGATCCAGCAGATGGCGCATCCCGCGCTGGCTGATGTCAGCGCGCTGGCGCCGGGCTTCATCAACTTCCACCTGGCGCACGATTGGCTAACCGGCCAGGTGGATGAGATCCGTCGCCAGGGCGAAGCCTGGGCCGCGCTGACCGAAGGACAGAACCGCCGCATCCAGGTGGAGTTTGTGAGCGCCAACCCCACCGGTCCGCTGCACTTTGGCGGCGCGCGCAATGCCGTTTTTGGGGACACCGTGGCGCGGGTCATGACCGCCGCCGGCTATGACGTGCAGCGCGAGTTCTACGTCAATGACGCCGGCAGCCAGATGCGCAAATTCGGCGCGTCGCTGCTCGCCCGCTACGCGCAGGCGCTGGGCATCAACCGACCTGTGCCGGACGATGGCTACCACGGCGCCTACCTGGCAGAATGGGGCGCGCAATTGGCCGCGGCCCATGACCGCCATTATCTCGATCTGCCGGAAGAGCAGGCCGTCTCCGAGCTGACCGACCTGGCGCTGCAGATGGCGCTGGAAGGTCTGCGCAAGGACCTGGAACGCCTCGACGTGCGCTTCGACCGCTGGTTCTCCGAGCGATCCCTCTTCCGCGACGGCACGTACGAGACGGCCCTGGCGCTGCTGGAGGCCAAAGGTTTGACCTATCACAAGGATGGCGCAACCTGGTTCGCGGCCAGCCGCTTCCCCGGCGCAGAAAAGGATGAGGTGCTCGTGCGACGCAGCGGCGAGCCGACCTACCTCGCCTCGGACATCGCCTATCATTATGACAAGTTCGTGCGGCGCGGCTTCGAGCGCGTGATCAATGTGTGGTCCATGGATCATCAAGGGCATGTGCCGCGTATGAACGCGGTCGTGGCCGCGCTGGGACTGGACCCGGCGCGCTTGACGATTCCGATCTATGCCCTGGTCAAGCTCAAGCGCGGCGGCGAAGAGGTCAAGCTCTCCAAGCGCGCGGGCGACATCGTGACCCTGACCGAGGTCGTTGACGAAGTGGGCGCGGATGCTGTGCGCTTCATGCTGCTGACGCGGGCAGCCGAGAGTGAGATGGAGTTCGATCTCAAGCTGGCGGCCGAGCAGAGCAGCGAAAATCCGGTCTATTACGTGCAATATGCCCATGCCCGTATTTGCAGCATCCTGCGGCGCGCGCAAGAAATGCACACCAGCCTCGACGAAGCGGCTGACGTGACGCTGCTGCATCATCCATCAGAAATGGCGCTCCTACGCAAAATGCTGGAGCTGCCGGAAATCATCGCCGTGGCGGCCAGGCACCTGGCGCCCCACCATCTGACCTACTACGCACAAGAGCTGGCCAACGCCTTTCACATCTTCTACCGCGACTGCCGCGTCATTTCAAGCGACCCGGCCGATGCAGCCCTGGGTCAGGCGCGGCTGAAGTTGGTAGATGCCTGTCGCATCATGCTCGCGCGCACGTTGCACCTGATGGGCATGAGCGCGCCAGAGCAGATGTAAAACAAGACGTAACCGCCCAGCCGCCGAATGAATTCGGGCCAAACGGGCGTTCCGCCACAAGGTCGGCCTGCGCCGACCAGCATTGCGTCTACGAAGGTGGACGCCCGGCGGTCACGCCCATCAGGCGCGATTTCAATCGCTCTCGCTGCATGCGGTCTGAGCAGTTACAACGACACATGGTAACGAGGTTGTAGAACGCATGGAGACACTAAAAATAAGTGGCCCTGGTCGGGTTCTGGTTTCGGACCCGCTGGCGCCGATTGGGCTTGACCTGCTGTTGAAGCATGGGTTGGCCGTAGATGTACGCACCGGTCTGAAGCCGGCCGAATTGATCGAGATCATCCCCGCGTACGACGCCTTGCTCGTGCGCAGCGAAACCAAAGTCACCGCGGCTGTGCTCACGGCCGGCAAGCAGCTCAAAGTGGTGGCGCGCGCCGGCGTCGGCGTGGACAACATTGACCTGGACGCGGCCACCAACCTGGGCGTCCTGGTCGTCAACGCGCCGGGCGGGAACACCATTTCGGTCGCCGAGCACACAGTAGGCTTATTGGTGGCGCTGGCGCGCAACATTGCGCAGGCCGACGCCTCGCTGCGCAGCGGTGAGTGGAAGCGCAGCCGCTTCATGGGCACCGAGGTGCGCGGCAAAATCCTGGGCTGCCTGGGCCTGGGGCGCATTGGCGGCGAGGTAGCGCGGCGCGCGCAGGGGCTGGCCATGGACGTCATCGCCTACGACCCCTACATTTCCACCGAGATGGCCGCCAATCTGAACGTGGAACTGGTCTCGTTGGAAACGCTGTACAGCCGCGCAGATTTCATCACCGTGCACCTGCCCTTGACCGAAGAAACCAACCGCTTCATCAACGCGGACGCGCTGGCGTGCATGAAGCCCGGCGTGCGCTTGATCAACTGCGCGCGCGGCGGCATCATTGACCAGGCGGCGCTGCTGGCCGCGCTGGACAGCGGGCATGTCGCCGGCGCGGCGCTCGACGTGTTCGAGAAAGAGCCTGTACCGCCGGACAGTCCCCTGCTGCGCCATCCGAAAGTCATCATGACCCCGCACATTGCCGGTTCAACGACCGAAGCGCAGGATCAGGTGGCCGTGGATGTGGCCGAGCAGGTGGTGGATGTGCTCTCTGGGCGCCCCGCGCGTTACGCAGTCAACGCGCCGCTGATGGCCCCGCGCGACCTGCCGTTCCTGACCCCTTTTCTCGATCTGGCCGAGCGCCTGGGGCGCGTGGTCGTACAGTTAGGCGGCAAGAACCTCAAGTCATGCGCCATCACCTACAGCGGCTCGCTGGCCGAGCACGATCTGTCCTCGGTCACGGCTGCGGTCATCAAAGGCATGCTGCAATCGGTCGTGGACGTGCGCGTCAACATCATCAACGCCGCGCGACTGGCCGCGCAGCGTGGGCTGGATGTCACGGAACAGAAGACCCTGCGCGCCTCACAGTATGAGAACATGATCAGCGTGCAGGTGGTGAACGGCGGCGGCGCCCGCAAGGTCAGCGGCGCGCTGGTGCAGGGTGAACCCCACATCGTCGGCTTGGATGACATCTGGGTAGACTTCCCGGCCATGGGGCATATGCTGCTGACGCGGCATCACGACCGGCCGGGCATCATCGGCCGTATCGGCACGATGCTGGGCGACGCCGATGTCAACATCTCGTTCATGCACGTTGGCCGCCACAGCCCGCGCGGGGAAGCCATCATGGTGCTCGGCACCGATGAGCCGATCCCTGAAGCGCTGTACGACCTGGTCAAGGATGTCAGTCACACCTACTGGGTGCAGGCGATCGCGCTGTGAAGATTGAAGATTGACCGATTCCAAATTCCAGATTCCAGATTCCAGATTGAAGCTTGCCGATGGGTAAACTCGTCTATTCGACAGATCCTGAGCCGACGCCGATGCCGGCGCCGCAAGTTGTGGAAAAGCCGGCCAAGCAGCAGGCAGCGACGGTGGCCCGTGACCGCAAACGGCGCAAGGGTAAGACCGTCACCGTCATCAGCGGGCTGCACCACAACCCGGAGACCCTGCGCGAGCTGCTGAAAAATCTGCAAAAGGCGTTGGGCGCCGGCGGCACGATCAAGGAGAGCGAGAAAGGCCCGGAGATCGAAATCCAGGGCGATCACCGCGAGCGCGCCGGCGCCCTGCTCATCGAACTGGGCTACAAGGTGAAGTACAGTGGTGGATAAAATCCGGTCGCCAGAAGTCGGGTGGCGCCGCCGCAGGCAGATGACCGCCTGGTTCTTGCTCTTGCTTTGGCCTCTATTAGCCTGTGGGCGCTTCGAGCCGCGGCCGACCCCTACCCCAGCTCCACCGACCGCCACAGCGACCAACCAACCCACGCGCGCGCCGTCAGCAACACCGACGGCTGCGGCCACGCCCACCCCAGACGCCACGGCCACCTTCACGCCGACGCCGCTGCCCGGCAGCGCACTGCGCGTCGGCCAGCCGGCGCGTGTCGTCGCGCCGCAGGGGGTCAACATCCGCAGTGCCGCGACGACCCGCGGCCGGCGCACTGGCCGCTTTGGCGCGGGCGTCAAGGTGACGGTGCAAGAAGGGCCGGTGGAGGCGGACGGTTTTCGTTGGTGGCGCGTGTCGGACAGCGGCGGCAAGGCCGGTTGGATCGCCGAGCGCGACAGCACGACGGTCTGGCTGACGGCCCAGCTTGGCGATCCGCGCCCGGTGGACCGGCCCATTCAGGCGGGCGATACCGTGGTGGTGACCGCGGACGGCGTGGCCCTGCGCGCGTTTCCGGGAAAGGGCACCACCCTGCTGCGCGAGATGCCCCGCGGCGCCAAACTGTCACTGGCCGACGCGCCGGTGGATGTGGACGGCATGCGCTGGTGGCACGTCAAGAATGAGAAGTACGATGGCTGGGCGGCTGAGAGCAGCGGGAGCCAGCGGCTGCTGTCGCCGGTGGAGTGACGCCGCGGAGGCGAATTCCAGAAATAAAAAACCAGGGCAGAAGTCCCCCGCTCCTCTGCCCTGATCTCGTAAAGCACCGAAGCACCTTACGTGCGCCATTCTACACGCAAAGGGTCGCCGCGTCAAGCCGCTGGACGTGACGAACGCATAACAAACGGCGCGGCGCGCAGCTACTGATCCAAACTATCATAGACATCTCTCCTCTGATTCAGATCGTGCATTTGACCGTGCACCTCACGATTGGTATACTCAAGCCAACAGCACAAAATGACAGAGCGTATCTGATAGACGCAACAAAGAGGTCACCGATATGACAACCGTGATTGCCGCCCAGTTAACGCCGCAGGGTCTACTGATCCCTCATGCTGCGCTACACGACTGGAATGTTAGCGAAGTAGAGGTAGTACGGCGGGAGCGGAGCATCTTGATTCGCCCCAAAAGCGACATGACTGATACCCGATCCCGAATCCACCAGGTTTTGCGCGCCGCAGACCTGCTGTACAAACCGGATTGGGAAACTCCGCCCGATGTATCGCCAGAAGAACGGGCGCGCCTGGCGAAAAAGCTGGCCCAGGGTCAACCGCTGTCCGAAATCATTATCTCTGAGCGGGAAGATCGCGCATGACGACGTATTACCTGGACACCAGCGCCTTGATCAAGCGTTACGTTGATGAAGTAGGCAGTCGTTGGCTACGAGCGACCCTTAATGGAAAGCCCCGCCCCGCGATGATTACTGTACACCTGGTCATCGTTGAGGTGACCAGCGCCTTAATGCGGCGTGTGCGAGAGGGCGTTCTGACCGATGCCGAATATGTCCAGGTGCAAAATGCCTTTCGAGCCGACTGCCTGCGCCAATACGAGCTTGTGACAGCCGTGGACGACGTCATAGACCAGGCCAATCGGTTGCTTGAAACGTATTCGCTGCGCGCGTATGATGCAGTCCATCTGGCGACAGCAGTGGTTTCCAATCGCCACCTCTTGGCGAACGATCTGGCCCCACTGGCTTTTCTCTCCGCCGATGACCGCTTGAACCAAGCCGCGTCCGCCGAGGGGCTGACAGTAGACAACCCCAATACACACCCCTGAACCAGGTTGACTGGCAGAGGCCTCTGCTCTTCTCAGGACCATTTGTGACCTACCTCTCGGGTTGGCTCAACTCGCGCCTTATTCCCAACTCGTGACGCTCATCACCCACTACGCTGACTGCGTCAATACGGCGGTTCGCCGGCCCGTTGTAGCCGCATGCCCATGCGGGGCGAGTTGACCACCCGGTGCAGGTAATCCTCGTGCTCTACATGCCTTTTCATATGCTTGCTGCTATTTGTCTTTTCATTCCTTTATGCTAGAATTAGAACAAATTTTCTAAACCACTGCATGACAACGACTTTGGCCTTGCCAAAGCGCCGAGGTGACGCCGATGCGCTTTGTTTGCCTGCGGGTCGCCCATCTTCCTTGCCTCGTCGAAGACCTGTCTGATCCAACGCTGATCCAACGCCCCCTGGTTATTGTGCGCGCCTGGGATGGCCGCGTGCTCGACGCCCTGCGCGCCGCCGATATTGTCCCCGGCGACACGCGGCGTCGCGTCGAACAGCACTGCCCGGACGCTGCCATCCTGCCGGCGCGTGAACCGCTCTATCAAACCTTTCATCAAGCCTTGCGAACCGCGCTGACCACGTTCAGTCAAGCCGTGGAGGCGGCTGGCCTGGGTGAGTTTTTCATCGAGATCAGCGCCCTGGCGCGCACCTTCCCGTCAGAGCAAGCGCTGGCGCAGGAAATTGTGTGGCGCGTCGAAGCCGCGGCGCGCCTGCCGGTGACGCTGGGCCTGGCCGGCAACAAATTCACGGCCTGGCAGGCGGCCGCCGGCGCGCCTGGTCAGTCGCGCATCGTTCCCCCCGGCGCGGAGCGCGCCTTCCTGTCCGATCTGCCGCTCACTGCCCTGCCCGACCCGCCGCCGGAGATGATCCGGCGCCTGCACTTGTTTGGGCTGACCACGTTGCGCGACCTGGCCGCGCTATCACGCGCCGGCGTGGCAGGTCAATTCGGCGCGGAAGCGGTTGTCTTCCACGACCTGGCGCGCGGCCTGGACGCGCGGCCTTTGCAGCCAGAAGCGCCGCCGCCGCTCATCCGCCTGAGCCGGCGCCTGCCTGAACCGTTGACCGAGCGCCAGCAGATCCTGGCCCTGACCGAGCGCGCGGCCCGTCGCCTGGCTGAGCGCTTGCAGGCCAGCGGTTATCAAGCGACCGCGTTGACCCTGACTCTGACCATCGGCGAACAGCCAGAGCTGACGGCCGGCGCGCCGCTCAAACCGCCCACCGCGGCCGTCGAAGTGCTGGCGCGGATCAGCGCACGGCTGCTGGGCAAGTTGACCCCGGAAACCGGTGTGACCGGCCTCAGCCTGACCGCCTATCCCCTGCGTGAATGGCGCCTGGGTGCGCAGCAGCTCAGCCTGGTGGATGAAACAACCGCGCCGCGCCTCATTCGGCTACACGAAACCCTGCGCTTGCTGTGGATCCGCTTTGGTGAAACGGTCATCCGCCTGGCCAGCGCCATCGGCCCGCCCCTCCCGCTGCCAATCCAGGTTTCCACGGGCGCTGACGGACAGCCCGCGGCCCTCCGCTGGGGCGGCTGGTCACGGCCGGTGACCGACATCTACGAATTCTGGCGCGAGGAGCGCCGCTGGTGGGAGCAGACCGTACGGCGCGCCTATTTCCAGGTCATCGTAGTCGGCGAGACCCCGTTCACCATCTTCCAGGATGAACGCCGACGCTGGTTTCTCGACCGCCGCCGAGAGTTATAGTAAATCCCTTATCCGACTCCCCTTCTCCTCTCCGCTGTGCGGAGAGGAGAAGGGGCCGGGGGATGAGGTGAGGCCGGGGAGTTTGAATCATCTGAACAGCCAGTCTCTACCCCCAAATTATGTCGAGCTGCATGCCCATTCCTACTACTCCCTGCTGGATGGCGTACCCACGCCGGAGCAGTTGGTGCAGCATGCGGCCAGCCTGGGCCTGCCCGCGCTGGCCTTGACCGACCACGATGCGCTCTACGGCGCGCCCCGCTTTGTGCAGGCTGCCAGCCAGGCCGGCATCAAGCCGATCCTGGGGGTTGAGTTGACCCTGGTCAACGGCGGCGGCCACCTCACCCTGCTGGCGGAAAACGATCTTGGCTATGCGAACCTGAGTCAACTCATCACCCTGGCGCGACGTGAGCAGACCAAAGGCGTGGCCGCGCTCCCCTGGCGCTTGTTGACCGATCATGCGCAGGGCCTGATCGCGCTCTCCGGCTGTCGCAAGAGCGAAATTGCCCGCGCGCTGCTGGCCCGCGATGCCCGTCATGCACGCCACGCCGCCGAACGCTTTGCGGCTATCTTTGGCCGCGATCACTTCTTCCTGGAACTGCAGCGCCACCATGAGCGCGGGGATCGCCGTCTGAACCACGGGCTGGCCTGGCTGGGGGAGATGCTGGGCCTGCCGCTGGTTGCCACCGGCAATGTCCATTACCTGACGCCCGCGCAGGCGCGGCTGCACGACATCCTGACTTGCATTCGCCACCGCGTGCCCCTGGAACAGGCCGGCGACCTCCTGCGCCCTAACACCGAGTACACCTTCCGCACGCCAGCCGAGATGACCGCGCTCTTTGCCGCCTGGCCGGAGGCTCTGCGCGCGACCGTAGAGATTGCCGAACGCTGCCAGGCGCGGCTGCCCCACGGCCCCCAAACGCTTCCCCAGCTGCTGCTCCCCGCCCACATGCCCGCGATCGCCTTCCTGCGCCGCCTGTGTGAAGAAGCCCTGCCGCGCAAAGCCCCACATCCACGCCGCGCCTACCAGGCCACGCTGGAGCGCGAGTTGGAGATCATCGCGGAGCAAGGGCTGGCCGCATACTTTCTCAGTGTCTGGGACCTGGTGCGTTTTGCCCGGCGCCAGGGCATCCTGTGCCAGGGACGGGGCAGCGCGGCCAATTCGCTTGTGGCCTACCTGCTGGACATCACGCCGATTGATCCCTTGACGGCCGGCTTGGTCTTCGAACGCTTCCTGTCGCGCGAACGTCTCACCGCGCCCGACATTGACCTGGACTTCGACGCCGCGCGCCGCGAGGAGGTGATTCAGTATCTCTACCAGCGTTACGGTCACGAGCACACCGCGATGGCGTGCACGGTCGTCACCTTCGGCCTGCGCCAGGCCCTGCGCGACGTGGGCATGGCGCTCGGTTTCAGCCCAGAGATGATCGCCCAGGTTGGCGCCAGCGTAGATTACCGCTGGCCGGTCGCCGCCTCAGAGCCAGGCGATGCGCCTGCGAGCCAACCGCTGGCGCCACGCGCCCGTCAACTGCTCGACCTGGCTGCAGCCCTGGATGGTTTCCCGCGGCACCTGGGCATTCACAACGGCGGCATGATCCTAAGCGGCCTGCCGCTGGCCGCGCAAATTCCCATCGAACCGGCGACGATGGAAGATCGCACAGTAGTGCAGTGGGACAAGGACGCGTTGGAAATGCAGGGGTGGATCAAGCTCGATGTGCTGGCGCTGCGTATGCTCTCGGCCATTGCCGATGCCTGCGACCTGATTGCGCAGCAGGGCAGCCCGCGCCCGGACCTGCCCGCCCTGCGCTTCGACGACCCGCAGGTCTACGACATGCTCTGCCGCGGCGAAACCATCGGCGTTTTCCAGGTGGAGAGCCGCGCGCAGGCGTCGCTCATTCCACGCTTCCAGCCGCGCAGCTTTGCCGATCTGACCATCGAGATTGCGCTCATCCGCCCTGGCCCGGTGCAGGCCAACATGGTGCATCCTTACCTGCGGCGGCGGCGCGGCGAAGAGCCGGTGCATTACCTCCACCCACGGCTGCAGCCCGCGTTGGCCGAAACCCTGGGCGTCATCCTATTCCAGGAACAGGTGCTCAAGGTGGCGCGGGATGTGGCCGGGTTCACGCCTGGCGCAGGCGAGCTGCTGCGCCGCGCCCTGGGACACAAGCGCGCCGAGGAGGCCATCGAGTCGTTCCGGGAGCAGTTCATCGGCGGCGCGCAGGCGCAAGGGGTGGCGCGCAGCGCGGCCGCGCAGATTTTTGCGCAGCTCAAGGCCTTTGGCGGCTACTCCTTTTCCAAAGCCCACGCCGCGGCCTTTGCTGTCATCACCTACTGGTCGGCCTGGCTGCGCTGCTATCATCCGGTCGCTTTCTTTGCCGGGCTGCTGCGGCACCAGCCTATGGGCTTCTACCCCAAGCATGTGGTGGTGGCCGATGCCCAGCGCGCAGGCGTCCGCTTCCTGCCGGTTGACCTGCGGTTTTCGCAGGCCGCGGCGCAGGTGGAAAACGGCGCGATTCGCTTAGGGCTGCTGGATGTACACGGCTTTGGCGCCGAACAGGTGGAAGTCATCGAAGATGAGCGGCGCCGGCGTCCATTCGCTGGCCTGGCCGACCTGGTGCAGCGCACCAGGCTCGACCGGCGCCACGTAGAGGCGTTAACGCTGGCCGGCGCGCTCGATTACCTGGGCGAACGGCGCCAGGTGCTGTGGGACCTGGCCGAAGCCTATCACCTGGCGCGGCGTCCGCAGCAGGCGCCGCTGCCCCTGCGCCGCGCGGACGAGCAGGTCAAGCTGCCGGCTATGCCGCGCGAGACACGGCTGACCACCGCGTTCGCTTTCAGCGGCGTCAGCCTGGAAGGGCACCTGAGCAGCGTACGCCGTGACGCGTTCACCCGCGCCGGCGCGCGGCCCATCGGCGAACTGCCGCGCCTCAAGCACGGCCAGCGCGTCACCATCGGCGGCATCCTGGTCGCGCGCCAGCATCCACCCACGTCCAAGGGGTTCTGCTTCCTGGCTGTCGAAGACCCCGATGGCATCGTCAACGTCATCCTGGCGCCTGACGTCTACGCCCGCTGCCGCGAGGCGACGCGTCGGCTGTTTGTGTTGGTGGAAGGGGTGGTGCAAAAGGAAGGGGGCGCCATTCACGTCATGGCGCAGACGGTGACCGCGCTGTGAGCCGGGGGCCAACGCCCCATCGTTCATGCCTTGCCGCCGCTGCTCTGCGACCGCCGTCTGGCGCAAAGCTCATGAAGAAGTCACCTGCTGCGTTGACTGCGTCAATGCGGCGGTTCGGCCGGTCGGTCGAAAGCCGCCTCTTCCGGCGGCTTGAACGTACGAAAACTGCGATAGAGGAGCAAGTCGTAGGCGATCTTCAAACCGCCGGCGAGCAGAAAGGGCGCGGCAAAATAGCCGCCGGCGAGCAGCAGTCCGCTGAGCCACGGCGAAATGGATGCACCCACAGAGCGGGCGATCGCGGTCACGCCGGAAGCGGCCGAGCGCTCATCGGGGCTGACCACGGCCATCGTGTAGCTCTGGCGCGCTGGCACATCCATCTGCGAGATGCTGAAGCGCAGGAGCAGCACGGCGATGGAAAGCGGCAGCGTCGGCATCAGCGGCACCAGGCAGAGCAGCACGTTCGAGGGCAGATGCGTCATCACCATCGTGTTGATCAGTCCAAAACGGGCCGCAAGCCGTGCGGCCAGCAGCGCGGAAACGCCAGCCAGGATGTTGGCGGCAAAGAAGATCGCGCCCAGCGCGGCGGGGCTTAAGCCGAAACGAGTGTAGAACCAATAGGCGACAATGCTCTGAATCACAAAACCGCCGGCAAAGGCATCCAGGGCAAAGAGGGCGCTCAGCTGCAGGACGATGGGGCCTGAACGATGCAGGCCAAAGCGGCGGCTCACCGGCACGATCTCGGCCATGGAGGGAGACTCGACGGCCGGCGACAGGTTGAAAAACCAGGCGATCAGCAGCAGGCCGCACAGAGCATAGCCCAGCAGGACCGCCTGGTACGCGTTCACGGCGGAGTGTCCGCCGCTTTGCAGCGCCTGCACGAGCAGCCCGCCGCCCAACGCGCCGGCGGCCGTCGCGAGCGAGCCGACCAGGTTGTACCAGGCAAAGACCTGCGTGCGCCGCGCGCCCGGCAGAATCTGCGCCAACCCCGCCTGTTCGACCGCCAGAAACGGACCGATTTCGTTCCCGCTGGGGCTGATGACCCCGATGATAGCGGCCAGCAGCAGCAGGGTAGGCTGCCGGGTCAACAGGAAGGCCGCGCCAGCCAGCGCCATGAGCGCAGCGCCCAGCATCAAGCTGCGCCGCCGGCCCAAGCGATCGGCCGTGGTGGTGATGGCCAGGGTGACCGCGGCATCGCCGGCCAGCGTCAGCGTGAACAGCAAACCGATGCGTCCCTCGTCCAGGCCGATCGCGGCCAGGTAGAGCGCCAGGACGACCGACAGCGCGCCATAGGCAAACAGGCGCGTGATGCGCGTGGCAAAGAGCAGCCCGACGTCAATCCTTGAACGCGCCATCGGGCCGGCCTTGCTTCACCATCTCCTGGCAGTAAGCATACAGCGCATCGTACACGATCCACTGCGCGGCGTTGATAGCGTGATCGTCCGCGTAGCCCAGGTGGCGAAAGCCCTCGGCCATGGCCTGCAGGCTGGGCCCCTCAGGTTGGTTCCACCGTGAGTTGTCGGTATCCGCGCCGTTGACAATCTTACCCAGCAACACCAGGGCCGGGTTGCCGGTGAGGTCGTACTTGTCCAGGATCGCCTCGAACGAACATGCCTGGCCGTGATGGCCCAGTTCGACCCTCTTGACGTCGAAGGGAATCGCGTCCAGACGCGCAGCCTCGGCCATGACCTGGTCGGCGGGGACGAAGAAAAACGCGGCGTCCGGGTCAACGAACTTCCTAATCAACCAGGGACAGGCCACGCGGTCTACTTTGACGCGCGCACGTGTGATCCAATACATACGTGTGATCTCCTCATCAATCCGGGATAGTCCTGTTCAGTTGGATAAGGCTGGATCAGAATCGAGCCGGGAATGCCCGTGGCCTGTTCCAAGCGCCGAATCATTGGCAGCGTCAAAGACCGCTTGCGGCTCAGAACTTCTGAAACACGCCCTCGACTGCCGATATACGGCTCTAGCTGCTTGCGCGTCCAGCCGCGGCTTTCCATGAAATACTCCAGCGCGGCGATAGGATCAGGAGCCGGCAAGTCGTAACGATCCCTTTCGTAAGCCTCGACCAGTGTCACCAAGATATCGAGCGTGTCACTTTCCGGCGTGCCTGGCTCAGCGTCCCAAAGCTGCTCGATCTCTTGCAGCGCTGCCCGGTAGTCCTCGTCATTCCGAATTGGTTTTAGCGTCATGGTTGATCTCAAATTCTCTCAGCATCAATGCTGTCGTACTCACGATGCATACCAACATATCGAACGTACACATACCCGCGGTCATCATGGACTTTGCCAAGCGATCACCGGTAGACTTCGCTGCGGTGTCTTACGCGCACGATCTCGATGCGCAAGATGGCCTGTTCAACGATGTAGACAATCCGATAATCCCCAACTCGAAGACGAAATGTATGCTCGGTTCCCCGTAGTTTGACTGCGCCAGCAGGAACCGCATTGGACGCTAGACCTTCGACTGCCTGCAACACGCGCGAAATCACGTCCGCGGGCAGACGTTTGAGTTCCTTGACTGCCGATCTTTTCCACTCAATCCGGTAGGAGGCCATCTGCTTTCAGTTCTTCGAGCAACTGCTCGTGGGAAATGGCCGCCTCGTCACGGCGCTCGGCGGCAACCGCCAGGTCCTCAAGGTCTTCCAGCAGGGCGTTGAACGTGTCGAGTGGCAGGATGACCGCATTTTTTGCGCCGGCGTGATCGGTGATGTATTGGACTCGCAGCTCTTTTAAGCTCAGCATAGGTATTTTTCTCGCGGTAGGTGTGCTATCACTATCGTCCGTCCTATTTTAACCGATCAAGGCCGTGTTGCCAATTGCCTCTAACTGTGGGCCAACGCCTGCGCGCGCCAGGTTTAACGCCAGCAGCCGCGCCAGGATGTTCTCGTCGTCGAGGTCCGCCGGCCAGCCGTAGGCCGCCAGCACGGCCGCATCCAGCCGCTTGTGTGCTTGATCCAGCCACGTGGGCCGCGCATTGTACAGGTTGGTCAGCGTGCGCTTCTTCAACTTCGCCTCAGAGGCGCCCGGCGGATCGAGCCACGCGTCGCTGTGTTGGCAAGCGGCGACCACCACACCTTCTTGCGCCAGATAGGCAGGATGACATGAGCGATTGCCACAACGAGTGCAAGATGGTAAAATCATGGCACCTTGAAAGTGGGTGAGCATGATGATATCAACAAACGTGATTCCGGCTGTCTATGAGAGCGGCATCTTCCGTCCCCTGCAGAAGCCAGTGGGCCTGGTAGAGCATCAGGAAGTTCAGCTTTATCTGGTTAGCGATGATATCCTGGCAACTGAGAAGTTTTCGCCAGATGAAACGGCACGTTTCGTCGCGGACATGATGGGCGCCTGGAGCCTTCAGGATCAAACGTTCCGCCGCTGGTTGGCAGAGGAAGCCAGTTTATATGATGAGAGCGAGACACTGTGAGGCTAAAGGACTTGCCCGCTGGCGCCAAAGTCTTCGTTGACGCCAACCTCTTCACGTATTACTGGACCGGCAAAGACGCGTTGGCGCAAGCCTGTGCTGCCTTTTTCCAACGCACCGCTCGCGGCGAGGTCGAGGCGATGACATCGGTTGTCGTCGCCATGGAAGTAACTCACCGAGCCATCCTGCAGGAAGCATCTGAACAGAGCGACTTGCGAGGCCTGCCGCTCGTCCAGTATCTGAAAACGCATCCGGATGTCGTCAAGGGGCTAACACGACATAGCACTATCGCCAGCGTCATCTATCGGTTGGGTGTAAGCATCGAACCAATCACTTACGTGCACGTACACGCCAGCCGCTTGGTGCGCCAAGAGTACGGCTTGATGGCCAATGACTCCCTTATCGTGGCCTTCATGGAGAAACAACGCATTCGACACCTGGCGACAAACGATGAAGACTTCAAACGAGTACCAGGTATCCAGGTGTGGCGTCCTCACTGACTCGCTTGCCCTACCACTACCACGCGGCGGGTGTCATCCCCCACGCCGCGCCAGGTTCAGCGCCAGCAGCCGCGCCAGAATTTGCTCATCGTCGAGGTCCGCGGGCCAGCCGTAGGCCGCCAACACGGCCGCATCCAGCCGCTTGTGCGCCTGGTCCAGCCAGGTGGGCCGCTGGTTGTACAGGTTGGTCAGCGTGCGCTTTTTCAACTCGGCCTCGCTGGCGCCGGGCGGATTGAGCCACGCGTCGCGCAGACGCACCAGCTCCTGCGCCGCCGCGGCAATCGCCTGCACGCGGCCATCGTCCCCCGGCTCCTGCCCCGGCGGCCACGGGAAGGGAAAAGTCTCGAAGCAGGTAGTGGGGGTGTAGCGGAAACCGCTTTCGGCCTCACGTAATTGCGTGCCCATGCGACGCGCCCAGAGTTCGTGAAGTCGAGAGTGAAGCACTCCAAACACATAGTCGCTGTCAGCCGCAAAAACAACCGTACCGTCATTTGCCAAGATGGTTTCACTGAGCCAGACGAAGACCCGATGTTTCGAGACACGTGGGGTGGCAATGAACCGCACCTTGCCTTTAAGAGCGGTACGCATTTCTGGGCGTGGTCTCGCATACTGCCACCACTGGCCGCGATAGTCATCCCGGCGCGAAGCCCGGACCGGCAAGATGTGTTGTCGCACAAACTCGAACGGCGCTTCGTACTGAGATGCCTCGTCAATGTCCATCATGCCAAAATCAATTGTCCACTTATGGCGGCCGTTCTGAACAAGATCAATGGCGCTGACCACCGGGCGAACGATGTCAGAGTTCGGGCGCCCGTTGACATTGATTGGCCTTGCCAGGAGTGTTTGAGCCTCGTCAAACTCAATATCAAACGGGGCTTTGGGAGATGGGCCAACAAATGAGATATTTCGGTTCTCGCTAAGCAAGCGTGCCGTCGTCAGATCAACGCCTTTGGTCAGGTCAGAGTTAATCATCTCAACAGCTTGACCGTCAAGCACTCGAATCTGCTCATGGCCATTGTCGAAACCGACCATTGAGACATGAACGGTCGCGCCGTCGAGAACCCAGTCCCGGTCCGACTGCGCCCAGAAGATGTCGCCTGTCTGTTTGATTCGCTCCAGCACCGTGCGATTGGCTCCACCCCGAATACCCTGCGTCGCCAGCAGGCCGGCGCGCTTGGCTCTGCCAGTTTCGATCATGGCCCGCGCCTTCTCGAACCAGTAGCACACCAGGTCGCTGAAGTTGGGCAGGCGATCGCCATAGAGCTTGAACAGGTCCTGGGTGTACGCGTCGCCCAACTCGCTGCGGATTTTGCCGCCGCCCAAAAACGGCGGGTTGCCGATGATCACATCGGCCTGCGGCCACGCCGGCTCCACCGGCTGCCCGGCCGCATCGTAGGCCAGGATAGCGTCCATGCGGCGCACGGTTTGGATCGGCTTGAGGATCGGTTCCGGCGGCGCGCCGAAGCCGTTGCTGCGCAGCCATTGGATGTAGCCGATCCAGATCGTGGCCTGCGCCAGCTCGTGCGCATACGGGTTGATCTCGATGCCGTAGAGCTGCCCCGGCGACGGCGCAATGCCCTCCAGCGGCGACACCGGCGTCAACCCCAGCGCCAGCATCCGGTCGTACACCGCCTTCCACAGGTCGAGCAGCGACAGCAGCGCCAGGTAGAGGAAATTACCGCTGCCGGCCGCGGGGTCCAGCACGCTGACGCGCGCCAGCTCGGTCGCAAAGTCCAGCAGCAGGTCTTGCAGCTTGCGCTGCAGACCGGCGCGCTTTGGCCCTTTGGCCTGATCGCGCTGGGCGGCCAGCCCCTGCGCCTGCGCCTGCACGCTGGCCCACCGCCGGCGCAGCGGCGCCATCAGCACCGGCTCTACGATCAGCAGGATGTCCTCGCGGCTGGTGTAGTGCGCGCCGAGCTGGCTGCGCTTGGCCGGATCCAGCCCGCGCTCGAACAGCGTGCCGAAGATCGTGGCGTCAATCGCCGACCAGTCCGCGCCGGCGACGCGGGCCAGCACGTCCAGCCCCTCCGCGCTCAGCGGCAAGACCGCGGCGTTGTCGAAGAGGCCGCCGTTAACATGCGGAATCGGCTCTGCGCCAAACCAGCCGCCGCTCGTCATCGCCGCGAAGAGCTGGCTCAACTGGCCGGCGAACGCGGCCGGCTGCGCGCGCGTGCGCGTGACCAGCCGACCAAAGAGCCCCTCCGGCAGCAGCCCCACGTCCTCAGCGAAGAGGCAGAAGAGCAGGCGGATCAGGAAATGCGCAATCGCCAGCGGTTCATGGCCGTCCGCACGCAGCAGATCGGCCAGGCGCGCGAACTCCTCCGCCACGCGCCGCGTGACCATCTCCGGCGTCTCGGCCGTCTCGAAGAAAGTCGGGTGATAGAAGACCGCGCGCAGCCGCTCCAGGCCGGCCGGCGTCAGCAGGTCGTCCAGGGTCAGGGTCGTGGGCGTGTTGGCGCGGTTGACGAAGTTGGGGTGGATGACGATGGTCTCGATGTCGCTGACCACGAGCAGCGGCGGGTTGTGCAGCGCGGCGCGGTACTGCAGGAGCTGCAAGTAGGCCCTGTCCAGGTTGGCGTGCTTGCCCTTGTACTCCCAGCCGAAGAAGCCGCGTTTGAAGACATCGGCAAAGCCCTGGCCGCCGCCCAGCTTGGCCGCGCCGTACTCGAAGGTGAAGTGTGTGCCCTCGGCGTCGGCCGCGGCGGGTGTGGGATGCCCCAGCAGGCTGCACAGGTCAAGGAAATGCTCCTTCGTGGCCGCGCTCTCCTTGAGCGTGACCTTGCGCCACTTGGCCACGAAGGCATGTGGGGTCAACGTCGCCATCTTCATTGGGCGAGGATGGCTGCGATGGCATCTCGCAACGGTGGCAGGTCATGCTGAACGGCAGCCCACACGATATCCAGGTCAATCTCGAAGTAACCGTGCGCCAGCACGTGGCGCATACCGATGATTGCTCCCCACGAGATTTCGGGATGCTCGGCTCTGAACCGCTGAGACAACCCGTAGGCTGCCTCGCCGATGATTTGTAGATGATGAATGACCCAAACCTGCTGCCTCTCATCATCGGCAAAAGCATCGATATCGCGGGCAGAGTAGCGAGCGATCTTTTCAATGGCTTCCAGGATGTCCAGCAGTCGTTCCCGGTCACTTCTCATAGGGGCACGGCCTCACGTAACACCTGTTCCCGGATCCGCGGTCGTAGTCCTTTCTCGGTCACCACGTCCACTTCGACGCCAAGCGCAGCTTGCAAGGCGACCAGTAATCCGCCGAGGTCGAACAAGCTGCGCCCAGGCTCCATGTCAACGAGAAAGTCTATGTCGCTGTCAAGGCGCGCGTCGCCGCGGGCCACCGAACCAAAGATACGGATGTTGCGCGCGCCGTAGATGGCGGCCAGGCGCAAAATTTCATTGCGCCGGTTTTGGAGCAGGTTGTGTTGAGTGTCCATCACTGTGATTATACGTATCCTGTCGCTTCGTGCAACTGCCATGACCTTTCAGCCCAACCCCAGGTCTGCGGCAATGCCCTGCAGCGCGGTCAGCACGGTCTGGATGTGCTCATCCAGCGGTTCGCCCAACGCGGCGGTGTAGTGCTCGATCTCCTGGCGGTTGATGGCCGCGGTGAAGGCTTTGTCTTTCCACTTCTTCTTGACCGACCTGACCTCGACATCGGCCAGGCTCTTGCTCGGACGCACATAGCCCACGGCCATGATCAGACCGGTCAGCTCATCCACGGCCAGGAGGGCTTTGTCCAGGCGGCTGACGGACGGGACGCCCAGGTAGGTGGCGTGCGCTTCCACAGCGTGGATCAGCTCCGGCGGCCAGTCCAGGGCGCGAAACAATCGCAACTCCGTACGCGGATGCCCATCCACCAGGTCATCCATGTTGGGAAAACGCTCGAAGTCCAGGTCATGCACCAGGCCGGTGACGCCCCACAACGCCTCGTCCTCGCCGTATTTGCGCGCATAGGCGCGCAGCCCGGCTTCCACAGCCAGCATATGCTTGCGCAGGCTGTCCGCCTGCACCCATTCGCACACCAGCGCCCAGGCCTCGGCGCGCGTTGGTAATGGCATTTAGTTTTCTCCTTCAATCATGCTTCAGTTCCCGTAGGTCCGGCTTCCTGGCCGGACGACGTTGGACGAGAGAAGCAACCTCTGCGGCCGCGAGCGTCGTCACGCCGGAGGGGTGACCTACGGCTTGAACAAACGTCCGTCGGAGACGCGCGTGGTGAGCACCGGAATGGCCCAATCGAAGCTGCCGGAGCCGGCTTTCAGCCGGACCGCCCAGCGGCCATTCACGACGCAGTCATCGAGCATCAGGCCCTGCGTCACGCCGCGGTAGAACTGCTGCGCAAACAGAATCGCGTAATCATCGCGCACGGCCGTTTGCATGGCAACCACAGCCGGCACTCCCGCCTTGACCAGGACATCGGCCACGCCGTAGGCGTCTGTGCGGCTGGCGGTTTGTGCGGTCTCGCAGGCGTTGAGGAACACCAGGCGAATGGTGCTGCCGTTGAGCAGCTGGCCCAAGGACCTAGCGTCGAGGGGGTCGCTCTTGTGGTTTTCATCTTCCAGGATGAGCTGGCCGGTGCTGCTGGCCTGGTCGAACGTGCCGTGCCCGATAAAATGTAGAATATGAAACGTCTCGCGCAGGCGCGGCAGCAGGTCAACCGCCATCACGTGATCCAACTCCACCAGCTCGATGTGGCTGCCCAGCGGCGCCAGCGCGGCGCGCACGCGCGCAATCTCGTCGGCCGTCTGCAGGGCGCGCTGATCGCTCGGCCCGGCCACGGCCAGCAGGATGCGCAGCGGTGTGGGCGAAGCCACGGGCGCGGTCGTCTTGGCGACCGCGGGGAAGCGCACGAGCGACATTTTTTGGTTCAAGCCCCAGAAATCGGTGATCACGCCCGGACCTGGCGCGGCGTCGGTCAGCAGTTCCCAGGGCAGCACCGCCAACTCGGGTGGATCAAGGCGCAGGCGGATGCGCAGGCTGTCATTCTCGCCCAGTTTGCTCTGCGCAGTCAGCAGGCGGTTGTAGACAGCGGGCGGAAAGGCCAGCTGCTGCAAGCGGTAGCCGAGCTGAGCCAAATCTTTCTCGGCCGGCGGCAGGCTGGAGCGCACTGGCCCTGGCGTGCGCGTGGCGGACGCGTCGGCAGGTTCATCGGCGGTAAAGCCGCGCAGGACGCCGAAGCGGTTAAGCAGCCGCGTGAAGTCCACATCAGCCGGATCAAAAGCGACGGTGGCGTCAGCCTGGCCGCCCAGGTCGCTCGTGGTTTCCACGCTGTACTGGCCGGTCGCGGCGCCGCTGCGAATGCGCACCTCGAAGTTGTGGTAGGTGATGAGGCGGCGGGCCGACGGCGAAGGGGTGGATGCTATTTGTCCTGGGGTCGAACCTCTCGACTCCGCACCGCCCGGCGTCGAAGACGTGTTTGGGGCGGGGGGCTGTCCTTCAGGGGGCGCGCCCATGATTTGGAGGTAGGCGTCCGCGTTGATGCCATAGATCAATTCGAGGAGCACAGGCACTTTGAGCCGCTTCTCGGCATATTCGATCAACTTGAGGCGCAGGTTGTTCAAGGTCGGTCCGGCGCTGTCGCGCACATTTTGAAAGTCCGGCTCCAGCAGGATGGTATCAATGTCGTCCGCAGTCAACTGGCGCAACAGTTTGTTCAGGGCCGCAGAACTGGGCAGTGTGGGCATGGCTGGTTTCACCTCCGTGGGTGGAATGGGCGTAACGTCGGGGACCGGAGACCGGAGATCGGGGGCTGGAGATGGGAGATCGGGAATGGGCAGGTTGAGCAGGCTGCTGAGCACGGCCAGTGGGTCGGCGTCAATCAGCTCGACATTGCGCTGCTGCCAGGTCAGGCGCTGGTCGGGATCCAGGCCCGGCTGCACGGCAAAAGCCCGCCGCGCCAGCGGCCCGGCCGCGGTCAGGACGGAGGTGTACAGCAGCTCAAAATCAACGTCCGACAGGTCGTAGCCGATGAAGAGCAGGGTTTTGACGCGCATCACGTCGCGCACGTGGTTGAGCACGCCGGCGTTGGCTGGATCGTTTACCAGGCGCAGATGGGCGTCGCGCGTCACCACCAGGCTCTGCTGTTCACGTACGCGGCCATACAGCCAAATCAGGGTTGGCAGATTGGGATTGAGCAGGTCCAAGTTGCCGACGCTGGCATTGACAACGACCGGATAATTGTACGGCCGGACGCCATGCATCGCATCTTCAAGCAAGCCATCGTACGCGGTGACGATGTACTCGCTGACCGGCAGTCGTGCGGCCAGGCGGTGCACCGCCTGCGGTTGGCGGCGCTGTTCGCCCAGTTCTTGGAGGATGAACTGATTCAACTCGCGGACATAACCGGATTGGCGGCTCACCTGAGCCTGCGCGACCGCCTCCAGGGATTGATCGCGGCCCCTATAATTGATGTGCGCAGCCAGGCGCTGCGCCAGGTCCAGCCGGCTGGGGAGCCCAGTCAGCGCCTGCGGCAGGTCGCCGCCCCAAAAGACGGCCAGGCTGCCGCGCGCCAGCGTGTCGCGCAGATCAGGCGATAACTGCAGGTTTGCCATGTCATGCCTCGTTCGAGTCAGCGGTGCGCCGTTGCAAGCGATTGAAATCGCACCTGATGGGTGTACCGCCGGGCATCCACCTACGTGGACGCAGTGCCGGTCGGCGTAGGCCGACCTGGTGGCGGAACGCCCTTGCGGCCCGAATTCATTCGGCGGCCGTCATCGGCGCAGGATGCCTGAGCAGCTGTCATCACGATTGGATCAAGTCGTCGAATAAGGGCAGGCGCCGCTGCCGGAGCGCCTCGTACGCGTATAAGTACATGCCGGCCGACCAGGCTTGGAATGGATACCCCATCGGGTTGCCGGTCTGCCCGTGCAGCCATTCGTTGAATTCCCACGGCTCATACGCGCCGCGACGGTTGGCGGCCGCCAGGTCGTGCAGCAGCCGCTCGGCATCGTCGAGCCACCCCTGGCGCACCAGCGCGGCCACGTGAAACCCACCGATGAAAGGCCAGATGCCGCCGTTGTGATACTGGTGCGGCAGGTTGAGGTTGCGGCTGCGATAGTATTCGCGCCACTCAGCCTGGCCCGGATAGATCACGGGATGAATGGCCTTGCTCGGATAAGGGCTGCCCGCGCCCACCTGGTACAGATGGCGCAGAATGATCTCTCGCCGCTCGCTGTCCGCCACGCCGGTGAGAATCGCCAGCGTATTGCCCAGGACATCACAGTAGTCGCCGAACTCACGGAAAGCCACCCAGGGCAGGTAAAATGGTCGGCTGGAGATGGTGCCTACGTTGTGATAAAGCATATACCATTCCAGGCGCATCGCCTTGAGCCGCGCCAGCTGTTCGGCCCAATGCTCCGGTTCCCAGCAGCGGTTGACCCACAGCAGCAGGTTCAGCCGTTCGCCCACCCCATCGGCCCAGATGGCGGCCCCGTCGGCGTCCGCGTTGCAGGCCGCAGCCATGCGCACAAACGCGACCAGGCAAGCCACGTACAGAGCGTTGTCATACAGGACATTATAGCGGACGGAGAGCAAATCCATCCAATCGCCGGCCTCGGGCACTTCGAGCAGGCCGCATTCGTTCATGTCCTGGTAGCGCAGCCAAAGCAGCGCGCGCTGCAGATGGGGAAACGCGGCGCGCAGGTAGGCGTCATCGTGCGTGAGCAGCCAGTGGTAGTAGTGGCCCAGGATGTACCACAGGTTGGCATCCACCGCGCCTGCGTTTTCGGTGGAGACAGTCTGGCTCGCGACGTCCACGTTGAGGGGAATGAGGCCCAACGCCGACTGATACGCGCCCAGGGTATCGAGCGAGGCGCGGAAGGGCGCCAGGAAGAGCGATGGCTCGGCCCACGCCGCGCCGAGGGCGGTGATCATGCTGTCGCGCGCCCACACGTGCGGGTAGCCGCGGGCCAGCCCCGATGCTTTGAAACCGATCGGCGTACTGCAGCGCTGCAGCACCTCAACGGCCCGTTCACGAGCCTCGTCCATGAGATTCACGGCTTCCCCCTTTAGAACCTTCAGCCTGACTTCGGATCGAACGCATCGCGCAGCCCATCGCCAGCGAAGGAGAAACTGAGCACCATGATCATCAACGCCAGGCTGGGGAAAAAGGCCTGCGGCCAGTTTGTCTCCAGAAACGGGATGGACTGCACGATCATGCCGCCGATGCTCGGCGCGGGCGGCTGCACGCCCAGGCCCAAGAGACTGAGCACCGCTTCATTGACCACCACGCCCGCCACGTCGAGCGTGGCGCTGACGATGACCATACCCATGACATTGGGGAGCAGATGGCGCCAGAGGATCGTGGCATCGTTTGCGCCCACGGCGCGCGCCGCCTCGATGAACTCACGTTCGCGCAGCGCCAGGGTGATGCTGCGCACCATGCGCGCCATGAGCGGCCAACTCACCAGGCTCAACGCACCGGCCACCAGGAGCAGGCGCCCAATGCCGCCAAAAGTTTGCGTGACCGCCGGCCCGAACACCCCCGCCACCAGGATCGCCAGGAGCAGACCCGGAAAGGCAAAGAGCATATCTGCCAGCCGGCTGAGCAATTGGTCGAGCCAGCCGCCAAAATAACCAGCCATCAGCCCCAAGCTGGCGCCGAGCGCGATGTTGAGGGTCTCCACATACACGGCCACCAGCAGTGAAACGCGCAGGCCGCGCAAGAGTCGCGCCAGGGTGTCGCGCCCCAGGTTATCTGTGCCCAGCGGATGCGCGACCGATGGCCAGGCATTGATCGCGTCGTAGTCCTGGTCGGTGGCGCTGGCCGGCCACAGCCCGGGACCCACGGCAGCGGTCAGCGCCAGCAGGATGATGACCGCCAGGCACAGCAGAGCCAGGTGGTTGGCGGCAAAGCGCGCCGGCAAGCTGCGGCTGCGGTCGCCTGCGGCCAGGGCCGCGGTCGTTAGGCTGCTCACGTCATTCGAATCCGCGGATCAAGGAACAGGTAGGCCAGGTCGGTCACCAGGTTCATGAAGACCACGGCCGACGCCAGCAGCACGGTTGTGCCTTGCAGCACCGGATAGTCACGCTGGCCGATGGCCTGAATGGCGAGGAAACCGATGCCGGGCACCGCAAAGAGATTCTCGACGACGAACGCGCCGGTGACCAGGAACGCCAGCGAGGGGCCAAGCACGGTGACGATCGGCAGCAGCGCGTTGCGAAAAGCATGGCGCCAGATGATCTGGCGTGGGAACAGCCCTTTCGCGGCCGCGGTGCGCATGTAGTCCTGTCGCAGCACCTCCAACATGGCGGCGCGCGTGAGCCGCGCCAGGTAACCGGTGGTGCTGGCGGCCAGCACGATCACGGGCAGCACCCAATGCGCGGGGGTTCCCCAGCCGGCCACCGGCAGGTAGGGCAGGCCGGCGCGGTAGAGCCAGGCGTCGGCGATGCGCAGGATGGGAATGAGCACAAAGCTCGGAATCGCGTACAGGGCCAACATCAGCGCCAGCAGACCGCGATCGAGCCAGGAATTCTGGCGCAGCGCAGCCAGCACCCCGGCCGGAATGCCGATGACCAGGCTCAGCAAGAGCGCAACGCCGCCCAACGACATCGAAATGGGCAGGCCGCGGCGCAGCAGATCGAGCACGGGGCGCCCCTGGAATTTATAGGAAAGGCCCAGGTCGCCGTGCAGCAGTCCACCAATGTAGTGCAGATACTGCTGCCACCACGGCAGGTCAAGTCCGTATTGGTGCAGCAGCCGCTCGTACAGAACCGGATCGCGGCGCGACCCCATCATCACCAGGATGGGGTCGCCCGGCGCAAGGTAGCCGATGATAAACGTCAGCAAGGTGATGCTGAAAAGCACAAACGCTAAGCTCAGCACGCGCCGCAGGATGATAGGTGTCATAAAACCAATCAGTTGACTTCTTGGGCCAGAAGCAGGCCATTCTCAGGCAAAGCCGCAAAGGTTCTTCATAAGCGTTCAGAGGGATCGTCAGGACGCAGATCAGCGCTGGCTACGCACGCAGATTTGGCGATTTTGCTGGGCAGCAGAGGCAGCCGCGGGGACGACTGTTGCAGCATGCGCTGCGTTGAGGCCCTTCTTTGGTCAAATCTGCGTCTATCTGCGTTCATCTGCGTCCTACTCCCGAACATCGTGAACGGTTACGGTTTTTTTCTTGGCGTTCTCCGCATCTTGGCGTGAGCAATCGGGTTTTGGCCCGTCCAGTCCAGATTACGGGTGCGCAGGTTACTGCGCCTTGCCGCGCACGGCTGACCAGTCAGGCACGGTGATGCCCTGGCCGTTGAAAACAAAGCCCGAAACGTACGGTCGCATCAGCACGTTGAGCGTCGGGTTGAAGAGCGGCAGCCAGCCCACTTCATCCACCGCGATTTGCTCGGCCTGGTTGTAGAGCGACATGCGCTTGGCGTCGTCCCCCACGATAACATCCGCTTCATCCACCAACTTGTCGAAGGCCGCATTCGACCAATGGCCGTTGTTGTTGCCCACGTCGGTGCGCAGCTGCTGCGAGATGAAGTTCTGCGGATCAGGGTAATCCGCGCCCCAGATGCTGAAGAACATCTGAATGCCCTGCTCAGGGTGTTGATAGGTGGTATTGAGGCGTTCGCTGAAAGTCGCCAGTTCGAGCGGTTCCAGGGTAACTTCGACGCCCAGGTTCTGCTTCCACTGTTCCTGCAGGAACGTCACCATGCGCTCATTGTCCCCTTCCACGCCGTAGGTGAAAGCGATGGGCGGCAAGCCTTTGCCATTGGCGAAACCTGCGTCCGCCAGCAGTTTCTTGGCCGCCGCGGGGTCGAAAGTCAACCCTTTGATGGGCAATTCAGAGCCGGGCAGGCCAGCCGGCAGGATGCGATCGGTTGGACGGACGCTGCCGTCCAGCACCTTGTTGGCGAGCGCCTGCTTATCCACTGCACGCGCAAAGGCCTGGCGCACCTTTACGTTGTCGAAGGGAGGCAGCTTGTTGTTGAAACCGACGAAGCGCACGGCAAACGAAGATGCCGTGCGAAAGTCCGGCAGGTCTTTGACCTCGGCCAGGCGCGCCGCGGGCACGCCGTTCTGCTGACTGCCCATGATGTCCAGACCATTGGTGCGATAGAGCTGGAAGGCGGTCTCGCTGTCCTGGAAGAAGGGCATCTGCAATTCCGTGACCTGAATAGGGCCATTCCAATAATAGGGATTTGGCTCCAGAACCAAGCCCTGGTTATGTTTCCACTCCTTGAGCCTGAACGGCCCGGTGCCGGTGGGGCTGTCAGTCCAATTGGCTGGATTCGCCATCACCTTGACCTTGGGCACAATGAAGCCGCCGGCAAAGGTCAATTGCTTGAGGAAATACGCGGACGGCTGCTTGATTTTGATCTCAACCGTCGAGGCATCCACCGCCCGCACGCCGGCCAGGGTTGTGCTGGCGCCGCTGGTGACATCATCAGAGCCGACGATATTGCTCAGATAGAATGGGCCGGTCCAGCCGCCGGTGGCAGGGTTGAGCGCACGCGTGAGTGAAAAGACGACGTCATCGGCCGTGACCGGCGTACCATCGCTGAAGGCCAGGCCGGGGCGCAGGGCAAAGGTGTAAGTCAGGCCATCGGGCGCCACCGTCCACTGGACGGCGCCGTCCGGCGTCACGTTCAATTCACCATCCAGGCGCACGAGGCCGGCGAAGATCATATTCACCGCCAGGATGCCTTGCGAATCGCTGGCCTTTGGCGGGTCAATCGAAGTCAATTCGTTGATGCCCTCGATAGACCAACGTAAGATCTGCGGCTTCATGCCTGCGCTGGGAGCCGGCGTTGGGGTCACGACCACTTCTTTCGTGACCTCCTTGACCACCTCAACCGTTTCTTTGACAACGACTGTTTCTTTTTCAATCACCGTGACCGGCGTCGGCGTCGCGCCGCAGGCGGCCAGGAGCAGCGCCAGCGCGGCTGTGCACAACACTACGATCCCAAATCGCCGCAACATAGAATGACTTCCTCCCTTGATGAGCAAAGACACAACTGGGGGCATGGCTTGGTATCGGTTCGCCGCTGGCGTGAAGATAGCCCTGTAGCGCAAGCTGCCGGATTGCAGCGCCCTGCGCCACGGGGGCAAGCCGGCGGCTTGCGCTACATCCACACCCGTGATAATCAAAGACACGGAGACCACAGCACCGGCGACGGCCTGTCATCTCCGTGTCTGAATCGCACACGCCAGGGGAAAGGACTTGTTAGCCTTTGACGAATTCGTCGAGCACGGCCTTACCGATGCGATACTGGGAGCCGATCTTGCGCGCCTTGAGATCGCCCGCTTCAATCAGCGCAATGACATCGGCTTCAGACACCTTGAGGTAGGCCGCAGCTTCGGCTGTGGTCATGATATCGGGCGTCGCCGGCGCCGCGGTTGGGGCGGCGGTTGCCGGCTGTTGGCCGGCCGCCATGGCCTGCGTGAGGGCCTGCGCCATCACGCCGCCCAGGCCCACACCTGCGCCGAGGCCGAGGCCTGCGCCAGCCAGACTGCCTTCGCCGCCGGCCTGCGCCGCATCGCCCAGCGCGCGCGCGGCCTTGAACTGCATGTAGGCTTGCATGTTGCCAATGGCGCCCATCGAAGCGCGCTCGTCAATCGCCTTCTGCGTGTCCTCGGTCGGGCTGACCGACTGAATGAACATCTGCTTGAGCGCGATGCCCACGGCAGCAAAGTCATCAGCCAGCTTGGCCTTGATCCCTGCGCTCAGCTCATCGAACATGGCAGGCAGGTCGAGGAAGCTGACGCCGGACGAGCCGAGCACATCGGTCATACGGCTGATGATGACCCCGCGTAGATAGGCGTCAATTTGCGCGGTCTGATACAGCCCCTGCGTGCCAACGATCTTGGTGACGAACAACTGCGGATCGCTAATCTGCATGGAGTAGTTGCCGAACGCGCGCAGGCGCACCATGCCGAGGTCCTTGTCACGCAGGGTAATGGGTTCGGGCGTGCCCCACTTCTGCTCCAAGAACTCGCGCATGTTGACAAAAAAGACTTCGGCGGTAAAGACATTCTTGCCGCTGGCAAAAATGCGCTCCAAGAGGTTCGTGATAAGCGGAATGTTGGCCGTGGTAATCGCGTGGCGGCCTGCGCCAAACGTATCCAGCGCCTTGCCGTCGCGGAAAAAGACGGCCGTCTGACTCTCGCGCACAATCACCTGCGAGCCGATCTGGAAATCGCCAGAGCCGGACGGCGGCACACGCACCACCATTTCAGTTGGCCCTTGATTGGGGGCCTCAATCACATCAATAATTCGTGCCATCTGTTCCTCCTGCGTATCTATGTGCTTGCCTGGAGAGGCAAACTCAGCTGTTCAGAATCGCCTCTTGGCGGTGTCCCCAAACCGTATTGAGCATGTCGAGGTGGTCGGTCAACGCGCCGGCTGCGTCGCCAATCCCTTCACGCGCCTTGACGGCGGCGGCCAACGCGTCCACCTGGGCCTGCAAAGCGCCTACCCGGTCCACCATCTGTTGGTCGAACTGCGCCAACGCCTCGAGTTGAGGCTCCTTGACCTTGACATCGTCGAAGAGCGGAGCATAGCCATAGCTGGCGGTCTTGATGCGATCCACCAGCGTCTGCAGCTTGTTGACTGCACGCTCTACGTCATCCACCCACTGCAACCCGCCAGCGCTCAACAGGTCAACCTGCAGCTTCTGCAGCCGCTTGCGCTGTTCGTCCAGGTCACGCGCCAACAACTCGCGCACGGTCTTGTCGGCTTCACGCCGCAGTTCCTTCTCCTTGTACCCCTTGATGCCGGGCAAACCGGCGAAAGTTCGCTCCAGCGCGCCCTGCGCCGCTTTTGCCTTTTCTATCAGATCCATCGTTTTGTCCTTTCTCGCTCATGCTATTGCGCAAGGAAAATCTCGCTGCCGCAGAACGGGCAGCTGATGACGCCCTTGCCGGTCAGTTCCAGTTGGCCGCCGCAGTTGGGGCATTTGCCCCCCTCGCGCATCTGCGACGCCTGTTTGGAATAAAGAATGCCATCGTTCCAGTTGACATAGCCGCTAAACAAGCCTTTGCCCACCAGGTCATAGATCCACGCCTTGACCTGCTCGGTGTTGGTGCCCATTTCCAAGACAATGTCTGAAATGGTCGCTTTGCCCCGCGTCATGACGATATTGAGAATCTTCTTTTGCTTCGCCACCTCTGCCATTTGCGTGGCCTCGGCGCGCCCGCGCACGAAGAGGTAGCCGCCAACGCCCACAAAGAGCAGGGCCGGCAGCGCACTGAAGGCAATCCCCAGCACCATGCCGCCCACATTGCCCCGCTCACCGGCGGACTGCACCGAAGTGATTGCTGTGGCGCTGCCAATCAGGCAGGCCAAAATTCCGATCACTATGAGAATGATGCCCACCACGCGGCCAGAACCAACCATGAAAGCCTCCTTTGAAAGCCGATAGATCTATTGAGCCAGCCTGCGTTCAAATCCCTGCAGCTGGCCCGCGTCTGCGATCAACCGAAGCCGCCGCCCCCACCGCCGCCGCCGCCGCCGCCCCCACCACCGCCGCCGCCGCCGCTCCAACCGCCGCCGCCGCTCCAACCGGAGCTGGACGAAGGCTGCGGCGCTGGCCGGCTGGTCAACGTGGCAGCCGAGGACGACAGCATGGTGCCCAGGCCTGCGCTCATGGAACTGAGACCGCCGCCGAGGCCGCGCGACATGTCGCTGAGCGTTGGCGCCGGGCGACCTTCGGCGCTGACATGGCCGCCGCCGGGCAGATTGACGGTGCTCCCGCCGGCGGTCGTTGACCCGCGTCCGTAGTAAGGGCCTGAACCGTAGCTTGGATAGGGCACCCACCAGGTCGGCGCAGGTGCATCCACCCGAGCAAACTTGTTGATCCAGGTCCGGTCAATGCCGAAAGCCACGGCAAAGGGCAGGTAGGACTCAAAAATCGCCTTGCTCTCTTCCAGGTTCGTATACTTCTCGATGTCCTGCAGATAGCGTTTGAACGCACGCCAGCGCGCCGCAGCCTCCGCGCCCTTGTCGGTCTTGCGCGGCATGAAGCGAGCAATGGACATGAAGAGCAGCGACGTGACGCCCAGGCCAAAGACAGGGAACCAGGCTGCCTCCGCCCGGTCAATGACCAAAGGCAGACCGCAGAAGCCCAGGATGCCTGTCAAGACGAGCAAGGCCAAACCCCCAGCGCCATAGGCATTGCGGGTCCGTTCCGGGCTGCGCTCGAAGAAGCCCTCGCGCACCACTTCGTCGTACAACTGTGACTTGATCTTAGGAATCGTCGTGTAGAATTTTTCTTTCAACTCGGAGAGCCGGCGCTCTGTCTTGCCTTGCGAGAACAGGCGGTCCACCAGCGTTCGTTCATATGGCCGCAGCGTGTCAGACTGTCCCACCAACGTATAGGTGAAGTCTTTGTCTTTCTCCTCGCGAATGGTCAACACCTTGCGCCGCGCCAGGTCAATCAGGGTTGCAATCACGTCCTGCAAGTCTGCGCTTTCATCCACCAACGTGCCCGCGATGCCGGGCGGCAATGCGGCATCGGGCGGTTCGGCCAGGTAATCGGTTGGCAGCGCCACCGGCAGATCACGCCCCCGCTGATACCACAGCAGGTAGACCAGCAGCGGCCCGCCGATCAAGATCAGCAGGCCCAACGCCAGCAGGCCGGTGTTGAGCAGCGGTCGCACCTGACGATCATACGCGGCCTGCGCCTCCGCGGCCGCCGCGTCCGCATCAGCCTGCGACTGCCAGGATGCGGGGCTGCCAGCCACCACGCCGTGCGTGAACTGCACGCGCACTTCGATCTGTTCGCCGGCATTGATCACTTCGCTCGATTCGAACTTCACGGTTTGGGCGTCGAGCTGCGTGGCCGTGCCGCGCACGCCGTAGTTGTCATAGGTGGCAATGGTGGCAGGCGCCGGCACGCGGACTGTGACCGTGGACGAGCGCACAGGAAAGCTGCGTTCAGGGCCAACGATGCTCCACCAGAACTGATCGCCGCCGTCGTAGTAGCGCAGAGCGCCGTCTACCACATAGGTCAGGGTGTAGACATGGCGACTATCAGAAACCGACGTGGGAAAGAACCACTTTATGACAAAATCGCCACTGGCGTTGGACGTCACCACAAAGGTGCCCGGCGTCTCGCCGCTGGATGCCCGGCGCAACGCCTGGCCGTCAGCCGTGACCTGCACATTGGTAATATCGCGCAGGCGATCGGTTTTGATATTGCGTGTGCCAAAACGAAACGAGCCGGATGTAAACACAATCTCCTGAGTTTCGGTTACAGCAAACGAACCGTCCGTGTTAATGGCTACATCGGCATCCCATCGCTGCCAGTAGAGCTGCTTGCTCTCCTGTGCAAACAAGGGCGCCGCCGTCGCCAACAGAATGAGAAGCAGCAAAACGGCTGCTGCTCTGAATGTGCTGGAACGCATGAACCCTCCATCCTAGCTGCGGTATCTCGACTTATCTCGACTATGGTAGACCGCCCGCACAACGGGGCGGCGACAGATGACGCTGCAGATCAGCCAGATTATAACGCAAATGTTGGAATTTTCCCAACGCACTTCGTCCAGAAAATGGCTAACGCACAACCAGGGTCGTGACCGTGCTCTTCTGCACCAGCCGCTCGCACAGATCGTCGAGCAGCAGGCGGTTGACGCCTGACGCCGCGTTCGCACCGAGCACCAGCAGGTCGGTCCCTTCCGTCTCCAATGTCCCCAGCACACGCTCCTCGACCAGGCCCTCGCGCAGCAGCAGTTGGTCAAAAACCCCAACCCGCTGCAGCATGTCAACGGCTTCCTGCAACACGGCGCGCGACTCTGGCTCGATCGCCAGCAATTCATCGGAGGTGTGGTGACCTTCTTCTGCGGTCAGACCTTGGAAGAAGAGCGGCAATTGGGAAACGACGTGCAGCAGCGTGGCCCTGGCGCCCAGAGCCTGCGCCCACTGCGCTGCGATTTCGACCATCTCCAGGCTTTGGCGCGTGCCGCCCACGCTGACCAGCATGCGGCGGATTTCGGTCAACGGCGCGCGCGCCACCAGCACGGAGGTGTTGCTTTGGCGCACCACTTGGGCCACGCGTGAACCGTGCAGTAACCGGCTCAGGCCGCGGCGGCCGGCCGGCGCCAACAGAACCAGATCATACGTATGCGCAGCTAATTCGGCCAGAATGGCTTCCTCCGCCGTCCCCGGCTGTGAGACTTCGCGCAAATCGCCCGCCGTGGCCGCCGTCAACTGCTCGCGCGCGGCGGTCAACCAGGCGGGATCTGCATCCGCGCCCGCATCGGGAATCATGAGGGTCAGCTGGGTGTCAAAATGGCGGATGAGCGTCAACGCCACGTGCAGCGCCCACTGACTATTATTCGAACCATCTACATACAACAAGATTTGCATTCTCGACTGCCTAACTCCACCGTAGGGAGGACTTGCTCAGACCAACAACAAAATCAGGGGGACGACAAAAATGACCGCCAAAAAGACGCCGAGGCGCCGATTGTCGCGCATGATCCATTCCAGGCACCACTCGACGCCGCGGCGGTAGCCGTTGTAGTTGATGACCAGAACCAGGAGGGACAACAGGGCGACGCTCGTCATTTCGGTAAAGACAATCGTAAAGGCGCGCGGCGTGTTGAGCAGCAGCGCCGCAAACAGCGTGTCAATGAACGTCGTGATATTAGCCCCCATCACATAGGGCATCAGGTTTTCACGCCGGACGTAGCCCCGCACAGACAAAGGCACCAGGATGGTCAACGACACCGAGACCGAAAGCGTCACTGCGGTGACGGCCATGCCGATGACGAACATCACCCACGGCCGATAGACCAGGTCAGACACGCGCTGGAAACTGCCGCTCTCCGATGAAATCTCCGGCAGCGCCCGGTCGAAGATGTTGAATGCCGTGAGCAGGATCAGCAGTCCAGCGACAAACACAAGCCAGCCAGGGAGCAGCGCCGCCAGCCGGTGCACAATGGGGTCATAGACGATGTCAATGAACGAGGCCAACACCGTGGGCGCCCCAAAACGCACGTTGTCGAACCAGCCATTGGTCAGAATGAGATACCCCATCCCCATGGCGGGCAGGTAGATCGTCGCCGTGGTCAGCAGGGCCAGCACCCCAATCGAAATGCTGGCGACGCGCTGCCGTCCGCGCAAGTACGACACGAAACCAACCAACAATACGATGAACGATGCGCCAAGTCGCGAGCCGGTAATCATGGCAAAAGACTGGACATCGGAAATCAGGTGTTGGCTGTACAACGTGAGGGACACCGCGGCTACGGGCGAGCCGCTCAAGACCATGTAGGCCATGAGCCAACCCATGCCCAACGTGTTGGTCATCGAGTCAACCGCCAACGTTTTGAACAGCGGCTGCAGTTCACGCGCCCCGCTCTTGAGGAGTTCCAGCGCGAGGATGAAAACCGCCACACCAGCCACAGCAATCAGGACTTTCTTGATTCGATTGAGCAAAGGCGTCCGTCCTTATTCTTGGGTCGCGTGGCCGTAGAACACAAGCAGGGTGCTGCCGTACGTGCGTTCATCAAGCCGGGCCAGGGAACTCAACGATAGGGAATGATCTTCCTTCGGGTGAATCTGGACAATGACCTGTCCTTCAGCCGCCAACAGCGTGGGATGTGCATCCATGAGCAGGAGGGCTTTTTGCCACAGCTGCCGATACTGCGGCGGCGCGATATAGACCAGATCGAACGGCCCCGCGTCCGTGCGCTGCAGAAAGGCAAAAGCATCGCCAGCGACGACGCGCGCCTGATCAGCCAAGCCCGTGAGCGCCAGGTTTTTGTGCAAAATGGCGAGCGCGCGGCGGTCCTTCTCGCAAAAAACGGCCTCAGCTGCCCCTCGGCTCAGCGCCTCGATGCCCACGGCGCCCGTGCCGCCGAACAGATCCAGAAAACGGCAGTCTTCGATGGCGCCCTGCGCGGCGAGAATGGAGAACAATGCCTCTTTGACCCGATCAGTGATCGGCCGCGTCGAGTCGCCAGGTACACCGAACAAGATTCGACCTTTGGCCGAGCCAGTAATCACACGCATGGCTGATTGTTCACCGCTGCCGAAGATTTGTCACGCAGACTGGTAACGCGACTGAAATGTAACACATGCTGACAGCTTTGGCAACTAATAGACACCCGAAACAGTTTTGCCAACTCGCCGAAGCTGGTCGTGGAAGATCATATCGACGTAGGACTTGGCAACTAATAGACACCCGAAACAGTTTTGCCAACCGCTGCGTTTTTAGGTACACTTGAGACAGCCCTGTCCCCTCAGATCCCGGACGCGTCGTACACGTGATCGCTCTTTACCCTGGAGGTTCCATGCACTGGTTGCGCTTGCGCTGCGTCTCCCCTATGATTCGCGGTCTGCTGGTTATTGGGCTGGCTGCTGCAGCCTTGCTGTTGGCATTGCCGCCTGCGCAGGCCGCCATCCCTGAAGACGAGATGCTCGTCAACGGCGATTTCGAGGCTTTTCACGCCGGCTGGGTTGAGCCAGGCGTCCAGGTTATCTTTCATGCCAGCAGCCTGCCGGTCGGCATCACACCCTACAGCGGCGACTATGCGGCCTACTTCGAGCCGCACACGGCCGTCGAACTCTTTCAGAACGTCGCCATTCCTGCGGACATCACTTTTGCCAAGATTCATCTCTGGTATTGGTCCCGCTGGAGTGAACATCCCGCCGAGCGTTTTCTGGCTGTCCAACTGCTCGATCCGGTGGGCGGCACGCATTACGTGGACGCGCTGCTGATTGACGCGTATCCGCCAACCAATGCCTGGCAGCCGCTCACGTATGTGCTGACGCCCGCTGATCTGGCCGCTATTCGCGGCCGAACGGTGCGCGTGAAGCTGCGCGCGGACGGCTCAAACTACCGCGCGAACTTCCTGGTGGACAATGTCAGCCTGGAAGTGAGCAGCGGCCTGGTGCGTCGCATCTACCTCCCCACGACGCCCCGGCGCGCCGGCAGCGGCCAATGAGCGATCTTGTCAACCGTCCCTTCCCCGCCGGTTTTCTGTGGGGGACCGCCACCGCCGCACACCAGGTTGAGGGCGATAACCGCAACAACCAGTGGTGGGCGTGGGAGCAGACGCCCGGCCACATCTATCAGAATCAACGTTCCGGGCTGGCCTGCAATTGGTGGGCGCCGGGCGGCGCGGAGGCCGATTTCGACCGCGCGCAGGCGCTGGGGCAAAATGCGCACCGGCTGTCGGTCGAGTGGAGCCGCCTGGAGCCGAGCGAAGGCGTGTTCGACGCCGCGGCCTTTCGCCGCTACCGTGGGATGCTGAGCGCGTTACGTGACCGCGGCCTGACGCCGATGGTGACGCTGCACCATTTCACCAATCCGCTCTGGTTCGAGGCGCAGGGCGCGTGGCTCAACCCGCGCAGCGTGGGGCTGTTCCAGCGTTTTGTCGAGCGGGTGGCTGGCGAGTTGGGCGACCTGGTTGGCCTGTGGTGCACCATCAACGAGCCGAACATCCATGCCGCGCTCAGCTATTTGCTGGGCGAGCATCCGCCAGGTCTGCACAGCATCGTGGCGCCGTTTCGCGTCATGCGCAACCTGCTGCTGGCGCACGCGGCCGCGTATCGGGCCATTCATCGCCTCGACGGCCGCGCGCAGGTGGGGCTGGTGCTGCATTTCCGGCCCTTTGTGCCGGCCACAGCCAGCGCGCGGCTCGATCAATGGGCCGCGGCGGTGCAGAACTATCTCTTCAGCGACTGCCTGCTGGTCGCAGTGGGCGATGGCGTCCTGCGGCCGCCCCTGGGCTACGGTCAAACCGTCGGCTCCCTGATTGACTCCAGCGATTTCATCGGCGTCAACTTCTACACACGGGAGTTGATGCGCTTTGATTTGCGCGCAGCGGGCAATCTCTTCGGGCGCCGCTTCTTCGCGCCGTCTGGTGAAACCAGCGATGTGACCAGGAGCGGTCTGCCCTACAGCGAATGTGTGCCAGACAGCCTGGAAGAACTGCTGCTGCGTTTGGCGACCATGGGCAAGCCCATTTTCATTACCGAATGCGGCCTGCCCGACGCCGACGACGATCAGCGGCCGCGCTTCCTCATCACCCACCTGGCGGCCGTGCAGCGGGCCATTCAAGCGGGCGCGCCTGTCAAGGGCTTCTTTCACTGGACGCTGGTGGATAACTTCGAATGGGCGGAAGGCTGGCAGCTGCGCTTTGGCTTGATCGAACTCGATCCGGCGACGCAGGCGCGGCGCGTGCGCGCCAGCGCGCAAACGTATGCGGACATCTGTCGCGCCAACGCCATCACGCCCGCCGTGGTGCAGCGCGACGCGCCCGAGGTGCTCAAGCAAGCGTTCAGTGGGTCGTAGCGGTTGGCAACAGAATAGGCGCCAGTCAATCCCATACAGGGGTGACTGACGCCTGTTCTTGATGACCTGAAAGAAGCCGTTGCCAAGGCCTGTGTCTGAGGATGCGGGCCTCCTCAATCATGTTAGGCCGGGAGCGCCTCATAGCCGAGCCGCTTGGCCGCGGCAATGATCGCGGCCTCGTTCACGCGGCGATCGTCGAACTCCACTTCCATGATCTGCTTGTGATAACTGGCATTGACGCGGCTAACGCCGGCCAGTTCATCCTCCAGTCCTTCGAGCGTCATCGCGCAGCCGCTGCAGCGCATGTTGGGGACCCAGAAAACCTTCTTCACCATCGCATCTCTCCTGGCCGGTTGCAAAGCAGCCTATTCAAAGCGAATCTGCCCGGTGTACATGCCCATGGAGCAGGTATAGCGCAGCACGCTGCCGGCTTTTTGCGGCGGCAGGTTGATGCTCGTTACGCCAGACTCGGGTAACAGGCGCTCGATGTGCAGGGCAGGAATCACAAACGCCTGCGCGCAACTGTAGGTCTTGTCCGTCACAAGATCAAGGCGCACCGGCTGCCCGGCCTTGGCCCGCGTCGACGCTGGATAGTAGCCGTCGTTGAGCGCGCGCACGGTGATCGAATTACCGGCGTCTGCCTGTCCCGTTTCAGGGCTGGCGGCCTCGTTGGCGCCGCACGAGGTCAGTTTCGGGTCGCAGTCAATCTTGCTCAAATCGGTTGTGACGCCAGCCTTCGCCGACGTGGTCACAGAGGGCAGCAGGGCGTTCGCCAAACTCGTGAAAGAGACAGGCGAGCCGAGCAGGTTCAGGCCCGAATTGACCGACACCAGCCCGAGCACGAGCACCGCCAGCGCGGCGACCTTGAGAACACGCGCTTCCAACACACCGCCCAGGCGAGTCGCCAGGTAGGCCAATGTGAAAAAGACCGGGCTGGCGCCAAGGGTGAAGGCGGCCATGATGGCTGCGCCGGTCAGTGGGCTTCCGCTGCCAATCGCCAGCGCCATCATCGCCTGGGTCACGCCGCAGGGAATCAGCACCGTGAGCAGGCCCAGGAACAGCGGGGTAATCACCTCGTTGCTGCTGTTCTTGGCTGTGCGGCGAATGAAGCGAGTCAACGCACGCGGCGGCTCGAAGACGAAGTAGCGGAAGATGGGATGCACCTCGAACATGCGCAAGGCGTTGCCCACCATGTAGACCCCGATAGCGAGCTGCAGAATGCCGCGCACTGTCGGCGTCAATTGCAGCACCGAGCCGAGCAGCCCCAAGAGCGCGCCGAGGAGCGTGTAAGCCACCAGTTTGGCGCCGAGGAAAAGGGCAATCGGCCGCGCCACGTGCTTGGGCCGCGCCGGCGTGATCGGCGCGGCCTGCGCTGGCGCCGGGCGCCGTTTCTTGCCTTTGGGCATGGCCGGCGGCTTGGCGACCAGCGCGGTCTGGACATCCTCTTCCACCTGGCGCGCGATCGAACTGGCGAGCAGGCCGCCCTGCACCGCCAGGCAGCTCAAGCCGCCGGTGGTCAACCCGGTGACGAAAACAACCACAAGATCAGTCATTGGACTCCTACCGGACAGGGGCTTGGTGATAGCAGATGAAATATAGCCTGCCGCGGCTGATGATAACAGTCAGCGCCCTTCCTGTCACGCGCCACATGGCGTATTCAGGGATTCAAATATGAACGGTTCTTTGACCACAAGGAACACAAGGAACACAAGGAACACAAGGAACACAAGGAACACAAGGAACACAAGGAACACAAGGAACACATAGATTCCGCCAGTGCACAATCCTTCTGCCGTTTCTTTGTGTTCACCCTCCCCCACATGTGCTCCTTGTGGTTGAATGGGCGCTACAGCTGGAATTATTGTGGCGTATGGTGGCCCAGGTTCGCTATCGCTGCGCTGCAGCCAGATTTCAGCCGGTGGGCTGCTTCTCGGCGCACACGTACCAGTTGTGCGGCATGTCGGGCGCCAGCGTGGGGATGATCGGCAGATGCCAGCGGCCGTGATTGGCATCCGGCGCGCCGGCCTGGCTCAGGGTGGCGTTCCAGCCGCGCGCGGCCATGAAGCCGACCGGATCAGCCAGCGCGCCGATCCAGGGCGCACCGGCCGCGGCCTGCATCTCAACCCAGGCCCGTGTCCAGGGTGAGGTGAGCACGGCCGGATTGATGATGTCGAAGCCGAGCCAACTGCCGGGCGCAGCCAGGTTGGACACGGCATCGAGGATTGACGTGATGCGGTCGTTGGAAAGGTAAAAGAGAAATCCCTCCAACAGCCAGGCCGAGGGTTGACCGGCGTCAAAACCTGCTTGCAGCAACACCTCCTGCCAGGGATCGCTGAGGTTTGCCCCCAGGCATTGCAGCGTGCAGTTCGGCGCCGCGCCGGCGTCGTGCAGAATGCGTTCCTTGTGTGCGATCACTACGGGTTGATCCAGCTCAAAGAACCGCGTCTGCGCCGGCCACGCCAGTCGAAACGCGCGCGTATCCAGGCCCGCGGCCAACAGTACGATCTGTCGTATCCCATGCTCGGTCGTGACCCGCTGCAGGAAATCATCGAAAAAGCGCGTGCGCAAGACAATAGGCAGCACACTGTCCGCCGTCCGGCCGGCCATCCACGCCGCGCCCTCAGCGCCGGCCAGCGCCGCCGCCCAGGGGTCGTCGAACAGGCGGTCCTCGCGTGCACTCTCCAGCGCGCGCACGCTCGCCGTCCAGCGAGCGGTCGCGCCGAGCAGTTGGTCAGATGTGGGTATTGTTGACATGTCTGTTTCTCCTAAGCGCCGCTTGATTTCTGGGCGCATTATAGCACAGGGATCCGGAAAACAAGGAGTAGTTCATCATCTCCCCACTGCCTTGCGCCAACCGCGCAGCGATAGTACAATCAAGAAGGATGATGGCGAAGCGTCAAGGCTATTCTGGCCAGGGCGGATTACAGGCTGCCCAGCAAGGAGAGACATTCATGCCTGCCGATACGTATCGAAGCTATAGGCATCTAGCGGCCATAGAGCGTGAAAACCGGGACTATGTGATCACAGCCTTACGCCGCAACGCGCCCATCGCAATCCTTGCACCACACGGCGGCGGTATTGAGCCCGGGACGTCGGAACTGGCTCGCGCGATCGCAGGTGAGGATTACTCGCTCTATCTGTTTGAGGCGCGCAAATCAGCGGGAAATGGCGCGCTGCATATTACCAGCACCCACTTCGATGAGCCCCGGTGCCTGGAGATCCTGCGCCATGCAGTCACGGCCGTAACGATTCACGGTGTAGATGATGTTGATCCCATCGTGCATCTGGGAGGGCTAGATCAATCGCTCATCCGTCGCCTGGCGGCAGAACTCAAATCGGCAGGTTTCGTCACCTCCCAGACGGACAATCCGGCCATCGCCGGCAGATTCGACAGCAACATCTGCAACCGAGGAACTTCCGGTCTTGGTTGTCAATTGGAGATCAGTCGCGGCCTGCGGCTCGCCATGTTTCGCGGCTTGGGCCGCGACGATCGCCGCTACTGCACGCCGGAGTTCGACCGTTTCGTCGGAGCCGTGCATGCAGCGTTATGTTTTCCGGCGGAACGGCCTGATGCCCTGCAGTTTTCTCTGGAAACGTAAGACTAACTGAGAACTCATGACCATCAACTCTCTGTTCATAATCGCTTTTCTGGTACTTGCTCTCTTTGTGTTTGCTTTTGTTATCTTCGGATCTGTTTATCTGATCTGGATCAGTCCAGCAGCGCAACGCCGCATTCATCTGCATCGGCGAGCTGCCCACGATTATGACACTGCGCGAGGAACACAGCATCTCAAATTGCTGCGGCATGCGCTCGACGCGAACCTGCAGAAGCATCGCGTGTACCAGGTAGAACTTGACGCCGTTAGTAAAGACAAGAGTAAGGTCGAAGCCAAAACAATGGAGGAATGGCGACATGCCCTCATAGAACACCTCCTGAAGACACGACTGCAGGAAATCCGCGGCATTGGTCCGGCGCTTTCCGGTATACTCTACGCGTATGCTCATGGACAAGGGAATCTGACATCTCTGCGCTTAGCTTCCAAGAACATTCAAGGCATTGGACCGTCACGCCAGGCCGATATTGACGCGTGGGTAGCTCGCTACGAAGCGGCCATACCCACGCTTGTCGCCAGCGACTTTCCAGGGAAACAAGAAATCCAAGCTAGATATAACGGACGCCTTTCCGCTCTCAGCGCTGAAATCGATAGGTTGGAAACCAAGAAAAAAACCGTAGTGGCTGAGATCGAACAAATTCGCGTGGCGATTGCTCCGCTCAGCAAGGTAAATAGGCATAGTGTTCTCCAAGCTCTTCAGGGCACGTACACGATGCCAGATGAGGTTGAGCACTACCTACGCGGTGCTTTTCCAGAGTGGGAGTCTGTCCCTGATTGGTTTGCAGATCTAACCAAAGAGGTGGTAACATAAATATGGCTGATTTTTGGTCGCGAATGTTCCGCCGCATACAGATGCTTCCCATCCAACTCAGCTTCACGTTGGACATGGATGCCGAAGGGCGCCATGTTGTGCACGTACGAAAAATGACCGATAACGGCGTTGAGAACATCACCGACGTACGACCGTTATTGCGCTATGGCTACCAGGAAGAATCTCCAGACGGCCGGAAAATCTATGTGGTCAGTGGCGCCGACTGGCACATACTTCAATCAGTCAAGAGCCTAAATCCCGAGTACGCGACTGACGGCGCTCTTGTATTTGACGTGCTACCGCCAGTGCTTAGCTATTTGCGACAGAAAACAAATGTCAATGAGGCACCAGTGTCACAGCAAGTGGCGATTGAAGCCAAGCCGTTACAGCCCGCCATGATTGTTGACTTTGATCCCGAGCGTGGCGCTACCGTCAAGACTGGTTACCGTGATGGTGACAGTGCAGAACTGATTGCTCCGACGCAACTGAAGGTAACCCAAGATGGTAAATGGGCGCGTTTCGGCAATCGCTTCGTACCCTTGCCAAAAGCGTTGACTGCCGATTACGAAGAAATGCTGAGACGTGGCAATTGGCAAATACAGCTAAACGATGTTCCTGAATTCTTTCTCCGTGACCTGGTGCTTTACCAGAGCAAATTCAACGCTGTGCTTACCGATCTCGCCGCCCAAGTGCGGGTTGTACGAGAACCGCTGCAGCCCGTTTTCCATGTAGATCGGGACATGCCCGGATGGTTCAGTTTTCGCGTGGAATACCAAATGGATGGCCACGCCGTTCCCCAAAGCGAGGTTACCAAAGTCGGCGACCAGCACTATTTTCGTTTGACCCCGACCACCTGGGTGAAAATGAGCACTAAAGAAGCCAGAGAGGTTCAGAAGCAATGCGAGCAATTAGGCGCATTGCCCACACCCGAAGGCTATCGTCTGCCTGTGCATGCCTTTGCCAGCTTAGAAGAATTCATCAAGGAAGCCGGCGGAAACGTGGTGATCAGCACAGCCTTCCAGGAATTCCTGAATCAGTTGATGGATTTCAGACCTGATGATGCCTTTGTTCTATCTTCTGCCGGAGAGAATGACCTGCAGCGTTCCGGCGTGACTCTTCGCCATTACCAGCGGGGGGGCATCCAATGGTTGGATTGGCTATCAAAAAACGGATTGCATGGCGTGTTGGCAGACGACATGGGGCTCGGCAAGACGTTGCAGACTATTGCGACCATGCGTCTGGCTTATGAGAGAACCTTATCGCAACAACACAGTTTGGTTATCACTCCTAAGTCAGTGCTTTACCACTGGGAACGCGAGATCTACCGTTGCTTCCCCGCTATGCCAACACATGTCTATCACGGCCCGGGCCGACGGCGTGACTTACTCTTTTCCGCAAAGCCGATCACATTCATCACCACTTATGCCACCGTGGCTAACGACGTCGAGACGTTCACCAAGATTCCACTCTTCTACTTGGTGCTTGATGAGGCCACCCACATCAAAAATCCTTCTGCCATCCGCACAAACGCCGTCAAGGCGCTCAATGCGGCGCATCGCCTGGCGCTGAGTGGAACCCCAGTCGAAAACCGTCCATCTGAGTTGTGGTCAATTTTTGATTTCCTCATGCGCGGCCACCTGGGCCGCCAGGGCACCTTCCAAAGCGCGTTTGAGATTCCTATCATGAACGGCGACTCAACAGCCGCCAATCGCCTGGGGCGTCGCATCAAGCCGTTTATGCTGAGGCGTCTCAAAGAAGCCGTCGCCCAGGATTTGCCGGAAAAGATAGAGAATGAAGAATGGTGTGAATTAACTGAGGAGCAGCGTCAGCTCTACGACACGATGCAGGAACGGGCCATGCAACTAACAGCATTACTGAAATCTGGTGAAGGGGTGAACTACACAACCAGCATTCTGCCCGTTCTGACCCACATGCTGCAAGTTTGCGACCATCCAGCGATCATCAACCACATAGAAAAACCTCTGAACGGGCGTTCAGAAAAGTTCGATTGGGCAGTGGAAAAGATCGAAGAAATCCTGGCTGGAAACGAGCAGGTGGTGGTTTTCAGTCGGTTTCTGGGCATGTTGTCGCTGTTCGAAAACGCACTTACGGCACAGAAGGTTCGGTACATTCGCATTGATGGCAGCACCGACAACCGCCAGGCTCTAATTGATCTATTCAACGCTGGCCAAGCACAGGTTGCCTTGTGCAGTACCCTTGCCGCCGGTCATGGTATCAATCTGACAGCAGCAAATCACGTCATTCACGCCGATCGCTGGTGGAACCCCGCCGTCGAAGACCAAAGTACGGATCGTGTGCATCGAATCGGCCAACACCGCACTGTTCATGTGCATCGTATCATCGTCAAAGGCACACTGGAGGAGCGACTTGACAAGCTGCTTGGCAAGAAGCGGGACATGGCAGGTCGCATCATTGACGCAGCGGGCGGCCCGATGGGAGGTTGGACGCGCGAGGAGCTTATTGAGCTCCTGAGACCACTGGACTGATCATTCACGATCAAGCGTGGTGCGATGTATTGAGGAGACCGCTAGAGTTGAACCATCAGCGGTACGTGGAGGATGTTTTTGGCAAATGAAACCTGGGCCACTTGGCAATGAAAAACAGGGCCAGCAAGGTCACCCCGTTTTCAGCTTGGCAATCAAAATCAGGGCCGTTTGGCAATGAAAATCAAGGCCATTTGGCAATGTAAAACAGGGCCACCCGTGATTTTGGAAACCCAAAAAGCGGGGAGGGTGGGATGACAACAGGCGTAGGGCTGGCCCTGCTTCCTTCGTCCGTCGCCATCGCAGCTTCAGGATTAGCGCCGTTCCTGGCTACCCCGTCAATGGCCGGTTTGGGAATCCGGCCTGCTGTTGGCCGGATTCCCAAACCGGTTCATCTCGACCATTGACGGGGTGGCGGACGGTGCTAGACTGGGGGCTAGATGGCGACGGCGAGCAGGAGGCAGCCCTGCTTTCTGAGTCCTGAGCCAGAGCGACAAGGGGGTGAAAAGTGAATGAAGTTGTTGTGTCAAACCTCCTGATGGATCTGTATGGCGAGAGAATCATGGTTGGGACGGTGATACAGAGCTGGTGACATGCTGCATGCGCTGACGAAAGCGATATGACTCACCAAGAAATTCCAGGATGTGGGCCCGATGGGTGAGCCGATCGAGGAGTGCGCTGGTCAGTCGTTCATTGCCGAAGACCTGTGTCCAGTCGGCAAAGTGCAGGTTGGTGGTGACAATGAGCGCCACTTTTTCATGCAAGGCGGAACAGAATTGGAAAATCAACTGGGCGCCGATGTCAGAAAAGGGAATGAAGCCTAACTCGTCCAGGACGATCAGGTGGCATTTCTTGGCTGCGGTTAGGAACTTGGCCAAGCGATGCTGATCCTGAGCTTCAATCAGTTCATTAACCAGGCCGGCGGCGTTGTAGAAGCGAACCTTGTATCCCTGGCGACATGCGGTGAGCGCAAGTGCCGAGGCAACGTGTGTCTTCCCTAAGCCCGGATTGCCCACGAGCAGAATGGGTTCGGCCTGGCGGATGTAGTGTCCCTGAGCTAAGGCGAGCACCTGCTGCTTGTTCAGTTGGGGGACGCAACTGAAATCGAAATCGGCCAGTTCTTTCAGCACAGGAAAGCGTGCTTCCTTGATGCGCATGATTTCACGTTTACGTTCGCGTTCGTTCACTTCCTGTTCGGCCAGGGCGAGGAGGAAGCGATCGTAACTGAGGTTGTTACGGGCGCCATCCTCAGCAAATGGGCGATAATTGCGCACGAAGGTGGGGAGATGCAACTGTTTGAGGTAGCTTTCCAAAAGCAAGAGCGATTCCATCACTTCCCTCCGGACAGCAACTGGTTGTAATGTTGCAAGTTCACGGGTTGGGTGCCGATCTCCCGTAAGCCGGACTGCTCGGTCAATTCGAGCGTGGGGGGTGGCGTATCTGGATGCAGTATCTGGTGCAGGCATAACTTCACTCCCTCGACATGGACACAGTTGTGGAGCAAGGCCTGGCTTACCGCCTGTTCGATCAGGTCGGCCGGATGATCCCGATGCAGTTGCAGGATCTGAACAAATTCGCGTATCCCGCGACCCTCGGGCCACTGCTGTTGCATCTTGTTCAGGAGTTGCTCGTACGCCGCCGGCCATGTCGCCCGCCACTGGCGTAAGGGTTTGGCGTGCTCGAAGGCGCCGGGACGTTGCACCAGCAGGGGCAGATAGTGCAGGGGATCGAAAATGTCCTGCTCGCGTGCGTAAGAGCGGGCATGGTTGGCAATCACTTTGTCGTGATGCATGATCTCGATCCGAAATGGATACGCTCTGACCACCAGTTTGCGCTGTGCCTGGTCCACGGGCACCGAGTAGCGATTGGTTTCGAAAATCACCTGGCTGTACGGGGTCAGTGTCACCGGCGCCGTCACACAGCACGCATAGTCTCGCACGGGCAGTGGGCGCAGATGGGTTCGCTCCTGCTCCCACGCCTCGCCGATCGTGGTTGGCTCGCCTTTCACCTGGCGCAGGTCGTTGGTGCGGCACTTGTCCAGCAAATAGGCGTTCAGTTCGCTGAACGAGGCCACGTGGGGGATGGGAACCAGAAAGTTGCGCCGACTAAACCCGACGTTATGTTCGACACCTCCCTTTTCGTGGCCCTGCGCAGGGGTGCAGAAGTGACTCTCGAAGAGATAATGGCTGCGAAACGCCACAAACGTACGCTGCTCGATGCGACGATGCCCTTGCAGAATCTCAAACACGGCCGTTTTGAGATTGTCGTAGCTGACTCGGTGCGGTACGCCGCCAAAGAATCGGAAAGCCTGCACATGACCGTCCAAGAAACTCTCTTGCTTTTGCGTCGGATAAGCGCACACGAACAGCCGGTGGGAAAAGTTGAGCCACATCAGGAACAACTGTACGACCATCCGTACGCCAGCCATGATGACCGTCGCATCTCCCCAGTCCACTTGAGCTTCGCGACCCGGATCGAACGCCAGCGGCAGGTAAACCGCCGGCTTCCGCTGTGCCTCACGGCATTGCGCTACGTAGTGACGCACGCCCGAATCGCTCCCCCGGTAGCCTTGCTCGTGGACCATTTCATAAATCTTCTGTCCCGTGTACCGCTGCTTACGCGGCAGTCCTTCATTCTCGGCCAGAAGTTCATCAATCTTTGCCTTGTAAGGCCCCAGCACCGGATCCGCTCGTTGAACTGCCCGCTGGTACGGCTCCGGCTCGGCCAGGTCCAGCGCTTTCGCAATGGTGTCGCGCCCGTGTTTCAGTTCGCGAGCAATCTCACGAATGCTCTTGTGTTGATTGAAATAGGCATCCCGAATCTGGGCATAATCTTCCACCGTCTTCATCCTTCCCTCCGCTACCATGGTCTCGTCGGCTTTTCGCCTCCCCCTTATGATAGCGGAATTTCTCTGGTGGCCCAGATTTCGACTGCCATTTCTCAGCCAGGTGGCCTTACTTTATATTACCAAAAACAAAGGGCAGCTGAATTCACTGTATCACAGCATCATGCATAGTGACCTTACTCTGGTTGATGACCATTGAGACTGCGCCCGAGTGCAGAATGATGGACTAGTCCGTCGCCGCACCATATGGCTGGTCGGACATGACGTTGGGGTATGGGTTGTATGAGGGCGAGTGGGCGTATCAGGCCGCCCATGTCTACGCCGAACGCTACCATCCGGCGCATGGCACAGGCTTGCTGCGTGAGTCGGCGTCGTTCCTGGCGGATATCGTGCGTTTTTGGGGTGAATACGATGGCTGATGCGTTGGTGTCTCCTTCTCCCCTGCAACTGCGCGTCGAACTGGAAGCCATGGTCCGCCGCGACCTCCTCGGCGCGGCCGGCGGGCCGGACGAGGAGATGACCAACCGCGTTAGCGACCGCTACATCGTCGGCATAGTCGCGTCGCGCGGGCAGTTTGACACCTGCTGGTCTTTCCTGTAAACTGATCGTAGTCCAATTGGGCTACAGGAGGTTACTTACCATGGAATTCGTGACGATCCGTGACCTGCGGCTGAAGCCCGGCGAGGTGTGGGACAAGCTGCGCCAGCAGCGCGAGATCATCCTCACCTCTAACGGCCGGCCAGTGGCGGTCATCGCCGGGGTAGGGGAGAACGACGTGGAAGAGACGGTGGCCGCGCTGCGCCGGGCGCGGGCCCAGGCCGCCGTTTCGCGTCTGCGCCGGGCCGCGGCCGCGAGTGGGGCGAACAAGCTGTCAGCCGCCGAGATCGAGGCCGAGATCGCCCAGGTCCGCCGTGAGCGCCGGGCCGCGGCGGCCGAAGAGTAGCCCGAATGTTGGTCGTGTTGGACACCAACATCCTGGTCTCCGCGCTGCTCTCCCCTTTCGGCCCGCCGGCGCGCGTGTTCGACATGGTCCTGAACGGCGACATCCGGGCAGCCTACGATGATCGCCTGATGGCCGAATACCGCGAGGTGCTGGCGCGGCCAAAGTTCAACTTTGCACCGGAAGACGTGGCGGTCGTGCTGGAGTACCTGGAGGCTGACGGCGAACAAGTCACGGCCCGGCCGCTGTCGTGCAAACTGCCGGACCCCGATGATCTGCCGTTCCTGGAAGTGGCAACGCAAGCCGAGGCAGTGCTCATTACCGGCAACACCGCGCACTACCCGGAAGCAATACGCGGTGAGGTTCAGGTGGTTGCGCCAGGGGAATTCGTCAGGGCATGGCGAAAGTAGTGAGCATCATGCCGCCAAGGCCATCTGGCGCGTGGTCAACACATCGGTCGGCGACAGCCGGCGCACCTAGGTGTTTCTCCCCAATGCGCGACGATCGTGTGAATGTCCTCCACCCCGATACCCGGCGGCGGTGTGTATTCAGGACACACGGTGGCGGTCGGCGTCGCTGTCGGGGTGAAAGTCGGCAGGGGTGTCGGCCTCTAGGGGTGATGGTTGGCGTTGACGTCGGGAGCGACTGCTAGCGAACAGACCACCGATGACTGATGCCTACCGCCGAGTCGTCAGCCAGGCTCAACCCCATCTACTAACCCCCTCGCTGATCCACCCGTGCAGCAGCGCTGGGCGGTTACCCTCCGTGGTGCGATGCCCAGCGCGGTAAGCCTGGTACACGTAATCCAGGTTCTCTGCCCGGTAATGAACCTCGACTACCTGAATCGGAATTTCGTCATTGCTGTCATGCGGCCCGGTCACCACTGCGTCGAAGGCGATCTGTTTGCCGGACACTGAGACCTTGTCGCCTGGGCGTAGTGCTTTGAATTCAGAATCGGTCATGATGCGTCACCGTTACCCCTGCTTCCACTGGTGTTTCCACTGGTCGAAGACCTCGTCGGCGATCTGTTTGATTTCCTTGTATGTGCAAATTACTTGTACACCCGCCCCACGGTCCGATAACGCGTCGAACCGCAGCGCGGGCATTCGCGGCCGCCGTTGCTGCCAGGGCAGCGATGGCAAAACTCCGTGCGACAGCTGTCGCACTGGTAGACATCCATGTGCGAAGCGAGCCATGCGGTGGGCTTGCTTCCGCAATTCGGACAACTATGATAATCGGCCATAACCCCTCCTGAACCTGATGGCATGAACCAACGGTAGGACGTCATCGCTGATTCCGTGCCCGCTGATGTTCGGCGCCAGATCGGTCGCAGGCTCACAGTCGCTCGCCAAGCGATCCCGACCTTGCGTGGCAATGTGTGTATTATGCGGGATAAACACCCTGCCTGTTTACCATCTTTCTCTCAATACCCTGCCAATTTCTCACACCCCGCATGAATCGCCTGGGTCGCACAGGTCGACACCAGGCGCCTTTCAACGGCATGCCACCTGAAAGAAGTCCACCAGGATGCGAATCTTGGCCCAATCAGGGTATTTCACCTCGAATTTGGGACTGCGAATGTTGGTCCCTTTCAGCCAGACGGTGTAGGTGTCCACGGTGAGCGCGGTGATGCTGTAGCCGCCGCCAGCATCTACGGCAAATTCCCGCATGTAGCGGTTGTTTGCCGGCGGGCCTTCGATGCGGACGAGCGCGCCGCGTGGAGCGAACGGATTCCCTTGCAGGTTGTAGACCAGGCCGGCGACCTCAGCGCAGCAGCCCTTGTGCTCCTCATAGTGACGCACACGCGGCTCGAAGCACAAGCTGGGGGCGGGGGGCAATGTTGATTTGGGTGTGGGGATCGCCGGCTTGTCAGCCCACACGGCCGGCGGCGATTGATCGGCCCCGTCCGCATGTTGCAGTTCGATGAGCGGCTCAAAGACCGTATTGTCATCTCCGTCATCGTTGCGCGCGTTGGCAATGAAATAGATGACATCGCCGGGCTGCACGTTGATGCTGACATCGAAACGAGCACCGGTTGTATCGGAGCCGTTCAGGTCAACCTGCCACACCGTTGTCTCTTTGTGCACGATGCGCAGATTGACCCCGTTGCCGCCGCGGCCATCCTTGTACGCGCGCCCGGAAATGCGCAGCGCGCCCTCATACGGCGAAACCCATTCACGCGCCACATCGTGCGCCCGGCTGGGATACATGCCATTATCGGAGATGCGCATGCGTGGATCGTAGGCGGCGTCGCAGCACCACCGCCACCAGGAACCGCCGTCCCACGGCATCTGTTTGAACTTTAGGCTGCCCGGAGATTCCGAAATCACATAGTACCAGGAGCGATAGCCCTGCTCCGGCGAGAAATCCTGCAGCGCTTGCGCCACCTGCACGCTCTTCACGAGAGGCGGCGGCGCCTGCACCGGCGCGGCCAAAAACGGATAGGATGAGCTCAGGAACTCCGCGCTGACCCAGCCGCGTCGCGCCTCATCCGCCTGGACCTCGACCCATGTGGCGTCGTCAGTGCGGCCAGTGACCGTTACGGTTGAGTTGGTTCCCAAGCGCCCCAGAACGAGATAGCCGGGACCGGGGCCAGCCCGCACGCGCAGCGCGCTAGTGTTGGCAACAACGGCCAGATGAGGGCCAGGGAGCGGCGTTGGCGTTGGCGTCGGCGTGGGTTGGCACGAGGCCAGATGGGCGTCGGCCTCCGGACGATTCAGGTCTATGATGCGGGCGGCAGCAAATTGCGCCTGACCGTCCGGCAGATTCTGCTGCGCGCACAGGGCATCCCCGTGTGCGATATGCGCATCGTATAGCTTCGTCTTGAGGTCAGCATAGTCAGGTCGAGCAGCATAGATCGGCTGCCAGGCCGCAATGGCGCCAGAGTAGTCTTGCGTCGCCCATGCGTTTTGGCCAGTCAGATAGGCGGTGGAGCGCTCACGCCCCAGCCTGCCTTCGGAGTCATTCGAGTCTTCTTCGAGGACGCAATCCCACCATCCCTGCGCCGCGGAAACATTCGCGGCGCCTTCTGCGGTCTGCGCCAGGCTTGTGCAGGCAGCCATGCGCAGGCTCTTCACCGCCGTCGGCTCGAAGGCAGCATCGCGCAGGCGAATATCCGCGATCAACCCCAGCGTCTTCTCAAAATCCCCTGCCGTGAGGGCTGCTTGCGCGGCCTGCCACTGGGCAACGATGGCCTCCCGTTCGGTCGCCGCACGTTGTCTCTCGTTGCGTTGCTGCAACCAGAGAATGGTTCCCGCCGAGCCGGCAACGATAATCAAGAGAGCAACCAAGCCGATCAAAATTGGCAAGCGGCTGGAGCGGTCCTGCGCCGGCGCAGGAGGTATCGCCTTCTGGCCGCCATCCTCGGTCGTGGCGCGCGCGGCGCTCACCTCAGCGCCGCACTGGATACAGTACTTCTGCCCCGGCTTCAGACTGGCGCCGCACTGTCGGCACGTGATCGTCGCTGTCTGCGGGGTTCCGCACGCGTTGCAGAAGCGTGCCTGATCGGGCAAAGGGGCGGAACAGTTTTGACATTGCATGGGCGTCCTCGTGGGTAGGGGGAATAGCTCAAAGCTACCTAATCACATCTTAGGGTTCAACACTGCGGGCCAGCAGCAAAGACATCGAGTCCTGCTCCACATCCTTGCCGCCTGGCTGCTGATTCGCCAGAACCAAGGCGCGAATAGAATCCAGGTCAAGTAACACGAGCCTATCTAGCGCGCCCGTACCAACCTCGATAGCCAATCAACAACACCAAGGCTAACAAAACGCCTGTCCCTTGACACAACTGGCCGACGGCGCGCTGTGCTTGGCGCTCAATCTCACGTTGAATCTCCTGCCAGATCCCTTGTACCAGGTCATCAATCGTCTTCTGTCCTTTGCGCTTCCACTCTTCAATCTGATCGCGAATTTTCGCCTCCATATCTTTGAGCGCCTCTGGTAGCACGAACACGTAGCCGGTCGCTATCTGTCCGAAGGGCTGGCCAGCAAACTGCATCCGATAGGGAAACCTTCGAACACCGGGTGATCCTGACACCAGGAAACCTAGGTTCCAGGTAGCTGTTTCGCCGGGAGATACTTGTCCCACCACGGGCAATGATCGCGGCGCCGCGCCAGAATCGTCCGCTTGAGCTTCTAGTGAATACTCAGAACCATTCCAGGGCGCAGCACCCGTGTTTTGTAGATTGAATTCAAGGTGTGCTGTTTCGCCGGGAAGCACGATGTCGTATACGAACGCATTGCTGACAGAGGCATCCAGCGCCGGCATGTCGCGGTTGACGGCTGTCCACCGCAGAGCATCAAAAGCCACAATGGTGCTGCCAGATGGTTCCCCCGTCTGGTCAACAAGGCCGATATACTCATCGCCTTTGCCGCTGAAGTAGTAAACGCCCAGGTCTAACCAATCGTTGTTGACGCCTGCCTGGCTGACAGTCTTGATATTGTCGGCGCCCGCATGATGAATCGAATAGCTGGCAGCCTGTGTGAATGGCTTGGGAAGCTGAGCGGCGTGCGCTGGAATGAATGCATGAAGCTGATAAGAGCCGCTTCGCCTTAGTGCGGGTATCCAGCGAACCGAGTTCGTCGTCTTCTGAGATTCGTTGAATGTCCAGATTGCGCCGCCGGCATGGCCAGTAGATATCGAATGCCAAAAAGAGGCGTTCCCTATCTTGACGCACCCCGCTTCCGCGTCATCTACAATCACCGCCGGCAAAATCGCACCCAGCGCTAGACGGTCAGTGACGAGTTTGACAGCCGCGTCCACAAATTCAGGATGACCAATGGTATTCTCGGCATTGAGTTCTATCTGGTTTGCAACCTCACGCAACTGCCTTGTTGCCTCGCTCCACTCTTTTCCTCGAAACCAAACCACTGGGTTAATAAGAGCAAAGAAGTTCTGACGGACGGTTGCATCAACGCCGTCAGCATACGAGCGATACTCGGAGACGGCGCTGAGCGATTCCAGCATGTAGGCAACCTGAAAACGGGCCGCATGCTCACCATCATACTCAGCGACGGTTCGCAAAACTCCTGGCTGCAACTGCAGCCTCGCAGCTCTGAAACGGCGGCGCAGCTCGTCTGCGCGTTCACCGGTGATAAAGTTGTCATACAAGTCATCGAGACCCAAGATCAGGTTTCCCAAGGTGAAACCAAGAAGGACGGCAGAAGCTGCGCCTGCCACCAGGTGCCCCGTACTCCGCTTGCCAAATTCCTTCCATGACCATTTGACCCACAAATCAGCCAGGGCTTTCTTTCCCAGATCGATAGCCAAGTCGCTGGTTTTGTCGGCCACAAACTGTAGGATTATGTTTCCTCGCTGAACCCAATCGCTCTCAGTCTCGACAATGGCAGCGGCTGCAGCCAACCCCTGATCTGCATCGAGCATGGCATCCCCTTGCGCGTACGTGAGATAAGTCTTCAGCCAATCGGCGCGGTCACGTTCGAAGTTGGCAAGCCACAACAAATGCGCGGACAACGAAAGAATGTCCAGGGCATTGAACAGTTCGATACGCTGGCCATTGATCTTGATGAAGGACCTTCCTTGCTCAGTTGAGCGCTCCCATGATTTGAAAGTAGCGCGCAGGTCTTTGGCCACGTCTCGAACCGCTTTGCTGTTGGAAAATCGAGCAGATTCAGCGATCTCCCTCACGGTATCACCAAACGAATTGGTCGTCTCAGCCTGAATCCGGATCTGGTCGGCAAAATCCGTCATAATATCGGGAGATGCCCGGTATGCGGTGAGAATACTGCGTAACGCTTCCGTTGTTTCTGCCCTACGATCGCCAAATATGGTGTGTTTGATGTACGGCTCCAAGAATATGGGGCTGTTCGTCACCCTGACCATATCTTCTACAAAACTATCGTCAATCAAGCCAGGGGCATTTGCGACTTGATAGTCAAATAACTCAACCGCTGATCGGTATAACGTGAAAACGCGACGCAATGTGTCTTCATCATCAATTAGGTTGCCATCTTCAGTGACCAGCAACGCGGTGATTTGCTTCTGAGCGAAGAATTGCGAGGTGGCGGAAAAAATCAACCCACCGCGCTGACTTGTGTAATCGCCGGTTGTGAAGTAATGGATTTCATATAGGCGCCCGTGATAACGCAAAGCGGGTTGGATGCGCGCCGTGTGTTCTCCTGGTTGCAGGTAATCGTTGATGTTCACTGGGCCTTGTTGCGCGTAGACGGGGATATGCTGAACAAGCAGGGTGAATAGCACTACACTTACGTACCAACGAGATTTTGCATGGGTCATTGGGACATCCTCATATCTTCTGCGTATGCGGCTTCTCTTCAACGCGCCCAATCCGGAGACCACGCGTTGTAGGCCGACCCAGTCAACTGGTAGAGGCGCCTGCCGCTGGCGTCTGCGACGAACAAGATCTGCCGCTCGCCGGCCGGCTTGTAGATCAACCGCCCGCCGTCTGGGCTCCACGCCGGGCTGTTGCCATCCTCGATCAGGCGCCGCGCCTGACCGGTCGCCGCTTCGACCACGAATACGCTGATCAGCCCATCGCTGTCATCGTCTGCGCCGAACGCAAGCTGCGCGCCGTCGGGCGACCAATCGGGGCGGAAGACATACCGGCCGGGGTCGTCGCGCTGCTTGGTGGATGCGAAGCTGAACAGAATGCGGCGGTTGCTTCCATCCGCGTTCATCAGCATCAAATCAAGGCCAGGGTAAGGTGCGTTCTGGGAAACGTAAGCGATCTGTCTGCCGTCAGGTGAGACGGAGACAAAACGATTGTCGCCGCCATCGGCCGTCAGTCGGCGCACGTTCGAGCCGTCGGCGTTCATGCGATAGATGTCCCACCCGCCATTGCGTCGGCTGGCAAACGCCAACTCGCCATTCCTGGGGAACCAGGCAGGATGATCGTCCTCGGCCGGGTGATTGCTGATCGCTCGGGCGTTGCTCCCATCACTGCGGGCGACGAAGACCTCGGTGTTGCCGCTGACCTTGGACACAAAGGCCACCAGCGTGCCATCATTGCTAAAGATTGGGTCCCAGAAATACTCGCTGCCGCTGGTGATTGCCCGCAACCCCTGGCCGTTGCCGCGCGCCGTGAAGATGTGCGCGTAGCCGCTGCGATCGCTGCCAAAGACCACCTTTCCGACGACAGGGGTCGGCGTGGTGGGCGCAGCGGTCACCGTAGCCGTCGAGGTCGGGACTGGCGTCGCCGTCGGTAAGGGTGTCGCCGTGGGCGGCGGTGCGGTGGAAGTCGGTAGTGAGGTCGCGGTCGGCAGCAGGGTCACCAAGGCAAGCGGCGCGGCCAGAGTTGCACCAGCCGGCTGCACCGTGCGAGTGGTAGCTGGGCTGCCCGTATTCACCACCACCCCAGGAGGTGTCGCTGTGGATGTTTTACGGCCACCGATGGCCGCAACGCCAATCACCACCAACACGACGGCCGTCGCCGCAACGCCGATCAGCGCCCACCACGGCAAACCACGCTCCCGCCGTGTTGACGACACTACCGGTGCAGACAACGGTCGCGACACGTCGCCGGTGGGTGGAGCTGCTTGTAGACTCGATACCGGTGCGGCTCGATTGGGCAGATTCAGGGCCACCTCCAGTTCGTGGCATAGCGCCGCCACGCTCGCCGGCCGGTTCGTCGGCTGCGTCTCCAAACCGTGCACCAGAGCCCGTTCGAATGTCGGGCTCAAGCCGGGGTTGAACTCGCGCGGCGACCTCAGCGGCACGCCAGCCAATCCCCGCCGTACACTGTCTGGCGGAATCTCGCCCGTCAGCATGGCGTACAGCGTGGCTGTCAACGCATACACGTCCGAGCGTTGATCGGTATGACCCTGCCCATACTGCTCCCAGGGTGAGAAACCAGGCGTCACACCCAGCGCACCGCTGGCCGTGCTTTGCTGGATCGAGCCAACCTTGCTGAGACCGAAGTCAACCAGAAAAACGCGCCCGTCTGGTGTGATCTTGATGTTCTGCGGTTTGATGTCGCGGTGGATGATGGGTGGATTCTGGCTGTGCAGGTAGGTCAATGCATCACACACCTGCCGCAGCCAGGTCATGACCTCCGCCGGGGATTGGCGGCCACGAGAAGCCAGCAAGTCGGCCAGGTTTACTCCTTCGATGAAGGTCATCACGAGGTACTGCAAGCCCTCCTTCGTGATGAAATGATCGATCACCTTCGGTAGATTGCTGTGGTGCAGCCGGGCCAGAACCTGGGCCTCACGCACGAACTGGGCGCGTGCCTCCGGCGAGTTCAGGGAATTCTCCTTGAGTGCCACCCACATCGCCAGACGCTCATCTCGCGCACGGTAGACAGCCCCCATCCCACCCTGGCCGAGCAGGCTGTCCACACGGTAGCGATTCTCCAGGATCGTGCCAGGTTTCAGCGGCATCAAAGCATCTCCCACGATCGCGTGGAATGCGTTTCCCCGTTCTGAGAGTAGAATTCTTGACGGCGGCTCAGGAGCCACCACTGTAGAGCAGGTGTATTTGAACCTTCTTGCGCGGAGTTGAGGTTTCGATTCATGGAATCCCCCACAGTCGAAGCGTACCATCCCATGCGACCGATACCAAGAGGGATCCGTTGGGCGTAAACGCTAAGTCGGTGATTCCTTGCTCATGCCCGTTCACAACACGCAGAACACTGGCGTCAGCAGGCTGCCAAAGCCATATCCGACCATCCTGGACGCCAGCAGCCAAGATAGCACCGTCAGGCGAAAATGCCACGGCGTTGACCCGATCTCCGTGTCCTGCCAACGTTTGCGTCAAGATCCCTTCGTTTATGTCCCAAAGACGCACGGTTTGGTCGCTTGAGGCTGAAGCCAAAAATGTGCCCTCTGGCGAAAAAGCCACGTCATTCACCTGGCCTGTATGCCCTTCAAATGTGTGCCACAGACTACCATCGGGCGACCAGACATATGCCTTGCGGAAATCGCCGCCCGCAGCCAAGGCGCCTGACGCATTAAACGCCACTCCTCTGACACCGCCCCAATTCTCGACCAGAACGCGAAATGGAGTCCAGTCCTTAGTTTGCCAGAGAATGATTTCGCTCCGGCCGCGCCCTCCTCCATACTGTCCGGCCGATGCCAACAGGGAATAGTCAGGAGAAAATGCCAGGCTCATGACAATCGTTGTTTGCCTATTGAGTGTGCGCTTTAGTTGGCCGTCGTTTGTTCCCCAGAGTTGCATCGAAAGGTTCCACAAGCAGACCACCAGGGTTTGACCGTCGCGTGAATAGGCCAGGGCAGCGGTTCTGTCTGTGGTTGGAAGGGTGCGAATGATTTTGCCATCCGGCAACGACCAGATTCGGATGGCCGGGGCGTCCGTGTTGACCGATCCTGTGGCGAGCATGCGGCCGTCCGGCGAGATAGCGATGTGATCCAGATCCACAGAAGTCGGCCCCCGCAAAGTAACCAGGGGGGATATCTGGGCCACATTACTCGGACCCAACCGCGCAGGGCGTTTCGACGGCTGCGGTGTCACGGTAGGCAGCGCCAGCGTGGCTGTAGCAGATTGAGGTGTTGCCGTGGGGGCAGCCAACGTGGCAGTCATGGGTACGGGCGTCACCGTAGGTGGCACCGGCGTGGCAGCCGTGGGCGGGGATGTCGCGGTAGATGAGACCGGCGTGGTTAAGGACAGCGCCGCCGGGGTAGAGGGCGCTGGCAATACCGCCACAGCCTTATCTTCCCGGGTACGCAGGGCTGTGAACGCAACGATCAGCAGGACGGCTGCTACTGCGCCCACCGCGACCAACAGCCACCGGAAGTTCCGCTGACGTCGTATTGGCCCGTAAGCGGTGGATAAGACCGCAGCCTGGGGCGGCGAGAGCATTCGCCCGCACAGGTGGCAGAAACGGGCATCCATTCTTGTTTGCTCGGCCCCGCAGAAAGGACAAAAGAGACTCTGATCTGCCATCGCTTCTCCTTACAACGCCAGCCAGCGACTGTCGTCGTCCTCCAGCAGGTATACCCTGCCTTCCATCTCCAGCATCAATCCCTGTTGGAAATCCTGGAACAGGATGGGCAGTGCATATTCCGGTTCAGTGGCCCAGCCGATGCGCGCGCTGGTTCCGCCCAGCTTCGCAGGCCAGATGGCGCCGAAGCCGCGCACCGGGGTGTGGAGACCGGCAGGCGGCTGAAAACCTTCCGGCTCCGGTGCGCCTTCAATATAAATATCGCCGTAAACGGTCCAGTCGCCATCATCGTTCAGCACGTAGATCATATCATTGTTCTCGCGCCAGATCATACGGCCGCGCTCGAAGCGCTCGGTGGCCGCACTGCTCTGGGTAGCCTGGTTGAGCGGACACCCCAGCCGCGTTCGCTGCTGCTGCCATTGCGACCGGAACGCATCACCTGTCGCAATACGACACGCCTGCGCGGTCGGCGTTGCGGTCGTCCCCGGCTTCAAGGCGACACTAACGCCCAGGAGATTCAAGGCCGGATCTAGGTCGCCGACCGTCTCGGCGCTCAAGTCAACCACTTCAATGCTGACCAGCCGTCCGGCTTGCAGCCCAGACGGTATGGGAATCCGCAGCATGTCAATCACAGCCGTATTCTCATCGTCGCGGTTGGCCCCGCGCCAGGCCTCGGTCACGTTCGGGCTGCTCGTGCGACTGACAACCTCGCCGGACTGCTTCCACTCGCGCAGGTTCTGCCCGGCCACCAGATCCACCGCATGCACCTTGCCGTCGTCGAAGACCAAGCGCACCTTGCCGACGGTCCGACCAGCGAAACGGCTGTAGAGGTCGCCGCCGGTCAGAAGCAGGTAGACTGCCTCCGGCGCTTGCACTTTGACAGGCAGCGAGATACTCTTCGGGTTGTTGGGCAGCGGCGCAGCCTGGGTGGTGATGCTGCCGCCCTGGCCCAGACTGAAATGCACGCCGGAGAGAACGACATCGCCCAGCGGCGGCGCAACGTAACCGTCCGTGGTGCTGGCGTTGACAAACCCTTGCAGCGAGACAGGCAGGAACTGCCCTGCCAGCGACGCCGCTGTCGGGGTATCGCTCGGCCGTGAAGTTGCCGTGGGCATCGAGGTTGCGGTCGGCCGCAGCGTCACGGTAGGTAGAGGAGCGCGGGTCGCCGATGCAGTCGGCGTTGCGGTTGGCGCCAGGGAGACGATTCGGGTCAGGCCTGCGGTCGCGTCGCCAGGCACGGCTCGTACCGACGTAGGAGGAACGATCTCGGTCGCATCCGTCCGAATGCCCGCCAGGAAGTCATTTACCCGACTGCGCCCTGGCTCCCAGGCCAACAAGGCCAGCGCCGCGACTCCAGCAACGAGCAGCGGCATTAGCCACCATGCGCTCAGCCGCCGCGATTTCGTGGGTGCAACCACGACGGACGGGGGCTCACGCGTGGGCGCTGTCGGGATCGTCCGCCCGCAAATATGGCAAAAGCGCGCATTCGGTTTTAGCTGCTGCGCACCGCAGTGGGGACAGTAAGGTAATTGGTTAACCATGATGCCTCGGGCTTGACACGCGCCTCCAACAGCGCGATACTATGTTTAGGTAAAAAGCCGCCAGGCTTTCTCCCGCCCCGCGAAAAGTCGCCGAGTGTGGCGGCCTGCCCCCTTCTGAGCGAAGGATCGGGCTAGAGGGGCGGGTTATTGTCTGTCATCCTCGATACTCCCAAACTCTCCGGAGTTTCCCTTTCAGGTATTCGTAGGCCTCGGCGTCTGCCTTGGCGTCGCGCCGCAGGACCGCCCCGGCTATGAGATCGGCAACCTGGATCAACGGTTCGCTCCGGGAGCGCTTGACCAGGATGCGCTTGAAGCTGCGTGGTATGCTTCTGGCCGCCATGAACCGGCGTAGCTGCGTCCGCTGCGTGGCGGCTGAGCCGAATTCATCCAGAATCAAGGTAGCACCGTCGCGTTTTTCCTTGGGAATCAGCCGGATCAGCTCAGTCACGAAGTAAAGGTAGAAGTCCAGCCGACGCATGACCTTGAACGGATCAGACAGGGTGGTCTTATCTACCATGATGGCCCAGCTCTCGAAATCCGCATTGGACAGAGTTTCAAAGACGCGCCGGCGGAGCGGCGCCGACGACAGCGCGTGGAAGCTGAACTCGTACTCGGCAAGCAAGCCGGATCTCTGTCGCAGTTCGGCCAAGATCTGACGCAGTGCGTCAGGATCAGACGTTGCAACGACTGCCACGATGAAATAGCGAGAGGCGCCCTTGCCAAAGGCGAAGCTGACATCCCCCGCTTCATCACCGGCAAAGGTCAGAGTAAGCATGGCAGGGTCATCCTTGATGCCTCACGGTGAATCCTTAACAGCCTTGTCTACCGCCTCCATTACGGACGCCTGGTCTTCGCTCTTGGCGAACTTCACACCAACGTTGTACTCATTCAGAGTGGTAGCATACGCATCCCGCACTACCTGCGAGTCGGGCGGTACCGTGGCGATGATCCACCCTTTCGCATTGGCAGGGGTATCAGGGCTATCCACATACTCCTTCATTTGTTGCCCGTGTTTGCTCGCAGCCGCCCGCGCCTCGGTCGTGGTCCAATCCCGCATATAGCAGGTCTTATAGTCGATCAAAGCGTTTCCGACGGCGAGATCAATCTCGCCCTCAGCCAACGAGCTGTCAGGCTTCGTCACGCCAACACGGCGCTCAATGTAAGCAGCATCGCCGTACCTATCTTCCGCTGCGTATCCATAAGCCTCGTGTGCAAACGTGCCAAACTTGGCCGGTGTGTCTGTCTCTCCCTGCATTGCTTTCATTCCCACAGGGCTCAGCAGCTTCGCCCCGGCCGCCTCTTGTGCAGAATCCGCGACCTTCTGTACGTCTTGGGTGTCTGCTGTTTCCAATGTCATGTATGCTCCCAAACATAGTACCTACAAGATTGAGGAAGATTACGCCGGCATGACCGATCTCTCATCAGGCTACTACCCTCTCCACTTTGGATCATCAGCGCCGGGCCTGGCATTAACCTCTCTCCGGCCCGCCCGGCTGCCAACCTTCAGGCGTTCCCGCTGGACGGGTCTCCTTGTTAACTTCCAGGGTGTTGTGGTACAGCTTGACCTCTGGCTTTTCAGGACCTGTCTCCGCGCGGACGTCGGCGCCCAACTCTGTGGTGGCGACCGCGGGCTGGGAGTCAGCTGGGAGGCCAGGCTGCCCTGTCACATCTCCGCCCTGCATCGCCTTTATGCCCGCCAGGCTTAGCGGCTTGGTTGCGTCGGCCGCTTCCTGAATTGTGTCGTTTGCTTCTTGGACGTCTTGTACGTCCGCCATGTCGGATGGCATCGAACACCTCCGGTTAGTCTAGTTTGCGGCCTGCACCGCGGCGCCGGCAATCTTCTGCGCCTGGTCCGTCACGCCCTGGATGGCCTGGACAGCTTTCGCGCCGAGATAACGGCTCGGCGCGGGCTTCTCCGCGGCCGCATCTAGCACCGACCAGGTGTCTTTGACCGCAGCCGCCGCGAACCTGGCCGCGTCGAACGTTGCATCCATGGCTAGTTTTTCTATCGGCATGATTGTTCATCCACTCGCCGGTAACGTCTCAATTGCGCGCACGAATGACCGGCGCATGTGCTCGGTAAACGGAAAATCCACTTCGTGGGCCAGGTAGCAGTAGGCTGCTTCGCGCTGGCCCGACCGACCGGCCTGGGCTGCGGCTTCGCCGCAGACGGCCGCCACCCCTTGCCAGTTGTCCGGCCAATGTAGCGGTTCTGGCCGCTCGTCGAAAGCGGCGAGCGCGGCGTGAAACCGTTGCACCGTTTCTTTGCGCCGCGTCACCGGCTCGATCTGCTCTCGATGCTGGCACGGTTCCGCACAAAAACGGCAGCCGTCGAACGGCAGCAGCGCCCGCATTTGCTGGGCGTAGAAGCCTGCCATATGCTGGCGCACCTCGACGTCGGGCAGAAAGTCAGCAAAGCTCACGCTGTCCTTATACGGCGGCACGCTCATGAAGGTAGCTTTCTCAAACCCCGTCATGAAAGCTGCAGCCTGGCCAACGCGCAGTTTGCCCATGAACCGTTCCTGGGCTTCATCCATGATCATCGCCGCGGCCAACGCTTCGCGATCCTGACGCCCCGGCAGCATATGACCAATCTTGAGGTTGGTGTTACGCACCGCGTCGGGCGCCAGCTTCTCCGGGCTCTGCTCGGCGATCAACACACCTTGGCCATAGGCGCGCATCTCTACCAGGAAGTCGCTGATCATCCGCACAGCCTTGGCCCGCGTGTCGGCCGCAACCTCACTAACACCGGCCGACGCGACATTCTCCATGATGCGGTGCGCCTCTTCGATGAGCAGCAAATGCCGCAGCCCGGCTGCCTCCCCGGACCGCCGCGCTTGCATCTGGCGATACTCACGCAGCAGAATCAGCAGGAACATCATCGCCAGTCCTTTGGCGTCGTCGTTGAGCGAATCCAACTCCAACACGACGGGCTGGCCAAACAACAGATCGGGCGGGAGCGAGCGCCGGCAGTTGAACATGCGCCCCTTGCTGCCGCGCAGCAGACTGCCAATCCGCCCCTTGACTGCGGCCTGGATGTTGTCGTTCAGCTCACCCCGGTAACCGCGGTCTTTCACCGCCTGCGCCGCCGCGCGGTAGAACTCCGCCAGCGTAGGAAAAAGGCGCCGGTTCGGCCCTGAAGCCTCGAATTCAGGCCCAGTGTCAGTCAGCAACCAGCCTTTGGCTGTGTAGATTTCCTCCAGCGCCTCCTCGATAATTGACGGCAACACACCAAACTGGGGCATCGCCGCATTGATGGCGACGTTGAGCGCCTCCAGGTGCACCTCCAGCCGCACGCCGGGCAATAGCTCGAACGGGTTTAGTCGGAAGGGGGCAGTAGTCTCATCACCTAGCGTGAATACCAGTAAGTTCTCGAAGCCTGGTTGGCGTATCAATCCGCGGTACTCGGTCTTGGCCGGCTCGATGACCAGGAACGGGACATGACGCTCCTGTAGCTGGCGCAGGATGTAAAGGCAGGTGTTGGTCTTGCCGCTGCCCGGCAGACCCGCGATCAAGCCGTGGCGCGCCAGATCCTTAAGCCGAACAGTCACAGCGCCGCCGCGCTGGAAGCTGCCCAGGTGGACCTCGTCCGGATTCACCTGCAAGCCGCGACCGCCCGGCTCGAAATCGGGCATCGGCTCGCGCGCCTCGATGCCGGGTACCCCCCCGCGCACCGCGATCGGAAAGCGGAACAGGGCTGCCGCGCCGCGCGCGTCGGTCAGGTAGCGCAAACGCTGCAAAGCCGGGCTTTGCTTGGCCTGCGTGTGGCCCCACGACGTCAGGATCAAGTGGTTCAGGGTGCGCGCGGCGGACTGCGCCTCGGCCTCCGTACCCGGATAGACGACCTCGGCCGCGGAGATCAGCTCGTCGTCGGCCCGACTGGCCGCCGATCGAGCGGTGAACGCGGCCCCCAGTGTCTGGGCAATGCTCATCGCCGCAAAGCGGTCCGAGCTGGCGGCCTGGGCGACCATCACGAACGGTTGGTTCAGCCGGCGCGACTGGGCGGCATAGACGCGGGCGACGGCGGCGGCCTGTGGATCGGCCCAACGCCCGCTGTACTCGACGCTGTGTGCGCTGCGCTGCCAGTCGGCCGCAGTCTGCGCGGTCGCGGCTGCGGCCGCCAGCGTCCGGTACTCGGCATCGCTGAGGCGGGTCGGCTCCAGGTGCAGATTGATGACGCACGGCGCTCCCTGGCGCAGCAACGCCTCAAAGGGCTGGAGAAACGCGCCGGCCGGCTGCCAGTATGGGTAAACCACGTAGGCCTCGCCCTGCGCCCAGGAAAAGTTAACCACATCCTCCCGCTGCCGCACCTCCACGATGAAGGACGAGGCGAGCGGAGTTCGCAAGGCGGTCAGCTCAGGCAGGGTCGTCACCTCGCTTACCGGCAGGCCGAAGGTCTGCGCCAGCCGCGTCAGGTCGGCCGCCAGCTGTTCGGCGGCGGTCTGCGCGGCCTCGGGCCGCGCCAGGATGCGCGCCAAGAGTGCGATCTCTACGCCCGCACGCTCCGGCCGGTAGATGTAGCGCAAGCTAAAGGCCGCGCTCTGCCACTTCCAGAGATTGGCGATGAACTGCGCCTGGCGTTCGAACAGTTCCGCCAGCCGCTCGGCATCGCTCCCGCCGACCAACGTCTGATCGGCCAGAAAGTCGGGCAGATGGGGCAGACGCAGGCCGACGACGACTCGCTGCACGGGGATCGCGGCTCCGCTGGCGCCGGCGACCAGCCCATGGGCCGGCCATAGCGCGCGTTCCGGCGATTCGTGGGCCTGATCAGGGAAAGTTTGCAGCGCAACCATCGTCAGATCAACCGCCGGCGGAATCCATACTCGGCGGCCTGCGGCATCAGGCGCTGCTCGATGCCAACCGCGTCGAGCGCCTCGCGCACGGTCTGTTCCACCGACTTCTCCAAGGCCACGGTATCATCAATATCGAACTCGTTGGGGGGCACACGCAGCGCCGCTAGAATATCCTTGTCGGTGAGGTATTTGTAACCGCTGAAAAGCACCAGGATGCCCAGGGCCAACCAGTTCATAAGGTAGAACGGCCCCAAGCAGCAGGCGAGGAGCATCAAGCTGCCCAGGCTGTCGCCGAACCCGCCAAATAAGCTTGCACTAACCTGACCGGAAGCTTGGTTCAAGATGACAGGATACAGGACGGCAAACAGAGACATGGCGACCACGATCAGAATTCGCATCGTGCTGATCGGCCCTTTGAAATAGGTGACCTGCGAGACAAAAAGGTCCTTACCGAAGCGGGCGACGTAGAGCCCAGCAGTGGTGAGACCCCGGCGGATGAGGAAGTACGGCCGGGTGTCCACCAGCACCCCCTGGCGCACCAGCTTCACCGGCGCCACGCTGGCTTCGGGGATTTCGCGGCGTTCGAAGCGCGCGGCCACGATGTCATGCAACGCATCCGCCTGTGCACCTTGGTCGTTGATGAGCCAAGACACGTGGCGACCGCGCGTGCCGTAGCCGGCGAATGGCCCCCAAATGCTGACAGGGACGGTGGCTGGGCGATCACCCATGGGGTGATTTGGCGTTGCTAAAGGTCCGGTAGGTTGGGCGGTGCTCATGGCCGCAGGCGGCCGTGGGGGAGGTGCAACAACGTCATGCGAGTCATGCCAGTCGGTTAACGACGGCGCCGGTGTTGAAGGCGCCAGGGGTGCGACCAGTCGTTGCCCACATGTCATGCAAAAAGGCCCAGGACCGGGGTTTGTTTCACCACAATTTGCACACGTCATAAAGCCTCCTGTAACTGAGGATTCCTCTCAACGCATCGGCATTTCACTTCCACAGTTCATACAGAAACGAGTATTCGGCAGCGCGGGCGTCCCACAGGAAGGACAGAAGACTCTGTTCGAGTCACTGACAGCCACAGCAGACGTGCCCCGTCCATATACCGTGCGACGATAGAAGATATAGCCGGCTGCGCAGAGCAGGGCGAAGATGAGGGCAACCCAGACCAGCCACCCAGGAAAACTACTGGCCGGCGTCAGCACGGCAGTCATGGCGCCATAATGATTGCGCCAGATTACCGTACTGTGATCTATCAGGTTGCCATTTGTCTGCAAGATTTCACCTCCATGCAAGGTGACAGTAAAATCGGATAGGTCACCGGATTGGTTAGACATCTCGAAACGAAATGCCTTGCGCTTTTCAAAATCTACGGGCGCCACTTGGATGCCCGTAGAGTTGGCATGATCCTGACCGCTCCCCTTGAAATCAATGGTATAGACCAGTTCGTTGGCGTTCTTGGCGCGACCTTTGCGCCAAGATGCCTCTACACCGTCCGCACGCGTGTCGGCGACGAGTTGATCGAGCTGTTGCTCGATGACTGATGCCCCGCCGACCGCTGCTAGTCCCTGCGCCGAAACAGTGAGCGTGGTGGTCGCGTTGTAACGTCCGTCATTGAGAAGGGTGACGTCCACTTCGGCCTTTGCACATGCACTCAGCGCCAGGAGCAACGAGGTCAACAGCGCCAGGACTGTCAATTGGCGCCTGTAGAATGTCATTCTTTGCCTCATCGGTTACCTTCCTTAAACTCGTGTACCGCAATCAGGGCAAAAGACCGCTTCCAGCGGCAATTCCAGATGACAGGTTGGGCAAGGCTTCGTTATCGGCGGTTCAGCCTCGGCCGTCTGCCCAGTCTGGCCTGATTCAAGGGCCTCGGACGCTGGGCTGGCTTCTGGCGGGGCTTCAGTGTCAATACCAACGTCCAGAGATGCAGGAACGGAAAGGGTGCTGGACTGTCCGACCGTCGCTTTGACCACGCGCGTGCCACATTCTGCGCAGAAAGCAGCTTGCTCCGGCAGAGGTGCACCACAGCCAGCGCATCGTTTTGATGAGGCCGTTACAGCATGGCCGCAAGCCGCGCAAAAAGCTGCACCCGCTTTCATCTGCGCGCCGCAGGCCTGACAAACTACCGTGGCCGCGGCCGGTCGCACAACACGATTGCCACAGTGCGGACAGAACGCAGCCACTTCAGGAATTAGCTGCTTACAGGTTGGGCAGGGCAGCATGAGCTGCTGAGGATCGGTGAGTGGTAATCCTGGCGCCAATTGCTCTGCCCGAATCGCCGCGACGCGCCCCTCGTGTTGACGAATTTGAGCTTCCATGGCTTCGATCTTCAGGCAAATCGTGGTCAATTCAGGTTGTTCAAGATTACCGGCGCGATGAGCGGCCAGGGTTGCCGTTGCCAGCGCATCCAGGTGCACCCTGATGTCGCGCTGCAGTTGCGCAACCGCGGCCTGCTCACGACGAATGCGAATAAGTTTGTCCGCCTCCAGCGTAGCGCGATCCGCTTGCTGGCGCACAGATTTGATGAAACTCATAGCTCACATCTCCTGTTCATCATTGAAGGGTCAGTAGCTCATTCGGCATTCCCATTGATCAGCCGACTCGTGCTACACAGCATGGAGTAGATACACGAGCAAGGCGTTGTGAACGCCATGCCAACAGGGTATTTCGGACAGCATGTGCAAGGAGGTAGTGTCCTATGATAATACATTATCTACTTCCGCAGGTATGCGGTGCATCATATCCTGACCGCCCTTATGACTCCAATTCGACGCGAATTCCGCCAACCCAGCTGGCAGCTACGTTGTAGATGAGCGCGGCGATGACGGTGACGATGCTTTGAACAAAAGCGCCAACAACCACCAACAAGACGTAAAACACCAGCGTGGCGACCATGCCTCCGCCGAGAACGCTGAGGCCATCGCGGTCTCCAGCCAGGCTGCCAAGCAAGCTGCTGCCGAATAAGCCAGGCAACAGCACGAAGAGACAACCAAAGAATCCGAACAACAGGCAATAGATCACGAACGTGACCTTGAACACGGAGGCCGCAGAGACCTGACGGATAGTGGCGAGAGAGCCACGCGCGAGGCGTACGGGCAGCGGAGCCGCCGAGGGCTGCACGCCCACATACGCTGGCGTCTGCGTTACCGGCGCCGGCGGTGCTACAGGCGCCTGCACGGGTACGCTTGTCGGCAAACGATACCCACATGCCATGCAAAATGGCCCTGGACCTGGGGTTTGAGTGTTGCAGTTTGGACAGTTCATCATATACTCCTTTATGGCGTAGGTGAATTGCGGCCACATCCTGGAAGCAGATTGGCGCATCATGACAAACGGAAACAATGGGCAACATGTCACGTTGCCTATATTCTACATGATAAATACCCTCATATGTCTTCCATCTTTCTCTCAAAACTCTATCAACTTTGCATGATCCTCATAGATTGCGCGATTCATACAACCTGAATGCGCAGACCCGCGAGGGTGAATGCGCTGCTCCGCCAATCTGCAATCTGGAGCCATTCCTACTTGCCATGCGCCGTAGACCTGCTATAATTCATTCGCTGTTGACCACTGCGGTGGCGGCAAGCGGGGACGGATCGAAAACATCATATGTTACGATGTCGCTTGGATCGCACGACGACCGAGACGGCGAGGTGGACTGAGGCTGATTGAGCAACCTCTCGCGCGCCGGCGCGAGGGGTTTTTTTGTTTTGATACGCTGCGGGGGTGAAATACGATGATGGTACGCACGATGTTCAAGAGTAAGATTCATCGGGCCACGGTGACGGGCGCGAATGTTCAGTATATTGGCAGTATCACGATTGACGCCGAGCTGCTGGCTGCAGCCGATTTATATGAATACGAGAAGGTGCAGGTGGTGGACGTGGATAACGGTCAGCGCTTGGAGACCTATGTCATTGCCGGCGCGCCCGGCAGCGGCGAGGTCTGCTTGAACGGCGCCGCCGCGCGCCTGGTTTCTCCCGGCGACAAGGTGATCATCATGTCCTACGCGCAGGTGCAGGAGCCAATTCCCCAGCCCTGGACGCCGACAGTGGTCTTTGTAGATGCGAACAATCGCATCGTGCAGGTGACGGCCGAAGAGAAGGCTAATACGCGCTTCGCCGATTTTGTGCCAGAGTTGAGTCTGAACTGAACCATGCTGACCACAAGCGCAGCCGAATTCGACGAGACGCACCGCCCCGCGCTGGCGATCGCGGGCGCGGGCCGCGTCGGCAGCGCGCTGGCCCTGCTGCTCAGCCAACGCGGCTGGCCAATCCGCGGCGTCTGGAGCCGTTCGCCCGACTCGGCCGGCCGACTGGCGCAGCAGATCGGCGCGGCGGCTTGGAACGATCCGGCCTGCCTGGCGGAGGCGCAGTTGGTGCTGCTGACGGTGCCGGATGGCGCGATCGGCGATTGCGCGCAGGCGATTGCGCAGGCCGGCGGTTGGCGCGACGGGCAAGGCGTGGCGCATTGTTCGGGCGCGGTGGAAGTGGCTGCCCTGGCGCCGGCCCAGGCCGCGGGCGCGTGGATCGGCGGTTTCCATCCGCTGCAGGCGTTTGCCACGGTTGAAGCTGCGCGGGCGGTGCTGCCAGGCAGTTTTTTCGCCCTGGAAGGCGCAGGCCCGCTGCGCACCTGGCTGCCGGCGCTGGCGGAATCACTGAACGGAACCTGGCAGTGGCTCAAGCCAGGCGCGCGCCCGCTCTATCATGCGGGCGCAGTCTTTGCCAGCAACTATGTCGTGACGCTGTTCAGCGTGGGTGTGCGCCTGTTGACGCAGGCCGGCGGCTCGACTGAGCTCGCCGAAGTCCTGACCCCGGCGCAGGCCGCAGCCGCGCTCCTGCGCTTGACCGAGGGCGCCGTGCACAACCTGGCAGCCGTCGGTCTACCGGGCGCGCTGACCGGCCCCATCCGCCGCGGCGACGCCGCCACCATCACGCGCCACCTGGACGCGCTGACCGCGCAAGCCCCCGATCTGGCCGACTTATATCGCGCTCTGGCCTGCCAAACGCTGCCCCTGGCCCAGGCGCTCAACCTCGACCCACAGGCGCTGGACGCCGTGGCGCAGGCAGTGAAAAAGGAAACCTGACAAGGAGTTTGATATGCGCAAAACGATTCGCCATTTTCAGCAGATGAAGGACCGCGGCGAGCGGATCCCGATGGTGACGGCGTACGATTACACGAGCGCACGCCTGGCCGAGGCCGCAGGGCTGCCGATTCTCCTGGTCGGCGATTCGCTCGGCATGGTCATGCTCGGCTATGAATCCACCGTGCCGGTGACGCTAGAGGAGATGATCCATCACGCCAAAGCCGTGGTGCGCGGCACGCAGAACGCGCTGGTGGTGGTTGACATGCCGTTCATGACCTACCACGTCAACCCGGAGCAGGCCCTCGTCAACTGCGGCCGCGTGATGCAGCAAACAGGCGCGCAGGCCGTCAAGATCGAAGGCGGGGCGCGCATGGCCGAGACCGTGCGCCGCCTGACCGACAACGGCATTCCGGTGATGGGCCACATCGGCCTGACGCCGCAGTCGGTCAATCAGTTCGGCGGCTACCGGGTGCAGGGTCGCAGCCTGGAAACGGCGCGACAGCTGCTGGCCGACGCGCTTGCACTGGAAGAGGCGGGCGCGTTTGCCATTGTGCTCGAGCTGGTGCCGGCCGAACTGGCCGCGCTGGTCAGCAAGCGCGTCCATGTGCCCACGATTGGCATCGGCGCCGGCCCCGGCTGCGACGGCCAGGTGCAGGTGTGGCATGACATGCTGGGGTTGTTCGAAGATTTCGTGCCCAAGCACGCGCGTCGCTTTGGCGAGTTGGGGAAGGCCGCGCGTGAGGCGCTGAGCACGTATGCCGCTGAGGTGCAGGCCGGTAGTTTCCCCACGGAAGCGCACAGCGTCCACATGGAGGCAGCCACCTGGTCCGCGCTGATTACGGCCGCCGACGCCGCGCCCGCGGCCGCCGCTGACCCGGCTGACGCAGCCAGCGCTGACGCGATCGTCGCCGTCTATGGAGGCAATGGCAAGCGCAAATCATGATCCAGATCACCTCTATCGCTGACATGCACGCGGCGCGGCGCAGCCTGACCGGGTCGGTCGGCCTCGTGCCCACGATGGGCTATCTGCACGCCGGGCACATCGCTCTGGCGACGCGCGCCCGCGCCGAAAATGACCATGTCATCGCCACCATCTTTGTCAACCCAACCCAGTTTGGCCCCAATGAAGACCTGGCCGCCTATCCACGTGACCTACCGCGCGACCTGGCGCTGCTGGCGGAGGCCGGCTGCGACATCGTCTTCACGCCAACGCCCGAAGCTGTCTATCCGCCCGGCTTTCAGACCTACGTTACGGTGGAGGAGGTTGCGCTGCCGCTCGAAGGCGCGCGCCGGCCTGGGCATTTCCGCGGCGTCGCCACGGTGGTCGCCAAGCTGTTCAACCTGGCCCGCCCGACGCGCGCCTACTTTGGGCAGAAGGATGCGCAGCAGGCGCGCGTGATTCAAACGATGGCGCTCGATCTGAATTTCGACCTGGAGGTTGTGGTCTGCCCGACGGTGCGCGAGCCGGATGGCCTGGCCATGAGCAGTCGCAACGCCTATCTGACGCCGGAGCAGCGCCGCGCCGCGCCGGTGCTCCATCGGGCGCTGACCGCTGCGCAGCAGGCCTGGATGGACGGCACGCGCGACCCGGCGCAGCTGCGCCAGTGCATGCTCGACGTACTGGCGGCGGAGCCGTTGGCGGCGGTGGAGTACGTCAGCGCGGCCAACGCCCAGAGCCTGGCCGAACTGCATGAGCCGGCGCGTGAGGGCGTCCTGCTGTCCCTGGCGGTGCGCATCGGGCGCACACGGTTGATTGACAACCTGGTGTTGTGAACGCAGACGGGCAAACAGTGATCAGCGATTGAAATCGGGCCTAAGAGGCGTGCCGCCAGGCGCCCACCTGCCCTTCGACAAGCGTTCGACTGAGCTCACGCCGAAGGCTCAGGGCAAGCGTGGGCGCAGAACCGGTCGGCGTAGGCCGACATCGTGGCGGGACGCCCCTGCGCCCCGAATTCATTCGGCGGCAGCCAGTCGGCGTAGGCCGACATCGTGGCGGAACGCCCCTGCGCCCCGAATTCATTCGGCGGCAGCCGGTCGGCGACGGCCGACATCGTGGCGGGACGCCCCTGCGCCCCGAATTCATTCGGCGGCAGCCGGTCGGCGACGGCCGACATCGTGGCGGGACGCCCCTGCGCCCCGAATTCATTCGGCGGCAGCCGGTCGGCGCAGGCCGACATCGTGGCGGGACGCCCCTGCGCCCCGAATTCATTCGGCGGCAGCCGGTCGGCGTAGGCCGACATCGTGGCGGGACGCCCCTGCGCCCCGAATTCATTCGGCGGCAGCCGGTCGGCGCAGGCCGACATCGTGGCGGGACGCCCCTGCGCCCCGAATTCATTCGGCGGCAGCCGGTCGGCGACGGCCGACATCGTGGCGGAACGCCCCTGCGCCCCGAATTCATTCGGCGGCAGCGCTTGAACAGCAACGAGACGGAGAGGATCATGTTACTGGCCGTTGATATTGGCAATACGAACATTGTGTTGGGGCTGTACGAGGGCGAGACGCTCAAGACCCACTGGCGGTTGAATACGGTAAACGGCAAGACGGCCGACGAGTACGCGGTGACCGTGCTCAGCCTGATGGAGCGCGCCGGATTCGCCGTGCCGGGCAGCGTGACCGGCGCGATCATCGCCAGTGTGGTGCCTGCGGTCACGCAGCCGTTCGTTGAGTTGGGCGAAAACTACTTGCACAGCAAGGTGCTGGTGGTCGGCACAGGCGTGCGCACCGGGGTGCGCGTGCGCGTGGACAATCCGCGCGAGGTGGGCGCGGACCGAGTCGTCAACACGGCGGCCGCGCACAAGCTTTACGGCGGGCCAGCCTGCGTGGTAGATTTTGGCACGGCGACGACGTTCGACGCAGTCAGCGCGGAGGGCGACTACCTGGGCGGCGCGATTGCGCCGGGTCTGGCGATTGCGGCCGATGCGTTAGGTCAGCGCGCGGCGCAGCTCTTCCGCGTGGAGCTGACTGCGCCGCCCGATGTGATCGGCAAAAGCACGGTGCAGGCCATGCAGTCAGGGCTTTTCCTGGGCTATGTGGCCCTGGTGGAGGGGCTGGTCAATCGTTTCCGCGCCCGCCTGGGGCCAGACATGAAAGTCATCGCCACGGGCGGCCTGGGCGAGGTGATTGCCCGCCATACCGATGCGCTCGAAGTGGTGGACCCCTGGCTTACATTGGCGGGCTTGCGCTTGATCTGGGAATTGAACCAGGCAGCCTGAGCCAGGATTTTTTGGCTGCAGCGCAACCAGGGTTCTTCGATACAAACAAAAAGTCCACGTCGCCCCGCGGTGGGTGCGACGTGGACTTTTCTGATGAACAATTTACTGAAAAATCAGGCCGTTTGACGGGCCGCAGCAGCCTTGTTGTAGGCCAACATCAGGCGTGACTTGCGGCGGGCTGCATTGTTGCGATGGACAACGCCCTTCTGGGCCGCATGATCCAGGGCACTAACGGCCTTGCGCAGAGACTCCTGTGCGTCGGCTTCGCTGCTCCCAGCCAACTTTGCCCGTGCGCCCTTGAGATGGGTGCGCATGGACGTGATGACCAGACGGTTATGCTGATGTGCCCGCTCGTTGCGGCGAATGCGCTTAATCGCAGACTTATGGTTAGCCACGAACTCTCCTCCACAATCTTCTAGTTACCGTTTCATGATAGACGGCTAGTATAGCCGAACAGGCCGCTTCTGTCCAATTTAGGGGGCTTGAACGGTAAGCCCCCGCAGCGCATCGCGCATCGCATCCTCGATGTTGGGATAGGCAAGACCCGCTGAGGCCAGGCCAAAGATGGCGCCGGTGGCCGTGCGCAGGACATAATTGCTCTCGCGCCAGCCAAACAACTGCGTGAAGCCGTCCAGGGCAATCGGCGCCACGAAGATGAGATAGGTCTTGATCGTCAACCGCGGCAAGGTCATGCGGCGGTTGCGCAGGAGGCCAAACAGCCAGCCGCCGAGCAGCAACGAGCCGTAAATCGCCAGGTCGCGCTGACACAGGGCGATTTTGTAACCGTGCTGCACATCGCCGAGGTAGAGAGGGCGCTCAAAAATGCCCAGGCCAGGCAGAACGCCCGCCGCAGTCAGTTCAGACAGCGAGTAGACGTGCTGCGGGCCAAACAGAAAATAGGAGCGCTCCGGCAGTTCGTGGCACAACAGCCGATAAAGGCTGTAGATCATACGGCCCAGGCGCTCATGGCCGCTGTGCATGAGGATGGGCGCGCTGATGGGAATGGCCAGGTAGAGAATCAGGAATACGCTGAACAGCAGCAGCCAATGACGCGCAACCCAGGCGACTAACCTATTCACGGTCTGGGTGAAGCGGTCCGGCGGCGCGGGCACACGATCAGCCAATGGGCCAGGTGTTGACATCTCGCAGGACCTCCATCAATTCGTCCATATCAATCGGCGCAAAGAACGCACGCGTCGGTGTGGCGACGACTGGAATCAAGTAACGAAAACGCTGCCACAGCGCCGGATCTGTGGTGATGTCCACCTCCAGCACGTGTAGGCCCAGTTCATCTGCCAACGGGCGCAACACGTGCAGCAGTTGCTCGCACAGATGGCAGCCGTCTTTGGAATACAGAGTGATTGTGTGCATCACGCCAGCTATAAGATGGGCGCCAGGTTCTTCTCGATCAAAGAAGGGGTGAGGACGCCTAACCAGCGCGCGCTGATCTTGCCTTCACGGTCAATGAAGAACGAGCTGGGCATCACGCGCACCTGGTACGCGCGCGCGGCGAGGCCATCATCCATGACAATGGGCAGGGCCATGCCCAACTCCTCGGCAAACGGTTTGATCTTGTCCGCGCTCTCTTCCAGGTTCACGGCAATGACGATGAAACCGGCATCCTTGTGCTTCTCATACGCCGCCACAATGTCAGGCATTTCCAGGCGACAGGGGCCACACCAGGTGGCCCAAAAATTGATGAGAATGGGGTGTCCGCGCAGGTCGCTCAGGCGCACCTCGGCGCCATCCGCGTAGCGCAGGGCAAAATCAGGCGCCGGGGATTTAGCCGTCGGCTGCGCCCCGTCGTTATTGATGTTGGCGGGCATGGCGGCCGTCGCCAGCTCATCAGCCGGCTTGGCCGGCAGGCGCAGGGTCGCCCCGGCGCTCGACGCGGGCGTGGATGCAGATGGCGCGCCGACTTCGGCGAGCTCAGTCGAACCGCAGGCAGCCAGCGTCAGCAAGAGAAGGCCGCTCACCAGGAAACGCAGCCGATGTTGTCTGCTGGGTATCCGTGTGATCACGCCGCGCAAAACGCTTTGTTGCTTAGCCATTGCGGGTTGAAAACTCCGTCAACCAGGGGAGAAGTTCCTGCAAGCGTGCGCCCAGCACGCCAAGTTGATGAGTGAACAACAGGAAGCCGACATAGATCAAGAAAAGGCCGCTGATGAACGAGATGACGCCAAGATAGGGTCGAGCGCGACGCAGAACGCCGGTCATAGACTCCAGCAGGAGACCCGTCAGCAGGAAGGGAATGCCGAGACCCAGGGAATAGGCTGTCAGCACGACGGTGCCGCGGCCGACCGATTCGGCCGAGGAGGCCGCAAGCAAGATCGTGCCCAAGATCGGTCCGACGCACGGCGTCCAGCCAGCGGCAAAAAAGATGCCGACCAGAAAGGAGGAGAAGAAGCCCAAGGTCGGATTGGCCTGTACATGAACGCGCTTTTCGGTGTAAAGCAGGGAGTTGAACCACTTCAGAGCCGGCAGGGCCACCTGGCCCACGACGCTGTCACGCCACGTCGGTCGCGCCTGGATGGCGCGTTCGATCGCGGTGAAGAGGCCCATCATGTGCAGACCAAACAGAATGACGATGACGCCGCCGATCTTCTGAATGGTATACACTTCCTGGTTGAGCAGCTGCCCTACGGCGCTGGCCGTGGCGCCCAGGAGCACGAAAATACTGGTAAACCCAAGCACGAAGAAGACCGCGTGCAAGAAGGTCACGTAGTTATTGCGCTGCGTCGTGCCCGCGGTGGTGACCGCGGTGCCGCCGAGGTATCCGATATACGCTGGCACCAGGGGCAGCACGCAAGGCGACACAAATGAGATGAAGCCGGCTACAAAAGCCGGTATGACCCCGATATCCATGCCAGGCTCACTTCTCAGGTTCTTCGTTGAGTGCGCTGATCTCCTGATTCAGGGCTTGGTAGCGCCGGATCAGGCTCACAATGACGCCCACAACGATAGCCAGGGCGAAGGCATACCCTGCAACTAAGTATTGCATATCTTTTTCCTAACTGCAAATGGTCATGATTGCGCGGTGCGCTGTTCACGCAGCACAGCCACACGATCACGCATCTGCTCCAGGCGCACGCGATGAATCATGAGCGTGATGAAGAGCAGGGTGTACACCGCCATGCCCAGCATCATGACCAGGCGAATGCTGGGGCCCATAGCAAAACCGCCCTGGGCCGCAGCGTTTTCACCTCCAATCACCACCGGGTGAATCGTCCGCCACCAGCGGATGGAGAAATAGGTGAGCGGTACGCCGATGAAGGCAAAAATGCCGTACACCGAGGCAAAGCGCGCGCGCTGTTCAGGATTCTCCACGGCGCCGCGCAGCATCAGGTAGGCGATGTACAGGAGCCAGACGATAGCCGATGTGGTCAGCCGCGGATCCCAGGTCCAGTAGGTATTCCACGTTGGCTTGGCCCAGATCGAACCGGTGATGAGGGTGCCGGTGGCAAAGGCAATGCCCAGCTCCACACCCGACACGCCGATCGTGTCCCAAATTTTGCGCCGCGTAACCAGGTAAAGGATGCCAGCGATGAAGGTCGCCAGGAAAGCCAGGCCGGCGGCCGCGTTGTTGCCCATATGAATGTAGAAGATGCGCTGCGCGTCCTGTTCAGCGCCCTGCAAGTTGGCAGCCGGCGGCGCCCAAATAAGGGCCATATACAAAAAACCTAGCAGGGCCGCGCCGGTAATGGTATTGAGAATGGTGAGGGGAAGATTACGCTGTGCTGTCATCTGTTTTCTCCTCTCGGTCTTTATTCTTCGACGACGAAATCAAAGGTCATGAACGACGCCGCGATGTACATGATGTCAAACACGACAAGCAGCTGCACCCAGTTGCTCAGATCGGCCAGCGCGTCGCCATCCAGCAGGCCGCCCGTGGCGCGGACTCCAGCGATGAGCACCGGCACCATTACCGGTAAGAGCAGGATGGGCAGAAGCACTTCACGCGCCCGCGTGTTCACCGACAACGCGGCAAAAATAGTGCCGACGGCCGCAAAGCCGATCGTGCCCAGCAGAACGATGAGCAGGACCGCGGGCGTCAACAGGGGAACCGTGAAGAGCACCATGCACAGGGGAACAAGAAAGGCCTCCACCACGAGCATGAATACCAGGTTGGCGAGCATCTTGCCAAAATAGATCGCGCTGCGATCCACCGGGGTCAGCAACAGTCCTTCCAGACTACCTTTATCCTTTTCCAGGACAAAAGACCGATTCAACCCCAGGACGCCGGAGAAGCTGATTGCCACCCACAGGACGCCGGGCACGACCTGCCTGGCATTGTCCACACGTAGATCGAACGCAAACTGGAAAATGATCACCGACAGCAAAGCGAAGACGAACATCGCGCTGAAGATGTCCTTGGTGCGCAGTTCTGCGACGACATCTTTCCAAAAGACGGCAGCTACTTTTCTTAAATAGCGCATCGTCGTTCAGTCTGGTTGCGATTAGTCACGCAACCTCCGTATGAGTGCGATAAATCTGCTGAAAATCGGCCACAGTCAGGGCCTTCGATGGTCCATCATAACGAATCTTGCCGCCGTTCAGAATCAGCGCACGGCCTGCCCAGGACAGTCCGCGCTCCAGGTGGTGCGTGGTGAGCAGGATGGTGCGCCCGGCGTCGCCCACATCTTCCAGCACCTGGCGCAGCATATCGGCCGCGGCTTGGTCCAGTCCTGTGTCCGGCTCATCTAGCAGCAAGATCGGTGGGTTGTGCAGAATCGCGCGCGCGATCGCCAGGCGCTGCACCATGCCGCGCGAGAAGGTGCGCACCGGTTCGAGCCGTCGCAGCCACAGGCCGACGCGGCGCAAGACATCTTCCGCGCGTGCGCCCAGGTTGGGCACATCGTACATAGCGCCGTAGAAAGCCAGGTTCTCCCAGGCCGTCAGATTATCGTAGAGCAGCGGCGCGTGGCTGACAACGCCCAGGTAGCGCCGAATATCGTCGCCAGCCTTGCGCACATCCACGCCGCCCAGAAGGACCTGGCCGGTGGTAGCTTTGCTCAAGGTTGAGATGATGCGGACGAGCGTCGTCTTGCCCGCGCCATTCGGCCCGAACAAAGCCACCCGTTCGCCTTCCGCCAGGGTCAAGTCAATGCCCCGCAGAACCTGGTGCGGCCCAAACGCCTTGCGCACCTGGCGGACTTCGATCATGGGCGCGGCGTCGCTCATGCCGCGCCTGCCTCAGCCGCGTCTTGCAAATCGGCCAGGGCTTGCGCTACGGCCAACAGATCGGTCTTCAAGTGGCCGCGTCGGCTGCGGTAGTCGGCTTCGTTGACCTTGCCGGCCGCATAACTGTCGTCCAATTGGGCAATCGCCAGAATCAAGCCCTGGCGCCGACGCTGTAAGGCGTCGGGATCGGCCACGGCGAGCGCGGCGACCTCCTCAGGCTCATCGTCGTCGGCCTCGGCTTCCGCCGCCTGCCGGCGCTGCCGCACCGCGTAGAGGAGCACGCCGAGCAGCCCCAGCGCAGCCAGTCCCGCCACGCCAACGGCGAGCCAGGGCGAATTAGCCTGCACGGCCGCGGCCGTTTGCGGCGCGCGATTGAAGGGCAAATTGGTCATGGCCAGCTCAATCGTCTTGCCCGCCGGCACATCGCTGGCCGTGAAATTGAAATACGTGGCTTGATCCACCTGGCGCGGCGCGCCTTCCTGCAAATCAGGGCTTGTTACTTTGGCCCCGACGTCGGCCACCAGCACGTTCAGGCTGCGCAGCGCCACGGCCACGGGATGCTTGATATCGAGCGTCAAGGAGGAAAAGGGCATGACGTAGCGCAGCAGAGTCTGGCGCACGCCTTGCCCAGGGGGCAGCGGCAAGGTGTCCACGGCGCCGGTCGCCGTAGGCTGATAACGCCGGCCCAGGTCGCCATCATCGAAGGTCAAGTTCTGAAAACCGTTCGGGAGGTCGAATGGCAAAACGCTCCTGACCGTAGAGGTTGTCGCAGCCGATGGCGCGCCCACATAGACACGGTCGCTGTTGTTGCTCCAGATGTACAGCTCCGCAACCAGCATCTGCGACTGATCAAACTCGAAAAACCAATGCGCCCGCTCGATCGCTATGCTGCTGGCGTCGGTGGTTGGCTCGTAGACCGAGATAGGTCCGGTCCGTGACACCTGTTGCTGGGTCAAGGTGATCACGCCCGTGCTGTAGGGCACGTCCTTGAAAGACAAATTGGCAACGTACAGCCAGCTGGGGTCGGTGTCCAGCTTGTCAAAGCGATACAGCCCGGTGACAGAGGTTGTGGTGCTGATTTCGGTGATCAGGTTGAAGTCATCGAAAATGCTCAGGGTGACGGTCAGGCCGCCGGTGGGATCGCCCTGCGGTGTATCGTTGGTCACGACGCCAGAAATGAGACCGACGCCAGGTGTGTAGGCGTGGGCCGTCAGCGGCGGCAAGGTCCAGGTGCGCACAAACTCCAGCGCGGCCCAGCGGTCATCATCCTTCAGACTGGCGACGCTGCTGTGCGCTGGGTTCTTCAAGACTTCAAACCAGGCGCGCTGACTCTGGCTGGCCGTCGCCGCCAGGTCGGTCAGGTCGGGCAGCGCGCCGTCGGCCGCGGGGCCGTCGCCCTTACCCGTGTCGCCATGGCAGCTGGCGCAGTTTGCTTTGTAGACCGTTTCACCCTGCTGCAGCTCAGCCGCATCATGGTGCAGTGACCAGGTAAAAGCCAGCACATTCCAGATGTCCTGATCGCTGGTGCTCTGCCCGAAAGGCGGCATCAGGCGCTCGATGCGGCCATTCTTGACGACGGCGAAGAGATCAGCAGGCGCTTTTTCCCACATGACGGCAGCGTCCGCGAATTGGGTCGGTGGAAATTGCAGCTGCGCGGCGCGCGGGCCATTGCCCATGCCCGCGTCGCCGTGGCATGGGGCGCACTTTGCGGTGTAGATGGCAAGGCCTGCGCGGGCGTCCGCAATCACGGGGGGCGGCTGCTGAGTCTGCGGCATGGCAGAGGCGGGAGAGGAAAGCAAGAGAATCAGCGCCACGGTCAGAGGCGCGGCAAAGATCAATAAAGAGAGGGCTGCGGACGACGCGCGTGAGCGGTGGGGACAGCCTTGCGCTGCGTCTGTCGCCCTGGACTGGACGATGTTTCGATTCAACGTGTCACCACCGTCCGCTAACTGATCTTCTTGACTTCTTGCGGGGCTTCTTCATAGCGCGACGGACACTTGAGAAGCAGCGTGTCGGCTTCGAGCACGCCATCGGCGCGCAAACGGCCTTCCACAATCGCAATGGAGCCTTCACGCGTCATGTTGTCGGGCTGCACGCCGTGGAAATGAACGGCCAGCTTCTCGCCGGTGCCCTTCTGATCCAAAATCGTGAAGTTCAGGTTGAAGTCGGAGGCGCTCCAACTGACCGTATTGGTTTCGACCAAGCCGCTCACGCGCAGCTTACGGTCAATCAGCGCCGACTGCTGCGCTTTGACCTCGCTGACTTCTTTGTAGTAAGCGCCATCGCTGCCAATCATCGAAACGATAAGATAAAGGATCACGGCCGCGATGAGAGCGCCGCCGATGATGAACTTCATTTGTTTGTTCGCTGTGCGGGCGCCAGTCTGAATGCGTGGAATGGCGGCTGATTCGGCCATGGAAGATACCTCTTTCCGGTTAGTTTGTTACTGCGGGCCTATTATATCATTTGACCGTGAGACTGTCAACGACAAAAATCACTGGTTCGCGATGTATCATGGTGAACTGCATCAACCTTTGGTTTGCGGTATAATAAGGTCACGAGACAAATAGGAAATGATGATCATGGCAAACGATGTCTGAAATGAAACCCCGGCGACTCCTGTTCGGCAGGGCGCTGATGATGGCCGGCGCGTTGCTGTTGTCGCTCGTGATCGGCCTATGGCTGCAAGCCCGGCTCGACGCCCAGGAGCAGGCGCAGATGCGCATCTTGACCATCTCCAGCCCGGCGCCGTTGGCGCTGCCGCCGCTGACGGCATCCCCGGCCATGTCGGCGACCGCGGCATCGCCGAGGTTTGCCCCGCCCGTGCGCCTGCAGATTCCGCGGCTGGGCGTAGATCGCGCCGTGGTTCAACTGAACTACAAAGCCGATGCCAACGGCAACCTGGCATGGGACACGGACAGCCTGTTTGCCACGGCCAGCCGGCCCGACCTGGTCGGTCATCTCATCGGCTCGGCTAATCCCGGGGCTGGCGGCAACGTGGTGTTAAGCGGACACAACTATAACCGTGGGCGCGCCAACTGGCGCGGCGTTTTCGTGAACCTGGCCCGCCTGCAAATCGGCGACCCCATCACCGTCACCGTGGCTGGCGGGCAACAGTATGTCTACCACGTGCAGCAGGTGACTTCGGCGCCCTGGCGCAGCCAGAGCGATGCCGAATGGCAGCAGCACCAGGTGTTCCTGGGGTCAACCGACCATGAACAGCTCACCCTGGTGACCTGCGGCGGCGCCAACCTCTGGCCGTTCCCGGCTCGGGTGTATGTGGTGGCGGAGTAAGATTATTCATCGTTGCCCATCGGGAGGTGAAGGATGACTGAGGCGTTTTCGGGTATCTTAACGGCGTTTGGATTGTCTACGTCCGCCGGGTTGAATGCGTATGTGCCGCTGTTGATCGTGGCGCTGCTGGCGCGCTTCACCAATCTGATCACGCTCAGCGCACCCTGGGACACGCTGGAGAATCCGTGGATCATTGGGCTGCTGGTGGTGCTGCTGGCGATCGAAGTGCTGGCGGACAAGATCGTGGGTATTGATCACATCAATGATGCGATTCAAACCTTTGTGCGACCCGCGGCCGGCGCCATTCTGTTTGCGGCCAGCAGTCACGCCGTCAGCGAGGTTCACCCCGTACTGGCGCTGGCCTGCGGGTTGATCCTGGCCTTCGGCGTCCATGCGGTCAAGGCCACAGCGCGGCCGGTGGTGAGCGCCACCACTGCCGGGCTGGGCAATCCCATCGTCAGCACGGCCGAAGATGTGATCGCGGCCACCGTCTCGCTCACCGCCATCATTGTGCCCGTGGTCATGATCTTCATCGTGCTGATCATTGCCTGGCTCGTCTGGCGCCTTCTCAGCCGCCGCAACCCGTCCGCGCCCTAAGCGAAACCAACACCAAGACCCGCTGATCGCGGCACAGATTCACAATGCGCCATGTTCACGACCATGCTGCGATTTCAGCCCTAGACCGTGCGAGACGGGTTGGTTTGCCTCCAGTACGATTACGCCGCAAGGCGTTCTTCAACTCGTCTGCGTAAGACCACTAATTCATCACGATTGAATTCTTCCAATGCAGAAAGAAACAGAGAGAAAGGAATCTGGAGTCGCACCATTGGTTCTGATCTGAGTAAATTTTGACGCAACAACTCTGCTAATTGGAAAGCATCATTCCAAACATCCTCGGCGCTCATCATCGGTGCTTCCGGCTCATGTACTGTTTTTTGTTCCATCATTGCCTCGAACTTTGTCGTGCCATGTCGAAAACCTGTTGGATGAACGTCGCTCCATAATGGGTGCCCTTCTGACGACATTGCTCCAATCGTCTTCTCAACTCTTCTGCTGTAATCAAGCCAGCTTGCACAGCCAATAGTAGCACCCCAGGAAAACCCGAAAGTCTGATACCTAGCTGTTTCGCTACGGCGCGGGCAGCGAGTTCATCTAGCAGCAGAACGCCCGCCTGATATTCAGCGCGTAGAGCGAGTGTAATTGCTTGCGCTTCGCCCAAATGGTTTTCGACGACCGGATCGTTATTGGCAGGATGTTGGGCGACTTGTTCCGCAATGGTGTATGCACGTTGTTCTTCGTCTGCCGTCAGCGGAATAATCACCAAAGGCGAGGTCGCTGCTTGAACTTCAGTTTCCCAACCATGACGCATCAATTCAGCGAGACACACACTTGAAAGGTGAATCTCCGCAAAGATCTGGACAAACAGAGAGACTGTTCGATTGAAAAGCGGAGATTAGCGGCCCAGTATTGCACACAGCATAAGTGCCTGCCGCTGTCCTTAGTGATTGCTCCATATTTTGCTCATAACGGGTTGACATAGTGCACAAACCATGCTTCCAGAAGTTCAACACGGTGCGCCTGTCTCGATTTTACCACAAAAGACACAATTGCTCTACTTTGAGGATCTTACGACCCTACGGAATGCTGAATTTGACGAACTTCGTGGTCACTGACGCGGTTCGCACTAAGGTTCAGGAAACCGACGCTCGCAGGACAAACACTCACTCCACAGCCGCGGCGTACAAACAGAGATCCCACGCTGCTTCAAATCCGATTTTGATCGCTCCTTCAAAGCCCACCATAGCCAATTGCCGGGCTTCGCCCAACGCCCGCGGCCACGCGTCCGCCAGGGCGCTCGTGGAAAACAGTCCACCGGCCTGCTGCGCGGCAATCAAACCCTTGCTCAAGGGCTTCCACGCGGCCAGGATGACCTCTTGGGGCAATGCCGGCGCTGTGAGCACCAGGCCGACGCCGGCCAACGTCAGCTCGGCGGCCAGCTCGCGCAGCATGGCCGCATCATCGTAACTCGCGTCGCTGCGCCGATCACGGTTTTCATCCGACGGCGCCTGCAAGATGGCGACGCGCATGTCAGGAAAGCGGCTCAGCAATTCACTGAGGTCCACAAGGCGACGGCGCGGCGGCCCCTTGACCTGCGCGTAAGCCGCCTCGCCCGCCTGAATCTGCCAGCGCACACCCGTGGATGTCCGCAGCGGCCGCGCAATCACGTGGACCACGCTGGCTTGGGCTGCAAATTCATCCTGACTCTCCTCCGTCAGCGAGACGGTCTCCACAGCGATGCCGGCCTGGTGCGCGGCCGCCCACGCGCTTTGCGCCAGGGCCTGCTGCTCAAGCGAGTCGAACAAAACCAGGACGCGCAGCGGCGTCTCGGTCTCTGATCTCCGATCTCTGATCTTTGATCGGAAGACCGGCGATCGGAGGCCAGAGATTCGGGTGGGATTGGGGCGACGGGCGCGTCGCTCAGGGCGAGTCCGCTGCGCACGGCGCTGTCGAAGAAGCTGCGGGGCGATTGGTTGCCGGTCGGGAAGGCGCAGGCCGCAGCCAGCGGCGCGGTCCAGGCCGGCGGCAGGGCCAGCCACAGCAGCGCCTCATCGCTGATATCGCCCAGGCGCCGGGCGCGGATGGCGTCGAGCGAGGCGGGCGCAGCGCTCATTGGCCGCCGCCGAATGGTTTCGGGGCGTAGGGGGGTTCCACTGATCTGCGGTCGCGTCCAGTCTGAGCCGCTGCGTTTCGCCTAGATTCGTCCGAGCAGTAAGTCATCCTGCACCTCTTCCAAGATTTGCTGCGCACGCGCGTCTTCGATGGCCTGCAGAAATGAATCGTTGTTGAAAAGGCGTGAGGGTGCGCCGCCGACGGCGCTGCGGAGCCGTTCGAAGAAGGCTTTGATCGCGTCGGGGTCAGCCTGGCGGTTGACCACCAAGGGCAGGCGGTCAGGGTCGGGGTAGGGGCTGCGCCAGAAAAGAAATTGACTGTAGGCCAGACGGGCTTCGATGTCGGTGAACGACTTCAGTTCCTGACGCTGCACAAAAACTCGCCCTAGAAAACTGCGCAGTGCGCCGTCCGTCGCCTCGTTGGCGATGCCGGCTTTGGAGAAGGTCAGCACGACCGGCAGCGGTTCGGGGTCTTCGGCCAGGCCCAGGCCCCGGTTGTTGATGACGGTGTTGAGCAGTTCGCGCACGACCGGCTCATCGTAACGATGCAGATCGTCGAGCAGCAGCAGGACGCGGCGCTGAGGACTGTTGCCGGCGAGCCGCGCGGCCACGGCCAGCGCCGCCAGATCAAGACGTAAGGCTGTGGCGACCAGAGCCGGCGCATTGTAGGCCGGCGTGCTGAGCAGATTGAACTGGTCCTGGATGCGGCTGTTGGGTGTCCAGGCACAGAAATTCCTGCCCGTCGTGCAGCAGTTCCCAGGGCAGGGTGTGTAGCTCAGCCGCAGCGGCGGGCAAACTCAGGCGCACATCGAGCGGTGCGCCGGCTGCCAGCAGGCGCACCGTCTGCCAAACGGCGTCGCCGAGCAGAGCCGCAAACAGGGCGCGCCCCAGCGTTTGCTCATCGGTCGGGGCGGCGAGAGACAGGGCCACCCGGTCTACCAGGGTTTGCCAGGGGGTGGAGGCGACGGCCTGCACGAGGGCGGCGTGCGGCTCCGCGGCGGCTATGGCCTGAGCCTCGAACGCGGGCGGCAGCGGAAAAACGCCCAGACGCGGCAGCTCACGCGGCGCCAGGTTGACTGCGCCGGGCGCGTCGGGCAGGTCATAGGTCACGCGCCAGGTCGTGGCCGTGGGTGTGAGTTCAATGTGAAGGCGCGCATGACAACCCTCGGATTCCTGAACTTGTGCGGGTGATATTCTACCATAGAATGGTCGGCATGGTTCAGAATACCACGTGGATAGATTTACGTTAGGCGACATTGAGGCAGGCCGAGCAGAGTCAGGGGGTCTGACGGCAGCTCGATGCCGACGAGTTGAGCGGGGGAGTGCCCGGCACGCTTACCGCGTGCGAAGGTACGAGTATTGTGCGAAAGGTCGTAAATCCGCTAACGGCTGGTGACCTTTTGTGCGTTGAAATGCGGTCGCAGGCCATTATCGCATTCGGCGGTATTGCTACCACGCCACCGGAGGCCGAGAAGAGTTTGCGGCCATCCTCCCAGCTGCCCTAAACAGGTCATCGCCCAAGAGGCGTGCGGTGGCTCAAAGGCAGTCTGCCAATGGCATTGAGTTGTTGACGGTCGAGCAGAGCGCGGCGGCGACATTGTTCTTCCGACCTGCCAGATGCGACAGAGGCCAGCGACGGCTCTTGTCCCCAGTGCGCCTGGACAGCCGGCAAGGCAGCAAGCGGGGGAGGTAGGCGAACAAGCAAGGTCTGCGCCTCTAATGTCGTCCCTGGCGCGGAGCAAGCCTGGCCTCCCAGGTCGTGGAATTTGTTTTACCCAACACCTTCATGCGTTCCAACACCAGGGGCCACGAGAAGCGCACCGCTGCCAGATCGATCATGCCAAACAGGCTATCCACGACCCGCTTGCGCAGTGATATCGGTCATGAGCTCTATGGCCCGTTGGCTTGTTGGTCAGTTTTTCCCAGCCCATCAGCGCTGCGTCAGCGTTTGGTGGTGTGAGTCTGATGGAACGATCGCTCTCTTGCGGACAAACAGTTCATGCAGAACTCCATAAGCCCGACGCCCAGGCCGGCACGATGCGCCAGACATCACGCAAGACGCCACCAACTAACTGCTCTGGTTCGTCGGCGAGGCTTGCCCCAGCCCGCAAGCCAGCGCCACCATCCTGCTTCGTTTCGTCCTGTCGTCGGTGTAATTCTACAACACAGGCCCACTGCCTCAATTGTCTCTGCATATCCCGTTTGGTCAACGCATAGATGTACAACGACTCACTCACCACCAGCAAATCTGGCACCGCCCTGGCAGTAGATCCCATCCGCGGCCAATCCTTCACACCGGTTGCCAACTCGCATTACTTCGCTGCTCGCTGACCCAACCTACGCAATGTGGCATTGACGAACCCAAACCTGGTGTCAACTTCAGGTATGAGATACGTGCTCAGGCATGGGAGCCAGGGAGCAATGAATACCTGGCTTTCCAGCTGTTAGAGATCGACTTGGGCGCAGTCCTGAAACTGCAATCCAGTGCCGGTGTCACCAATTTGAGCGTTGTTCTCGGTGATCTTAAAAGCCAAGAAGAACATGCCCCCGGTGTCGCAGACGATCAAGGAGCTGCCTGACTTGCGGAATTCCTGGGTAAATGTAGACTTTGGGCACACCGGCAAAATAGGAAGGTTCATTGGCGCGACAGGAGGACGGCGGCAGCGACGCTATCTTTGACCAGTTACGTCAGACGGTTGCGACGGCGACGCATCTACCGGGATCATCGGAAGCGGCCGAACCGGATCTACGAGATGGCAGATGCAGCGCTGGGGCATTGCCGTATTTTCAGTGCAGTCGCCATCGTTTCTGGCCCATCAGCAGGAAATGCAACGGCGGCAGGGTCAGAACAATGCGCAGAGTTTGTTTGGCATCGATCAGTGCCGAGTGATCCGCAGGCTGCAATTCACGATCCGATTGCACCTGGAGCAGCTGGCAACGCCTTCTGGCAGGTGTTCGAGCAGTCAGGAAGGGCGACACCCGTAAGCCTATCAGGTTACTTCTGGTCGTTGGTTATGCGCCCAGACGGCACGCAATACTTTCACTCGCATTCACTGCCTGCAATGCACGACACGCGCCGTCAACGGGAGCACGCACTACTCCCACTCGCTGGCTGCGCTGCTGGATCGTGGCACCGGGGAGAAACTGCGATTGCGCTAACCTGAATTCGTGCAACCGCAAGATGTGGGTGCGAGAAACAAGACCGGTGATTGCGGCGGTTGAGCGTTGTTGAAACGTAACGCCTAATCACTTGCTGCCGGGTTCAATGATTTCGTTGGCGACGATCTCTACCAAACTGTTCTGTGAGCTGGTCATCGAGCAGGGCCAGCACTTCATTTTCACCTGCAAACCCGACTCACACCAAGCTTTGTGGTATCAAGAAGTCGCCTTGCTCAAGATTGGCGGTGTCACTGAAGTCCAGCAGCGGCGCTGGAAACGGTCAGTATCCTAATCTGCGTTATCGCCACGCCACACCGGGTGCCTCTACGCCGACACCAAGCCGCCTTTTACGTCAACTGGGTGCGGGAAGTGACGATAACTGATGAAGCCACAGGTGAACTCAGGTTCATAACGCCTGGGCAACTGATCATGCCTGACGGAGTCTATGCTGTACGACTTTGTGATCGCAGCGCACCCGCTGGAAGAGCGAGAATGAGAACAACAACGTGCTCAAGAACTTACCAATTGGAGCACACCTCGGCCACGGCCAGCACCTGGCGCTGGCGTTTGTCATGCCCAACCTGCTGGCGTTCCGTTTCACCGCCCTCGATCTGTGCGGGACGAGTAGTACCGCCGTGCGCACAGGAACTCGCCGCTCCGCCAGACCTTCTTTCTTACGATATGCAAGCTCTGACCTGCCACCTTCATTTCCGCCAGCTGGCGCTTCATCAGTTTACGTTTACCGGTCTCGACACCGATGCGCCCTCATCAGCGCTGACGCGAAGCCGCTAGAGGCCGCACCGCTTTCCTTCTGCTCAGTTTCATAGGCGGTCGCATCGCGCCTACATCGGGATAAATACATCGCACCTGCCTCATGCTTTTCCATGGTGGTTCTGCATCAACCAGACCCTGGTTTCGGGGTGGTGGTTTGAAGAGTGAGCGAAATAGCGTGACTTCGTGTAAGATAGAGTTTACCAAACAACCTATCATACTGGAGGTCACAGGTGATTTGCCCAGAATCATTGCTGCGACGACATGCGCGTCAAGTAATCTGCCCCAGTTATCAGTAAGTCAGGCCCGAAGTGCTGGCGGTGGAGTTTTGGGATCGGGTGACGGGCAGTTGCGGGCGTTGGCGACGTGGTGGCAACCTTTCTCGGTCTGCTGGAGCGGACACAGTGAAAGTACCACAAGTGGAGCAAATGGCTGTATGAATGGTGCCTTACGCCAAAGACAAGGCGGGAAGCAGCGGCAAGATCCATCCTCAGCACCTGCCAGTTGTTAAGCAGGTGATCATCCGTTTGCGGCAATGCAGTTGGCCTGGACCCTGGATGCCACGAGCCTGGGGATCGATTTGTGGTTCTGGCCGAGCGGTCTTACCGTGCAAGTGGGATTCCTGTGGCCTGGACGGTCTTGCTGGCTGATGCAAAGGCGCATGGCGTAAGGAATGGCGAGTTCGCTGCGCTTGTTGCGTCTTGCCGTGCCCCCAGAGGCCTATGATTGTTCCATGGATCGGGGCTTCAGCGCGGGCTGGTTCCATCGTCGGATTGTACGACTGCACTGGCATCCTCCTGCGCATCAACAATGGCCTGGAAGTTTCATTCTGCCTGTGCGCACTGGTACTCGGGTCTAAAGACTTGATTGGTAAATTAACAGCGGTGGCTGGTAGTTGCCGGGTCCTGCCACGCCTGGAAATGTACTGCCGTTTACCCAGGAGCGAAGCCAAATGATGACCCCACGAGCCCCTCACCGATCTCTCACTCGACCCAGTCGTCCGTTACCCATGGCCTGGCGCCCTGGTGCGGCGCCTGGTGCACCAGCGCGGCGGCTGGCAATGGCAGTTGTCTTACAGGCCCATCCTGAGCGTGCTGCACGCCTCTGGCCTCGCCCTGGCGGGTCGCCACCCTTGGATGGTCAGTTGCACCCTATTTCGAATGCCTGACCCGACGACCCAGACCCTGCCCGACCCCAGGCCTTGCTTGACCACAAACCTGTGCGTCGTATCCGCCTCCACCGCTTGGTCGCCTCTCTGGCTCTTGGTCGAGGCCATCGCACGCCGCTGCACTTCCACCTGCCACGACAACTTTACTGAAATCGTGGCTGCCCACTTTCACCGACACAGTTTCGTACTGGCACCTCTGTCCGAGGTGCCGCCATGAAAACCTACCCGGAAAGACCAGCCCCTGGCCCTGTGGCCGCCGTAATGTTACCGCTCTGCCTCCCAAGTACATCCCACTACCACCCAAACCGAGTCACCACTTTGGAATTTCTGCCTGACTGACATGCGTTTGTCTTGCCTAAAATGGGAGTTACCCACCCAGAGAAGGCGAGAGGGTCAGTCGCCGACCAGACCACCCTCGTCTTTCGTTATCTTGGCCCGATAGGGTGTCCAGCTGGATGGGCCACTCTGAACCAGTGTCACCGGCGGCCTGGCCTGGCTGAATAAAGCATGTATCACCTCGTGCGCCGCCAGGAAGTGGCGGTCACGTGCGGCGATAGCTGGCCCCGGGATGATCATGATCCACGAGGCGATCGAGGGCGCTGAGGCGATCAAAGGGTCTTGGTGTCCAGGCTATTTTACCGGAAAGTGCGATTGCTGGTTATCAGGATCATTCGTTCGTACCGTTCGAGGATGACGTCAAACATGTCCCTCCGGCGCTGGGGGGACGCATGGGCTTGAGGCCGAAATCGTCGATAATCAAGAGCGCAGCCGCAGATAGGTCTGCAGACGCCGGTCGTAGGTTCCATCAGCGGCCGGCGTTGAGATGAGCGAGCATCTTGTGGCGCTGACGAACAGAACGTCGTATTGCGGCGACACGCTTCGCGCCCCAACGTTTGGAGCCAGATGATCTCTTTACCTACCCGGTCGGCCCATGATCAGGGTGTTGCGGTGTCGCTGGATGTAGTACAGGTGGCGAGGCCAAGCACCTGCTGACGGTTGATCGTCGGGCTGGAAGCCAAAGCCGCTCCAGCGTCCTGTCGCTATGGAATGGCGCGGCGCAGCCGCAACTGGTTCGCTTCAGGTCCGCTGCTCCACTTCGTCCTGAAATGAGCCGGTTCAGGAATCTGACGGTGAGAGCTTGTCCGATGGCTCGCTGGTTGCAGTTCCAGCGTCAAGCGATGCCTGACAAACTGCAACCGCTTGAGATGGGTATTGAGTTGGTGCGTTAGTTCCATGATACCGTCTCCCAGGCCGGGCAAGTATTTCTGGCCGAGCGACCGAAGAAGCCGCGGCGTCAGTTCAACAAACTCAATGGGGAGGTGCCAAGTCCAGGCGCTTTTCCAGATCTGGCGGATGGTGCGAGTCGTGCACTCGAAGTGCAGCGCCCGCATACAGGCCTGTTCCAGCCGGGTGCGCCGAACTCTCGGCCGCGCAGATGCGCCACACCATGCGCAAGCGGTCGGCGGACGCTCGGCCAGGCAGCCGAGGTGGATGCTGATCTCGTCGGCGCTTTTTTGGTGGCTTCCACGGGTGTTGAGCAGACCGGCGGCCTTGCAGAGTCATGATGGTCCGGGTTCGTGAGCCGTCTGCCTGGCTTTACCGGTTGATGCGCCACGAGGTGTATTCGCTGAAGATCTGCACGGACCAGGTGACCGCCAATGCACCCAGACCTGTTGGCCGACCAAGCGAAACGGCGCTGAATAGTAGGCTTCTTCGAATACGACGTAGCAGTCGCAGTGCACCAGACTTGCTCTAAAACCGCCAGATCGTAGCGGGTGGCAGGTAGAGGTTGCAACCATCTTCGATCCCCGAAACGGTCCGTCGGTCGGCTTTCTGTCGTGCCAGCGAATCCGTTGACTGGTTATCTTCGACCCAGGCCAGCGCCTTGACATTGGCCCGGTCAGATCGGTAAGGTTTGACTGGCGAGGAAGTTGCGCTTCACGTAGCGAACGCCGCTTCCACTTCGGTTCTTGCGTTGGGCGTCCGGGGCCGATGGTAACTTCGAAACTCATAGTGTTCGCGGTTCCCGGTAGCTGCGCTGCACGACGATCTTTCCAAAGAAGCTGCACACCCGGCCTTGAGATTGTCCAACACGACTCATGGGCGCTGTCAAAGTAGGTAAACGCATTGATGTAGCTTCAGCCAAAACCGACGGTCTGGTCGAAGACCAGTTCGCGTACTGCGTCGGCCCAAGAGCGTCATGACGAACACCCAGTTTGCGCACTTCGCTTTGCGGGTCGCGATCGTCCCAGCATAGCCAAAGTCGACTCCACTTTGCCCGGCTTTCGTTTCTGATGCGGATCGTCACGTCAAGGCTCGGTTCCATATTGGCGCAATGAAGCGCCAGACGCTCGAACAGGGTGCCACGATATTGCGGCACCTTGCAGCCGTTGGAAGTCACTTGGATTTTAAACCCGTGTTCGCGCATTCCCGAATGACTTCCGAAAGGGGAACAATGGTCGAAGCCACTGTAGAGGTTCCGGGTATGGTTAGATTGTAAAAGAGCGTGTATCTCGTCTGTCGGGGAAGATTGCCAACAATCCCGCCTTTATCGGCCCATCGGCGATATTTCTGACCGTATGCCGGCCAACCGATAGCGCCTGGCCAGGCATGACGCGCTTTCGCCAGCGCAGCTGACGCAAGATTTCGCACATCTAACACGTCTGTTCTCTTCCACTTATCGTCATTCCTTTCTGCCCCGGCAATAGCTGCTTGCAAACAGAAGGAATTATCACCGTCTCAGAAGGAGAAACCGTTCGATTCGCCTTAGTGGCGCCGCATCACGCGAATGACCGGCGTCATTGGCCGTTAATCGGTGGCCCGCATATGCCTTGCGAACGCATAGTCCGTATCTCCAGTGAACACATGGTCTTCTATGCTCAGTAATCACTGGGCGCTCTATGCCCGCAACAGGCGGCACTTACCACGCGAATGACACTCGGCCTACAGCCCAGAATCTGCTCCAAACACGCCTGAATCCCACGTTCAGATACTGCGCTGCCCGCCAGCACCAACACACTGCGCTGCACGTGCTCTGGCGTGACGATCACCTCACGCACCCTAGCCACCGGCCCATGCGCTTTCGGCTTCAGAATCTCCGCCAACGCCGCACGTGCTTGTCGTTCTATGCGATGGATACTCTGGCGACTCAAACTATACTTGGCCGCCAGTTCCTGCCGTTTCCCATCGCGCCGCCCTTGCGATGCCAGACATTGCAGCGCAATTTGCGCACGTTCTTCTCCCGTGATATTGTCACGCCTGCAGCTCATGGTTCACCCCTTGTGCCCTATCCTGGTTTTTCCACCCGATAGTTTCGCACAATCGTGCCCCATGAGCTAGTTTGTTCTTGTTAATGTAAAGCTAATTTGAACCATGCCGAATGGTCAAATCTTCATCTTGCCCCCCGCCGTAGGGGTGCGCAGTCAGTAGGTCCGGCCTCCTGGCCGGACAACGTCGTCACAGAAAAGCGAACGCTGCGGCAGACAGCGTCGTCACGCCGGAGGCGTGACCTACCTGGGGAGCCAGCCTGCGCAAGGCGATGCCCGTCGCAGGGCTGCGGCAAGAGGACGACCTCAGAGGCGCACGACGCGCTCACAAGCCAACGCGGCGATGTCCACGCACCCCTGCGAGGGTTGGCAGCCGAAAAACCGCCCAACCTTGCGCAGGCCTGCCGCGTAAGGAGCCTGTGTCGGCGAGGACGATGTCGGCTTGCCCGCCGTAGGGGTGCGCAGTCAGTAGGTCCGGCCTCCTGGCCGGACAACGTCGTCACAGAAAAGCGAACGCTGCGGCAGACAGCGTCGTCACGCCGGAGGCGTGACCTACCTGGGGAGCCAGTCTGCGCAAGGGGATGCCCGTCGCAGGGCTGCGGCGGGGTGGCGCTCTGAGAGGCGCGCAACGCGGTCACAAGCCAACGCGGCGATGTCCACGCCCCCCCTGCGAGGGTTGGCAGCCGAAAAACCGCCCAACCTTGCGCAGGCCTGCCGAGTAAGGAGCCTGTGTCGGCGAGGACGATGTCGGCTTGCCCGCCGTAGGGGTGCGCAGCCAGTAGGTCCGGCCTCCTGGCCGGACAACGTCGTCACAGAAAAGCAAACGCTGCGGCAGACAGCGTCGTAACGCCGGATGTCGATGCGCGTAGGGTTATACCTATGAATGTTCTTTAAAATTTACCCCATTACTTTTTCGGGAGTAGTTGCGAACGGTACATTTCTGTTCTTCTGTCCTATGATAAGGACAGGAGGCGGAATATGAAAGGAATCACGACTGGGGAGCAACGCCAGGAATTCTACGAACGGCACCAGCGCGGGGAAACCTACCGAGAGATTGCCGTGTGTTACGGCGTTTCCGTAGAATGTATTCGCTACTGGTGTCGTCGCCAACGAGATGGTAAGGACTACACGAGTGATTACCACCAGGAGCGGAGCGGACTCCTGAGCTCTTTTGATCCCCTGGTACGCTATTGCATTCTACGTCTACGTTTGAAGCATCCTCGCTGGGGGCCAAGCCGTATTCTGTTGCATCTGCAAAAACGTTCTTCCTTGAAAGGGAAGGCGTTACCGAATCCGGGGCAGATTGGGCGCTACCTACACCAATGGGCCCGATTTCGACGCCGGCCACGACACCAAACCAGAGCATACGGACGGCTGGATCAGCCGACGGTTGTTCATCAGCGCTGGCAAGTCGACTTCAAGATGGGCATACGTCTTGCCGATGGTTCGCAGGTCAACCTGCATACAGTCCGGGATGTCGTCGGCGCCGCATGCGTAACCGCTCGTGTGACGCCTGCTGGCAAGGCGGGATGTAAGCCACCCGGTGTGACGGTGCGCCAACTGCAGGATACGCTACGTGCAGGTATGGCCTATTGGCATACAATGCCCGATGAAGTTCAGACCGATAATGAAGCGGTCTTTGTCGGCGATACCGGAGATTACTTTCCGGGTCTGTTCACGTTGTGGCTCATCGGTTTGGGTATCAGGCACCTCACCATCACACCGGGTAAGCCGACGCACAATGCGGAAGTCGAACGTTGCCATGGCATCGTCGTAGACTATGCCGTTACTGGCGATCCGAGCGATGCCTTGGCTTCATTGCAGCAAACCCTTGATCAGGCCGTATACGAACTGGCTTTTGAATTGCCATCTCGTGCCAAAAACTGTGCAGGCCAACCGCCCGTCGTCGCTTATCCAGACCTCCTGCGTCCTCGACGCCCTTTCTCACTAGAGCAGGAATTGGCTCTCTTTGACCTGAAAAAAGTCGACGCTTACCTGGCCTCTTTTCTCTACCAGCGCTTGGCAAACAAAACGGGCCAGATTTGCCTCGGTGGCCATCACCGATACTATTCCGTCGGTCGCGCCTACGCTCATCAGTCCATCTTGGTCTGCTTTGATCCCCTCGACCGTCATTTCGTCTTTTTCCAGGCCGCTCCCCCGTACGCTGAAATTGGACGCCGTCCCGCACGAGGCCTTGATCCCGCTCGTATCATCGCCCTCCACGAATCGCCACTCCCTACCCCCCAGCAACTACCTTTGCCTTTTCCCCCAACCACTTTAATATGAGGTAAATTTGAAAGAGCATCCATGGGGTATCTTCTCAATAATCCGGGGTAACCAGTTATGTTGGTTCCCAGGAAGCGCCGAGTGACAGTTCGATGGCGCGCTGCGTGATGAGGTCGGCGAGATCAGGCATCTGGCAGGCGCCAGACACGCGATCATGGATGTAGCGATAGATGCTGACGCCCAGCTTCTTGGCTGTGGCCGTCAGAGTCATAAAGGTATCCCAAGCGTTGGCGCCATCGTGCGTACGCGGGCCAAAGCTGACATCACGTTTGCGCACGCGCTGGCGGGCACCCAGTTCGGCCGGGTTGTTGTGCAGCGGGATTTCGGGATGGTCGAGGACCAGCAAGAGGTTGGTCTTCTTGAACTTGGTCTTTTCAATGCGCTCATCCAAGGCTCGGTAGCCAGTCACCGTGGCGAACAAGGTATCGAACTTGGTCTCGAGTCGCGCTTTCTCGTCTGTGCTGGGCTGCTGACGGTAGGTCAGCAGTTCGTCGTAGTATTTCCAGAACTGCTTGGTAAACTCGGTCAAGAGGTTGCGGAACGGCGGACTGCTCGGGTCAAGTTTCTTGTAGTGGCGGCCTTCGTGAATCCAACACAGCGCCAGTTGCTCAGTCACCCAGTTGAATTGGGGAGCGTCATCGCACAGCAGGAGTTTGACGACCGGGAACTCCAATTGGGCATGGTAGGAGGCAACGGTCGCCGCTTCCAAGATGTGCGACCGCTGCTGCGGCCCCAGGGCCGGCAGACGTTCGTCCAACAGAGCTTTGAACTCGGCTTCACTCAAGTCCTGGTCTTGCGGCAGACCTTGTACGATGCGTACGGTGCGCTGCGCCAAGCCGAACACGTACAGAAAACTGATGGCTTCGGCATTGACCCGGAAGGTACGGACGTGCAGATTACGCAGTACGTCCACAATGGTCAGCCGGTCTTTGTGGGCCGTCGTGAAGTACGCCGTATACAGCGGATTACATACCACATGACAATGCTCATTCTGGCCATTGACCCGCGTTGCCGTATCGTCCAGGTGTTGCCACGGGCTGCTGCGCAGTCCCGCTTCGTAGATGGCAGCCTTCTCGGCGTGCAGGTCCGGCCAGTCTTTGATCAGCCAGTTCGACAACTCACCCGCCGACAGTTGGATACCAACATTGGCGAAGAACTCCAGGATCTTCGGCTCGGCCACGTTGCAGGCGAAATACTGCACCAACGCCAGCGCTTTGATCCCCGGCCCAAACTGTCCTGTGTAGCCCGGCGGCAGTGCCGCCAGATACACCCGGCGCTCGCTCGGTGAGTAGTACTTCTCTTTGTGGTACAGCACGTTGTCGGTGTGGATGACCACATCCTGCACAACGCTGTCTTCGTAACCCTTGAACTCCGCATCGGCAGGCAGTTGCGTCTTATCAACCGTCAGCACTTCTTCGCGATCAATCGTGATCTTGGCCAGCTTGCTGCCCTTCTGCCATGCCTGTGGCTTGCGCCGCTCGGCCTCTGACGAGTGGTTCTTATCTGCCCCAGGCGTCTTGCCACGCCGATTGGGCTTGATATCCGGCTTGCCTTGTTCACCCTTCAGGTGGTTGTTCTCGTCGCGCAGTCGCTGCACCTCGGCTTGCAACTGGCGCACCGTCGCCTGCAGATCCTCAACCAAGTTCAGCAACCCAACGATGGCACGCTTGGCCTGCGCTACATCCTCGAGCTGATCCAGATCAAGCTGTTCGAACAACATAATCCCTCACCACCTGCACGGGTCAGACTATTCAGCTTCACGGCACCCGGCACAACGACTCGCAGTATAGCACGACTGACAGCCGCTTGTCTATGATCATTGTCCTTGACACCGGGCTCAGTTCACTCCCCCCGGTTTATTGAGAAGATACTCCATGGGTATAACCCTACGCGCATCGACAGGAGGCGTGACCTACCTGGGGAGCCAGTCTGCGCAAGGGGATGCCCGTCGCAGGGCTGCGGCAAGAGGGCGACCTCAGAGGCGCACGACGCGCTCACAAGCCAACGCGGCGATGTCCACGCCCCCCTGCGAGGGTTGGCGCTTGGCGGGACCTACGAACGTATGTTGCCCAGGGATGCCGCCAAACCAAGGACGATCCACGCGACGAAGCCGCCCTGTGTGCCCCAGACGCCAACGTCCAGCAGACCGTCCAGGACGAGGGCCAGCAGACTGAGCAGGGCGGCGCCGGCGGTGAGCCGCGCCAGCAATGCGGGGTTGTGACGCCACGCTGACCACGCGCTGGCGGCAGCCGTGAGCAATAAAGCCAGGTACGCGATCAGCCCAGCAATGCCCAGGTCAACGCCAACTTGCAAAAAGAGGTTGTGCGCGTGCGGGGCAACAAACCCCAGGTCGCCCATCCAAAAATCGGCATAGAGCTGCGGGCCAAGCGCGCCAAAGCTGCCCGGGCCAATGCCGGTCAGGCCGAAATCTTGCAGCATCGCCAGGCCCTGCGCCCAGACCATCTGGCGATCGAGCCAATCCGCGGCCAGGGCACGGCGGGCCAACCAGAGCAAGAGACCGGCAGCCGCAGCGATCAGCAGGATCAGCAGCCAGCGCTGCCACGGCCGCCGGGCCGCGCGCCAGGCAACCGGCATGGCCATGCCGGCCAGCGCCAGCCACGCGGCCCGCGATTGGGTCAGGAACAGGATGACGAGGGTCAACCCCATCACGGCCAGGGCCAACCCGCGCGGCCGTGTCTGCCGGCGACCATCGAGGAAGAGCGCACCGGGGATTGGCAGCAGCAAGACAAGCGCGGCGGCGGCAACGTTGGGATGCAGGGTGTCAACTAACAGGGTGGGCAAGCGGTGGTAAATCGCGTTCAACGGCAAGAACTTGGCTATCGGCCAACGTGTGCCAACCAGCGCGGCCGCGGCCAGGCCGACCAGGATCAGGGTGAAGATCCACAAGGTTGGCCGCAGGCGGGATGCATCGCCAGCGAACCAGAGCACGGCGTGAAACGCCAGCAGTCCCAACGCCAGGCGCGCCATGAACCCTGACGCCATCGCACGTTCGTCGCTGATCAGCCAGCCGCCGCCAGCCGTCAGCATCACCAGGAGCAGCGGCCAGCGCAGCGGATGACGCCAGAGTAGCATCAGACTCCCTCGCTGGCCCCCGTCACACCCGTCCCAGACATGGCTGCCTGGGCCTGTAGGAGCACGAATGCCAGGGCCAAGATCTCGCCGGCGACGATCGCCAGCGCCACGTTTAGCAGCGTATGCGGCGTGGCATGATCTGAAGGCGGCAGCGCCGTCGAAGCCAGGCGCACTTCCGTGCTCGTGGTTTCACTGGCGATCGACACCTCGGCTGCGCGCCGCGCCAAGGCGGTGAAGCTTTCCCAAGCCACGTCGCGCGCATCGGTCAGCCGCCGCTGCGTGTCGGTTTGGGTTTCCAAATCGCTCTGCAGCACATTGATTTGGGCCTGCATGGCCTGCACGCCGGTCATCAAATCTTGACCGGCCACCTCCCGGCTCAGCAGATCGGAGGCATGCAGCACCTGGGTTTGCAAGCTCTCCGCTTCAGTTTGCCAGGCGCGGCGGAGATCAGCCAGGCTGGCAGCCAGAATTTCGAGGTTGGATAGGCGTTGGGCGGGCGATGCGGCGTCGCGCAGCTGCTCGATGGGAATCTGCAGCTGCACCGGGATGATGGCGCCGGTGGTGAAGGCGCTCACCTGCACCAGCAGACTGCTCAAGGCCGCGGCGCTGGCGCTCCCTGCCTGATCCACGCGCGCCTGGTCTTGTAAGGCTTTGATGTTGGCTAACAGCAGGTCGAGCTTGTTCAGGTTGTCCAGGCGACTTTGCAGGCGCGTCTCCAACGCCTTCACCTGCTGGCGTTGCAACGTATCGAGCACGCTCTTCTTTTGGTCAATCTGGCGCTGCAGTTCATCAACAGGACTGCTTTGCAGGAAGACAATCAGGGCTTGCTCGGCCTCCAGGTAGGTTTTCTGCGCGGCTGCAGCCTGCGCGGCGGCCGCGGTAGGCGGCTGCATGACCTGGCTGTAGAGTGCGTTGATGCGCTGCTCTGCCACCTGCGCCCAGAGGTTGGCCAGGCGCGCGGCCTGCGCCGGGGTGTCGCCGCGCGCCGTCAAGTTGAGCACATTGGCGCGTGCGCCTGGCTGCAGTCGCTCTTTCAGGTCAGTCACGGACTGCACGTTGGCAGGCAGATCGCCGCTGGCTTCTTGCCAGAGCTGCCCGATCACATCGTCGCTCAGCACCAGCCCAAGCAGCGTCTCGCGGCGGCCACGATCATCCGACGAGGAGGTGCGCACCAGGTCCTCATCGGATACGGTCTGCACACGCGGATCGAGTGAAATGCTTGGTTTGACAAGCGTCATGATCAGACTGGACGTCGCGTCCCAGCGCATGGGCAGGACAAAGAGGCTGAGGAGAGCAGCCGCCACGGCCGCCGCCGCCGGCCCAATCAGCAAGAGGCGCCAGGAACGACGCAAGGTGCGAACAAAGTCAGGAAAAGGCACAGACCATCACCCCAAGATCAAAAAATGGCGGCGCTCAGGAGATCGCACGCGGCTGGCGCTCAGGCAAGGGGTCAAAATGCTTGAGGCCGGTCTTTTGCAGCATCAGGTTCCAAATGAACAGGGGATTGAAGAGAAGATAGCGGCGCCACAGCCGTCGCGGCTCCTGCAAGAGACGCCAACACCACTCCAAGCCGCTGCGCTGCATCCACAGCGGGGCCTGGCGCAGGCGACCGGACAACAAGTTGAAGGCCGCGCCCACGGCCACAAGAACTGGCGCGTTGAGCTGGTCGCGGTGTTCGGAAAGCCAGCGGTCCTGCTTGGGCGTGCCCAGGGCGACCCAAACCACGTCAGGCTGGGTCGCGTTGATGAGAGCGATTTCTTCCAGCTCCCGCTCTGGCGTAGGCGGCGTGAACGGGGGCGAGAAGGTGCCAACCACGCGCAAACCAGGGTTGTCGCGGCTAAGCCGCGCCGCCAGGGCTTCGGGCACGCCGGGCGCGCCGCCGTAGAAGAAGTGGCTGTAGCCCCGCTGCGCCGAGCGTTGGGCAAAGGCCTGCATGAGATCCGGCCCGTAGACCCGATTGACGTGCCGATAGCCGGCCCAGCGGCCCAACCAGACGAGCGGCATGCCGTCAGGCGTCGCCAGATCGGCGTGATTCACCATCGTGCGCAAACGGTGGTCATTTTGACACTCCATGACGGTGTGCACGGTGCAAACGCAAACATACGCACGCTGTCTGGTGCGAATCCAATGCTCCATCAACGCAAGCGCGTTTTCCATGTCAATCATGCTGATGCCAACGCTCAGCACATTCAGGCGTTCAATGGAATCCATGATGCCTATGGTAAACCATAACCCGAAAAACGAAAAACGGCTGAGGCGCGCTGTGCAAGTCCGCCTTGCGGTCAACCAACGCCGTGCACAACTTCGGCCATCGCGCGCTCAGTTTTGGCGGCCAGCGCTTCCCAGGTGAAATGCGCCTGCACTTTGGCGAAGCCAGCCTGGCCCAAACGTGCGGCCAGCGCAGGCTGCGCCAGCAGCAAATTCAGAAAATCGGCGATTTGCGCCGGGTCTTGGGCGGCCACAAAGCCATCGCTCCCGTCCGTGATGACTTCCCTGACCGCGGGGGCAGGGCCGCCAATGACCGGCTTACGCAAAGCCCAGGCTTCGGTGAAGACGCCGCCAAAGCTCTCCTGCGATGAAGGGACACACAGCACGGTGCAGTCGGCCAGCGCGTCCGTCTTCGCCTGCAAGCTCACGGCGCCGATTTCGACGATCCGCGGATCATGGATGCGCCGAAAGAGCCGCTCGGAAAACGCTGTGCGCGGCCCCACAAAGGCAAACCAGGCTTCGGGATGCTGTCGCCAAACCAGCGGCGCGGCCGCCAGGGTGGCCTCCAGCCCCTTGTAACGGTATTTCTGCGCCAGGAACAAGACCAGCGGCCCCGGCGCGGCGGGTGAAGGCGCATATCGTCGGGCAAAGGCGCCGGCGACCGGCGCTTCAGCCAACACAGGCGCATTGCCAGTGACAAAAATGCGCGCCGGACGGACGCCCAGCTGAATCAGGGTTTCTCGTTCGCTGGCCGTCAGCGCCATGATCGCATCGGCCTGACGGTATAGCTCAAGGTATTGGCGATAATTCCAGCCTACCCACCGCGGGTGGTGATAAGGGACAAAAATGAAGGGCGCCTGGCGGCGCCTCGCCAGCGCCAGCGAGGCCATGCTGAGAGGTTCACGGCCAATGCGCGCGTGGTAGACAAGATCGCAATCCGGCGCCAGGGCTTCCAGCTTGGGAAGCAGCTGTGCGCTCATGGCCGCAATGGCCTGCCTCTTGGCGGCGTAATAGGCAAACACCCAGGGGAGCAGGCGCCGCCTCTCACGCTGCGACCAGGTCAACTGCTGCACAAGGATGCCATCCACCGTGTACGCACGAGCCGTCCTCGGCGCGTTCACGGTGGTGCCGAGCAGCCAATCGGTGCGGTTTTGATCCCAAAACGCGGCGACGCGCACGGAATGGCGCTGGGCGAGGCGGCGCATCAGTTCGTGGGTGTGACTCTGCGCGCCGCCGATGGCGGGCGGATAAGAGGTGATGGTGCAAAGAATGTTCCAGGGAGCCATGTTCAGACGGCAGCGGGCTGACGTACGGTCAACCGCCAAACCTCGGTATCTTGTCCGCCCAAGCGGTACTTGTACACCTCGTTGCCTTGCAAGAAGTCAAAAACCCGAAAGCCGGCCTGAATGGCGTATTCAATGCAGCGCGCCTGCAAAACGACGCCTGTACTCAAATCCTTGAAGTTAAGCGGGTCATAGCCGGAATTGTACAAGAGCCATTGTTCCTGCCAGCGGAAGCTGAAGAGCGCCGCGGCCGGTTGCCCGTTTACCTCGAGCAAAGCCAGGGCCAACCAGCCTTTGGCCGCCATCACCTGCGCCAGGTCTCGAAAGAAGGCTTTCATTGGTTCGGTCATGAAATCATCTTTGTCCGCGCTGCTCAATTGGTGCAGGGTAATGAAATCCTCGACATCGCGATCCAGGTCGGCTGGCGAGGCGCTGAACCACCAGCGGACATTGGGCGCCTGCTCGATTTTGCGCAGCTTGCGCCGCACCTCGTGACGCTGATGCTTGTCGAGCAGGTTGAGGTACGATTCCCAATCGGCAGGCAGCTGAATGATCGGGCAGACATCCTCCTTGCGCGCATCCGTTGGCCAACGGGCGGCCAGGCGCGCGCGGAGTTCTGTCAACGTCGGAGATGCGAGCGGCACATTGACAAGTTCGAACAGGTCCCAGGCCGGCGCGCCAGGGCTGTCCAACCACTCAACCAGGCTGAGATAGACCGGGGCGGCGTTCTCAGGCGCAACGATGACGTCGAGATAATCGCACACCTCTATGCCGCCAACCAGCAACAGCCGACGTTCACCAGCGCTTGTCACATCCACAAAAAGAGGAGCCAGGCCCACCAGGCGGCCAGTCTCCTCATCGCGCCAGCTCAAGAGATATAATTCATCTGTGCCCCAGTGGCGCCACCAGGTGGTCTGCCATTCCCAACTGAGAAAAATCGTGTTGGTCTGGCTGGTCTGCAGGAGCTCGTTCCACTCGCTGCGCAGCGCGTCGAATCCGCTGGCATTCCGATCAATGGTCAACTTCACAACATCGGTCCTCATCGTTTCATGGTGGCAAGGGCTTACGCGCCCAAGCGCTCAGGAGGTCTGCAACCCTCATCTAGCCACGCGAAACGGCGCATCGGGGGCAACAACGCTGGTCGCGAAGCGGCTGGCAGCCTGTCATGGCGTTAGCGCTTTGCCGTGAGCTTGGGACGTTAGTTTGCCCAATTGGTCACGACGACCTCATGGCCCTGGGTGGCGCCGGCGAGCACGATCAGACAGGTAGGAAGCCACGAAGACCAGCACGGCAACGATCACCAGCAAGGCAAGCAGCAGCAGCAGGTATTTGGCGGCAACGCTCATGACGAGATCGAACAGCCCCACGGCCGGTTTGGTCACGTCACGCATGGTCTGGTCCATGTCCTCTGGCAAGAACGAGGTGGCCGCCGACGGCGTGCTCGTCGCCGTGGCGGTGCTCGTCGCTGTGGGTGGCGGCGGCAGAAGCGGCGTGTCGGTTGGCACGGGCGTCGCGGTGGGCGGCACGGGGGTCGGCAGGCACACGTTGAGCTTCACGTCGTCCAGATACATATAGCGCCGTTTGCCGTTGCCATTATTGTAGACATTGAAATAGATCACGACGTGCGAGCCGGCCTGCAGCTTGAGATCAGCCTTGCGTTCTTTCCAGTTATCAGTGACTTCACGATTGCGCGACCATAGATCACGAATGATTTGGTGACGCAAAGGATGATCCGATGGCGTCATCAAGAGCACTTCCTGGTAATCTCCCTGGTCGTTTGGGTCATCGGACCTGGCCCAGTAAAACCAGGATAGCTCGACCGATACCGCGTTGATCGGAATCGTTACGTCCTGGCGAACGGAAGAAAAGGAAACGGCGTCCGTCTCATTCGTGCCCAGGCGCACCGACCAGCTGCCCTCGTGCTTCGGATCGGTGACGCGCTTGGGCGCCAGCGCCTCGTGAAAGAAGTACCACGCAGGGTCGCCGAGCTGCAGTTCATCCTCGAAGCCAGAGTTTTCCAGCCAGTTCGTGCAGCCGGCTGGCAGCGGCGTGTTCGTCGGCGGCGGCGTCGGCGTTGGAGGCACCGGTGTGAAGGTGCCTGTGGGTGGAATCGGTGTGGCTGTCGGCGTGAAGGTCGGCGGGCCAGGCGGCGTCCACGTGGGCGTCGCCGTCCAAATGACGGGCGCAGGCGTCGGCGTGTTCGTCACCACGATCGGCGTCCAGGTGGGAGTCCATGTCGGCGGACCGGTGGGCGTAGGGGTGTTCGTCACCACCACCGGCGTCCAGGTTGGGGTTGCCGTCACCACATTCGGTGTGGGCGTACTGGTGGCCGGCGTCATGGGCGCCAGTCCGAAGTTGACCGACTGATTGCCCGCATTGACGGTGATCGCCACGCTGGCCGGCGAGGTGGACGCGTAGCCAGGCGGCGGTGTGATGCTGACCGTGTAATTGCCAGCCGCTTGCGCGCCAAACGTATAAACCCCGCTCGGATCTGTCAGCACCGAACCGCCTGGAGCCAGACTGACCGGCAGGCTGGCGAAGCCAAGTTCGCCCACATCGTAGAGGCCATTCAGATTGGCGTCGAGGTAGACGCGGCCATCAACCACGCCGCCGGGGCCTGGGGTTGGCGTGTCGGCCACGCACACCATCAACGACACGTTGTCGAGATACATCCCCGCGTAACTGCCGACGCCATCGTTGCGGACATTGGCAAACAGGCGCAAATTCTGGCCTTTATACGCCAGCACATCGCGCGTCAGGTTGATCCACGCGCGGTCATTGCGCTGATCGCGCCAGAGCACGACCACGGTACTGCTGGTGCCCGCGTCCTGCAAAATGAGTTCCTGGTAATCATTTTCACCGCTGGAGGCCAGGAAGGGCCACACAGACCAACTGAGCGTGGCGCTGGTGGCATTGACGGGAATGGTAATCTGCTGCTGGATCCCGGAGAAGCCGAAGGTGTTGGGGCCGCTGATGATGCCCAGGCGCATACTGTGCGTCGGGCTGACCGCTTGCGCGGTGTCATAGTCAGCGAGCGGTGGGCCGCCCGTAATCTGCCAGCCGCCCGTGCTTTCCATGTTGCCGTTGGCCAGCAGATCAAAGCAGCTGGCCGCGGCCGCCGGCGCTGGCGCCCCCAGGAGAGCAGGGACGAACAGCAAGCCGATCAGTGTGACAAGAAAAAACAACCTGCCTCGTGTCATGTGCATTGTGCTCTCTCAATCACTGCGTGCCACATCAAATCCCCGAGCAACATGCCCGCAGTATACCACAAGTTTTGTTTGTACACAATGCCGCTGACCGGTGATTCGTTGCTACCCATTTTGCGCGCTTTATGGCATAATGGTCGCATGTCAGACGAGATCAGCAACAAAGGATCGTGGCATGCCTGAAAAGAATCTTCGTGCGAGCGCAGAGGCCATTGTCATCCTCGATTTTGGCTCCCAGTACAGCCAATTGATTGCCCGCCGGGTGCGCGAAGCGCACGTCTACTGCGAATTGCTGCCCTGGGACGCGCCGTTGACCGACATCAAGCGCCTCAAACCGAAGGGTTTCATCCTTTCGGGCGGCCCGGCCAGCGTCTACGAGGCGGGCGCGCCGCGTCTGCCTGACTATGTCCTGGCCAGCAAGCTGCCGGTGCTCGGCATTTGTTACGGCATGCAGCTGCTGACGCAGGCGCTGGGCGGAGCGGTGGCGGCGGCTCACATGCGCGAATATGGCCCGGCCGAGATTCGCACTGGCGAGATGAACGGACCTCTGTTGGCCGGCTTGCCGGAGCGTCAGACAGTCTGGATGTCGCATGGAGACCGAATCGAAGCCATGCCCCCGGGCTTCAAGGCCATTGCGGTCAGCGACAACTCGCCTTTTGCTGCGATGGGCGATGTTTCCCGTGGCCTCTATGGCCTGCAGTTCCACCCGGAAGTGTCGCACACACGGTACGGCACGGCTATCCTGCGCAATTTCCTGGTGGACGTGTGCGGCTGTCATGGCGCCTGGACGCCGATCAACTTCATCGAAGAGAGCCTGGCGACGATTCGCGCCGAAGTCGGCGGCGGTCATGTGCTGTGCGGGCTAAGCGGAGGCGTAGATTCGGCGGTGGTGGCGGCGCTGCTGCATCAGGCTATCGGCGATCAACTCACGTGTGTGTTCGTAGATCACGGCCTGCTGCGCCGCGGAGAAGCAGAGCAGGTGATGGAAACCTTTCAGCGCGAGATGCGAGTGCGGCTGATTGCGGTCAACGCCAGCGAGGAATTCCTGGGCGATCTGGATGGCGTCAGCGACCCGGAACAAAAGCGGCGCTTGATTGGTGCGCGGTTTGTGCGCGTATTCGAACAAGAGGCGGCGCGCCTGGGCGCGGCCTGGGGAGAGGCGCGCTTCCTGGCGCAGGGCACCCTGTACCCTGACCGCATCGAAAGCGCGGGCGCAGGGCGCAGCGCAGCCGCCATCAAGACGCATCACAACGTGGGCGGTTTGCCGGCCGACATGCAGTTCAAGCTGATCGAGCCGCTGCGCTGGCTGTTCAAAGATGAAGTACGAGCCGTGGGCATTGCGCTGGGCTTGCCTGAAGAGATTGTCTGGCGGCACCCGTTTCCTGGGCCAGGCCTGGCGATCCGCATCCTGGGGCCGGTCACGTGGGAGCGCCTGGAAATCTTGCGCCATGCCGACGCCATCTTCCTGGAAGAACTGCGCGCAGCTGGCCTCTATCGCCCCACCGCACAGGCTTTCGCCGTGCTGCTGCCGGTGCGTTCCGTGGGCGTCATGGGCGACGGCCGCACCTACGAAAACGTCGTCGCGCTGCGCGCGGTCAACAGCGAAGATTACATGACCGCCGACTGGTCGCGGCTGCCCTACGACCTGCTGGCGCAAATCAGCAGTCGCATCGTCAACGAAGTGCGCGGCGTCAACCGCGTGGTTTACGACGTCACGTCGAAACCACCCGGTACAATCGAGTGGGAATGATCTGAGCCTGTCCTATTCTGGCTGCGAGGACAATAGTGACGAAAAAGAGTGAAATACCTTTTGGTGCTCAGTTCAGCCCAAATCAGGTGAATCTGCCCCGGTTACTCGGCATCGTGACCAGTGCGGCTGGCAATCGCAACCAAATCACCGAAGCCATCCGTGACGAGTTCTTCGCGTCACACGCCGAGAATCAGCAATGGAAGCTGGCCGATAATACAGTGTTGGCTTTACGCGCCTATCAATTGCTTGACGACGAAGGGGCACGTCCAACCCCGCTCGCGCTGGAGCTGTATGGCTTGGTAGACCATCCGCAAGCGATGTATGAACGATTTGCGAGGCATCTCCTCACGGATTTGAGAGGCACGGCGGTCGTTGAAACCCTGACAGCGATGCAAGCAGCGGGAGAGGAAATCAGTCTGCATACACTGGGTAAGGGCCTTGAGCAGCGTGGAGTGCATGTTCCACGCGGCGCCGTTCATCTCAGCAGTCTACGCTTGTGGTTGGCCAAAGCTGGGATTTTCGATGAAAAGGTTAGCAGCGGACCGCGACTCTATGACGTCAATCACGGACGATTGAAGCAAGTTCTGGGGGTCGGTTTGGATGTGATTGACCAATTGACTCAGCTCAACGGCGCCCAACGCGCTTTTCTACGAGCATTGGGTCGCATTGTTGAGCCAGATCCGTTGGTTGCCAATCGGGTGGCCGACCTCGCCAGCCTCCTATATGCGACCGAGTATAACCACAAAGAACTTCCCAAGTCTGTTCTGTTTCCGCTGCGCGATTTGGGCTACATTGAGACAACCAAGTCAACTGAAGGTCACGGCGCGAAGCCTTACGAGGTATCCAGAACATCCAAGTTTCGGGCCGAAATCTCTGAGCCTATTCTCGCCGCCGCGGCCGAGCAGGCAGGCCTGGCCCCAAAGGAATTGTTCGATAAGCCATTGACCCAGATTCTCACCGAGCTACAATCTGAAGATAAACACATCAAGGGTAAAGCCCTGGAGTTACTGGCGATTTACCTGGCGCGACTCGTTGATCTTGATTTCCGGGGTTGGAGGATTCGTAGTACCGACACCGGCGGCGCAGAAGTAGATGCCATTGTGGAAGGAGCGCGCTTGATCTTTAGCCGTTGGCAAATCCAGGCCAAGAACACGACCCAAGTGCGTCTGGACGACGTGGCAAAAGAGGTTGGTCTGTCACTGACGTTTATCTACTCGAACGTCGTTATGATTGTTACCACGGGGGAATTCACAAAAGACGCCCGTAGCTATGCAAATCATGTCATGAAGACCTGTAACCTGAACGTCATCTTGCTCAACGGCGCCGACCTTGAACGTATCAGCCAAGACCCTACTAGCATCGTTGCCGTTCTCAATGACAAAGCCGAACGAGCGATGAAGATCAAGACGCGCACCGATTATTTTGCCGCGCAGTAATGGAATTATGAAAAACAATCCGCATTTTCGGGAAGAGCCCCTATATGTGACTGAGTTCGGCGCCGCCTATCTGGGAGACTCAATGAGCTACCTGCGTCAGATTGAATCAGACTCTGTGGATTTGATCATGACCTCACCTCCGTTTGCCCTGAAGCGTAAGAAGGAATACGGCAACGTCAGTGACGAGACGTATGTGGCATGGTTCATGGACTTCGCGCGTGAGTTCAAACGTGTGCTGAAAGACCAGGGGAGCCTGGTGATTGACATTGGCGGCACGTGGGTGAACGGACAGGCGACGCGTTCCTTGTACCATTTTGAGCTCGTAATCGCCCTGTGCAAAACGCTCGACTTCCACTTGGCGCAGGAGTTCTATTGGTATAATCCGTCGAAGTTGCCTTCTCCCGCTGAATGGGTGACGGTGCGGCGGACGCGGGTCAAAGACGCGATTGATCCGGTGTGGTGGTTGTCCAAAACACCGGAGCCAAAAGCCAGCAACTGGCGCGTGCTGAAACCGTACAGCGATTCCATGCGCAAGCTGCTTGACAATGGCTACAAGGCCAAGCTGCGCCCATCAGGGCATGAAATTTCAGAGAATTTCTCGCGCGACAACCAGGGCGCCATTCCGCCCAACTTGCTGATCCTGGCCAATACCGACTCCAACAGCACGTATCTGCGCCAATGCCGTGAACACGGCATCAAGCCGCATCCGGCGCGTTTTCCGCACGGCTTACCGGAGTTCTTCATCAAGTTTCTGACCGAACCCGGCGACCTGGTGATTGATCCTTTTGCGGGCAGCAACATCACCGGCGAAGTGGCCGAGCGCCTGCAGAGACGGTGGTTGGCGTTCGAGCTCGCCCCCCATTACCTGGAAGGCTCGAAGTACCGCTTTCCAAGCCTGCGTGCAGAGGCATCCTTGTTTGACAAGGATTTTGGCGCGTCTACCGCTGTGGAAGATGGCCCTGAGCACTTCACCGCCAACCCCGCGACCAGCATGTCCCAGCTGGCATTGCTAGAGGAACCGGCCTCTTTCGATACAGAAGGTCCTTAAGGTTCAGTGCGATGAAGCGGAGAATGAGGCAAATCATCGTTTTGCTCTTGCTGGTCGCCGCGGCGGGGTTTGTGGCGCCGCAGGCCTATTGGTACGCGGACGCGCAGGGGCCGGTGCCGCCCGGGGTGCGCCTGGCCGGGTTGGATCTCGGCGCCAGCGACGCGGCGACGATTGACGCGTCGCTGCAGTACGCGTTCAGCCAGCCGGTCGCGGTCTATTACGACCAGAAGCGCCTGATCTTGCAGCCGCGTGAGATTGGTCTGCGCGTCAAGACCGCGGACATGCTGGCCGCGGCCGACGCGCAGGCGCGTGGGCTGGGGCGTTGGCGGGGATTCGTCTACCATCTGATGGGACGGGTCACGCCGCCGATTACGGTCACGCTGCAGTATGAACTGGACAGCGGCGCGCTCGCAACCTGGCTGAATGGGGTGGCCGCGCAGTATGACCGCCCCCCGGAGCCAGCGCACGCGCTGCCGCTGGTCAGCGGCAGGATTCCAACCGACACCCTGCCCTTTGTGCCCGGTAAGCCGGGCCTCAAGCTGGCCGCGCAGGAGTCGGTGCCGGGCATCATGGCCGCATTGAGTTCACCCGACAAGCGTGAGACGCACCTGGTCCTGGTGGAAACGTCCGCCCCGCCGCCGGGCATTGGCGCGCTGCAAGAACTGCTCCGCGCCCGCGCGGAGCAGTGGCCGGGCATCGCCACCATCTTCGTGCGCGATATCGGCCGCGGCCAGGAGGTCAACGTGAACTCCGATGTGGCCTTCGCCGGCATGAGCACGATGAAGATCGCGATTCTGATCGAGGTCTTTCGCAAGCTGGACCGGCCGCCCAACATCGAGGAGACCAAACTGCTGACCCAAACCCTGGGCCTCAGCGGCAATTTCAGCGCCAATCTACTCCTGCGCATCGTGGGCGATGGCAGCGCGCAGCGTGGAGTCGAGGTGCTGACCGCGTCCATGCGCAAACTGGGCCTGGCCAACACCTTCATGGCGACGCCCTACGACGTCGAAGCGCAGAGTTTCCGCATCACCACGCCAGCCAACCGCCGCACCGATCTGACGACCAATCCCGATATTCACATGCAAACCACGGCTAAGGAGATGGGCCTGCTGGCCGAAATGATCGTGCAGTGTTCCGAAGGGGGGGGCACGCTGCTGGCCGCCTACGCCCCGGACATCACGCAAGAAGAGTGCCAGAAGATGCTTGAGATCATGAAGCTGAACAAGCTGGCGGCGTTGATTCCGGGAGGCTTACCGCCGGGCACGCGCGTGGTGCATAAGCACGGCTACATCAACGACAGTCACGCGGACGTGGCGATTGTGTGGGGGCCAACGGGGCCATACGTGCTGAGCATTTACATCTTCATGCCGCGCTGGGTGTTGTGGGAACTCAGCGATGGCTTCATGGGCGAAGTGAGCCGCGCCACCTGGGATTACTTCACCTGGGCTGCCCGCGGGCAGCCTTGACCCTGGCCGCGTTACGATCACACCATCCCGGGCGTCCAATGCGATACACGGGGCGCGATCTGCGGCATGTTGCAAGCCCCAACGACCTGTGGCGGAAATGCGCTGACAGGCGAGCAGGCGGGAGTGCAAGAAACAATGGCATTGGATTTCGTAACGATTATGGTCCTGGGCGGCGGCGTCATCCTGGGGATGACCACCCTGCTGTGGCTGATCAGCCTGTGGCGGCGCGATGCCAGCATCATTGATATTTTCTGGGGCGCCGGCTTCGTCATCGTGTACTGGACCTATTTTGTCTTGACGCCCGACGGCGCGGGGCCTCGCCAGTGGCTGCTTGGCATCCTGGTGACGACGTGGGGCCTGCGTCTATCATTGCACATCCTGCTGCGCAATTGGGGTCAGGGCGAAGATTTCCGTTATCGCGCGTGGCGTGACGAAGCCGGCGCCGCCTGGTGGTGGCGCAGCCTGTTCAAGGTCTTCTGGCTGCAAGGCGCGCTGCTCTGGATCATCTCCGCGCCGCTGCTGGCCGCGCAGATCGGCGCCGCACCCGCGGGTCTCATCTGGCTCGACTGGCTGGCCGTGCTGTTGTGGGCCATCGGCTTCATCTTCGAGGCCGGCGGCGACTGGCAGCTGCGTCGCTTCAAGGCCGCGTCGGGCCAGCGCGGTCAACTGCTGACCAGCGGCTTCTGGCGCTACACGCGGCATCCAAACTACTTTGGCGATGCGCTGCAGTGGTGGGCCTTTTACCTGGTCGCCCTCGCCGCCGGTGGGTGGGCCGTCATCTTCAGCCCGGTGCTCATGACTTTTTTGCTCGTTCGGGTCTCAGGCGTTGCCATGTTGGAACGCAGCCTGCGGCCGGCCAAGCCAGGCTATGCCGCCTACATGGCTCGCACCAACGCCTTTATTCCCTGGTTCCCCCGCCAGCCGCGTTAATTTTCCAAGAGAAATAGGAAGAGGAAGAGAAGAGAAATGAACAAAGATACTCTGCGTCAACTCGTCAACGTGATTACCCTCATCATCGCCCTGACCGTCAACGGTCTGGCCAACGCCCTGCCCCTCAACGGCAAGATGACCGGTGCGATTTCGGACAGCTTTGCGGTCTACTTCGTGCCGGCCGGCTACGTCTTTGCCATCTGGGGCGTCATCTACATCGGCCTGCTCGCCTTTGGCATCTACCAGGCACTGCCTAGCCAGCGCGAGAATCCACGCCTGCGCAGCCTGGGCTACTGGTTTGCGTTGAGCTGCGTGGCCAACAGCGTCTGGATTTTCTTCTGGCACTATCTGTTGTTCCCACTGACCTTGATCGCCATGCTGACCCTGCTCGTCTCACTGATCGTCATCTACCAGCGGCTGCGCATCGGGCAGGCGCCGGTCAGCGCCGTGGAACGCTGGACCGTCAACGCGCCGTTCAGCGTCTACCTGGGCTGGATCACGGTCGCGACGATTGCCAACGTGACCGATCTGCTGGAATACTGGAAGTGGAACGGCTTTGGCCTGAGCGGACCGGCGTGGGCCGTCATCCTGCTGGCCGTTGCCGTGGCGGTGGCCTATCTGATGGCGCAGATGCGACGAGATGTCGCGTATCTGCTTGTGCTCGTGTGGGCCTTCATCGGCATCGCGGTCAAGCAGGCCGGCACGCCTCTCGTCAGCGTCAGCGCCTGGGTCGCCACCGCGCTGGTCGTCGGCTGCATTGCGCTGGCCTTGCTGGCGCGTCGCCAGGGAGCGGGTCTGCGCACGGCGTAGGCGGGCGGTTATGTCGAGCCTGTAAGGTGGACATAGATTCAACCTCCGACCGGATAAGGCAGTCAAATCAGTTTTGGGGAAAACGTGCCATGAGCCTGTCGAAGGGTGCGCGCTGTGCCCCTTCGACAGGCTCGGCGAGCGGCTGTCGAATTGTTTCTGCCGCCATTTGTGGCTATACTGCATATAGTTTTGTATCTTGCCAGTGAAATTTTGGTACAGCGAGAAAAGCATTCTCACACAAAGCCACCTAGACACGAAGGAACCGGTCGGCATCTTGGCGCCGTTATGGCTTCGTGTGAGTCATCTGGTTCCGGATTGTCCCGGTTAGGGAGGTTGCGATGCACCAACAGTTCACGGTATTGATCGAGCGTGACCTGGAAAGCGGCTGGCTGGTCGGTTCTGTAGCCGAATTGCCCGGCTGTTACACCCAGGCTCCCGATTTGGCCAGCTTGGAAAGGAACATGCGTGAGGCTATTCAGGTTTTTCTTGCCACGGTTGGCGAGGAAGAACAAGGATGTTACCAAGACATGGGGTTGACGGTTGAGTGCCATTCCCAATCCAGCTGCCATGCTGATCCCCAGCGGTGAAAGGACGCTGCCCAGGGCAAAGACAACTGCAAGCACCGGCGCCGGCAGCAGGATCATGGCGTTCGCCAGCAGCGAGAAGGCCAAAACCCCGAGATACCCGTAGGTGGTCCAACCCTGGATATCCTGCCGGTGAATCCACAGCGCTGCCGAGAATGCGGCCATGAGCGAGAGGAATCCCCAGCGCGGCCAGCGTGACCCGCGCCCGGCGCTGCATTCTGTACGCTGGACGCCCAACATTTTCACCGTCAATTTCCCGTAAACATACTGAACACGATCCACAAGATGATCCCGCCGAGCGCGAAGATTACAGCAAGCGATCCCAGCGCGCCCAACAAGAGGATCAGTCCCCCATCAATGAGTATACCGTTGGTGGTTCCCCACTGGCCCGCAAATAGCCGGGCAAAAGTCGCTGCCAGGAAAGCGCCGCCTAGGACCCCAGCGATGACGCCGAGATTCGTTGACGCGTCGAACATGGCTGGCAGCAGTCCTGCTCCTGCGAATCCGCCCACAGCTGCTCCGACCAACAAGGCGCCAAACATCCAGAGGTTGCGCTGGGTGGCAACCTCGCCGCGTTTCTCGGTAAGCGGATAGTCAGTCGGCAACTCATACTTAACCCAGGGCGCATCCAGCACAGCGAGCGCCACCTTGTGGCGATGCATCCGAAGCAGGGTGTCAAGGATGTCCGGTAGCAGTCCTTCATAATCCTGGTAATCCGGGAAATACTTGACAAAGTCCTCAATGGTCGGGATGGTGTGGCCGCACGTTTCGCACGTCAAAGAGCTCCACCCATATTTGCAGCTCTTGCATGATAGTTTACCGTACTTCACTTCCCACTCGCGCTCTTGCAAGCAGGTGTCACAATGATCGCTCATCTTGCGAACGTGCTGGCACTTCGGGCACTCGACGATGATTTTACCCATGACGATCTCCTTGTTTTGCAGTGGGGCCGACTAATAGCCCCAAACCGTGCCAAACGTGCAGCCAAGTTGCGCGAACATCAAATAGACGACTGTCTGCATGGAGATGGGCAACGGTAGCACGTGGCGGGATACGGAGGAGTTAGACATCACCAGTAACTCAAAGGCAATGGCGAATACTACCTGCCCACCAATACCGCGACCATAGATGTATTGAAAATCAGCGCCCCGGCCACCGATCTTGGCGCCGATCGCGGAACCGATCGCTGGCAGCAAGAAGAACGTGGCGAGAGCCACGATCATCGAGGTGAGCGACGTGCCGATTTGAGCATTGAGCGCCTGGTAGTTTCTCAACGGGCTGGCGCCAACGTCGTTGAACATGGTGAAAGCTGGAATACTGGCCAACAGCCCACCGAGATAGGCATAGAGGAAGGTTTTCATGGACGATATCCTCAAAGATTGCAGGTTCCATGCGCGAACAGTTCATGACGCCCGCGCATGGAACCCATGAGCTATGGATTGGCGCGCCCGCAGCCTGGGCACGTGTTGTACTGGCTCAATCGCTGCCAGCAACCCAAACAGGCCGTCCATCCGCAGTGCTTGCACGCATACAGGTCGTGTGAATAGCCGCACTGGGGGCATGCGCCGCGGCCGCGGCTGTCGGTCAGCAGCGTGGCGGCCACGGCCAACGCGCCCGCCCCCAGCCATATCATCCACTTCACTACTTTACCGATGTGCATTTTGTCCTCCATATCCTTGACGTTGATACGTTCCCAATTGGGCCCTTGACCTCTTGGCCCAAAACCATTATTCCAACCTTCACATTTAGCCATCGAGGAGTTTACCTCCACAAAGTAGGCAAGACTCTGATAACGACGGCAAGCAGAATACCCACGATGACCATACATCCGCAACCAGTTCCAACCAAAGCGCCAACCAATTTCTTACCCCCGTATTCGCGATAAAGCCAAGAGCCGAGACCTGTCAATGTGATGCGAAGGGCAAAAACACCTAAAAAAGAGATGATAATTACTGGCAACACCGCGAGTGTTGCCCCAAGGGTTACTCCTACCAGAACCACGACAACTATCACAGATCCCACAACATCAATCAGGATATTCCACAAACCGGAAAGGAGTCCGAGTTTGAGATAGTCAGCCTTGGTGTAACGGCTGTCTTTAGAAGCCAGCTGTGCGACAAACACTCCTTGTCCCAATGCAATGGCTATATTGAAGGGAACAGAGAAGATACTTCCGAGACCCCCCGTAATGGTGTTTACAGTCGACAGAACCAGGTAGCCAATCCAAAAGATGAGCGCGGCTTTCCAGTCTGGCCCAAGCCGCTGCCACCATGACGCGCTGATAGAGCCAAGATATGGACCAACTGGCGCCGCGGAAATAGGCGCAGGAGTGGTGGGCGCTGGCGCCGTGCTGCTTACTGGCGGCGCATGCTCGATAGGTATAGCAGATACAGCAGATACAGAAGTTATGGCAGGAACAGAAGGAACAGAAGGAACAGAAGGAACAGAAGGAACAGAAGGAACAGAAGGAACAGAAGGAACAGAAGGAACAGAAGGAACAGAAGGAACAGAAGGAACAGAAGGAACATTGTCCAACACTGGCAGCGTGGTATTGCATTTGATACACGCCTGTGTTCCTTCGGGATTGGGTGTCCCACATTCTGTGCAGAAAATCATGGAAGTCTCCTATTTGAGCTGAGCGCCGCAGCGGGGACAAACTTTCCATTGCAGTTCGATTGAATTGCGGCAGTTTGGGCACAAGTTCTGAGTTACCCCCACGCCTGGCTGAGTCGAGGGTGCGGGTGTCGCGGAGTTAGTCTGGTCCGGCAACTGCTCATTCTTGATTGCTTCCTGCAATACTTGTTGCTGGTGTATCTGTTCCTGGAGTTGAACCATGACGGCGCAAATCTCTTTCAACTCATCTTCACTCAAAAGCTGCTGGGCGTAGAGTGTCCAAGCAGTATCAGCTAGCCGAGCCTTTTGGGTTTTCAACTGTCCTTCCAGGTCTCGAATTTGGTTCTGATTCTTGAGCAGTCGCATCTGCTGGTCCGCTTTCCATTTTGCGACTGCGGTCGCACGAGAAAGGTTCTCTTGGATTGACATGTTTCCTCCTACTATATGAGAAAGGTGGGCAAAACGACTATTGCATGGGTTAACATCCTCGATACCGACCATGTTTCTCTGTTGCAGCGCGGGCATCCACAGGTTGTCGCCCATCTGGCGCGTATTGATCTCGCGATTTGACCAAAAAAGTCCACGTATGATAAAATGAAATCGGTCTCTCGCTCAAGGAGAAGCACGAGCCGATTATGATTGATGCATCATACCCAATCGGCCCTGGAAATTGTTGAAAAAATTGCCAGTTCGCTTGCCAAAACGCTTATGCCCGATCCAGATGCCACTATTCTCGTGCAGGAAATTGGTTCATATGTCCACTGGCTGCGTGTCCGCCAGCGCCTATCGGCCCAGGAGCTGGCGTGTCAGCTTGATTATGACCCTTCGGTGGTGTCCAAAGTAGAACGCGGCCAGCACATCAGCCCAACCTTCATTGATAAGCTGCTGACGTCCGATGCCATTTGTCTCGACGATGAGATGCGTGCGCAGCTGCGTACTTATCGCCAGGCGCTGATCGAGGCCAAGCGCCTTCACCGCCAGCAGGGATTGAGTATACTTCCAGGCGCGGAGAAAGCGCCCGCTGTCTCCAGTGTCCCTGAGTCGTCGTCCTCAATTTCAGCCGATCCCTGGCAACGGGCGCTGGCGGAAGCATCTTGTCCTGCTTCGGTCGCGGCGGCCGAACTGCCTCCTGCCGTGCCGCTCGCCTTCACCGTAACGCGATGGCATTTCGCCTGGCAAGCCTATCAGCCTGCATTGCGCAGTCATCGTGTTCTTGCGTTGGTCATCAGTAGTGGGTTGGTTTTGTTACTCGGCGTGGTTTTGCTGCGAGGTTACTTTCCGTTCGGGCGCTATGAGTTGGGGGCGCTCGATTTCAACCTGGCCTGCCAGCAGCAGTTCCCTGGCCTGGCAGAGGGCAGGCTGGCAATCCCCTTGAATCCACACAATCCCTTTAGTTGGCGCTGTCCCTATCAACTCGTAGCGGGTGAAATGGCCCGTGAGGGTGACATGGACACCAACGTCGCCTGCCGGGAACAGTATGATTCTCTGTCGGCCTGGTCAGAGCTACGTGATGAACAGGACGCTAACTCGTGGTATTGCGTTGATTCCTCGCCGCCGAAGGTGGGGCTTGGGGCGAACGAGTGAATCCTTCCTCGCAAAAGTACAGCCATGACGCAAATTTAGTGCATGTCGCCTGATGCAAAAAGGGCCGGGTTCCGTTAAAGAACCCGGTCTTTGCATGTGCACCAGAGAGGCTAATCTATCGGCGAGACGAGCGCCAGCCGTCGGGGGTCGGCCAGCGCCCGTTTCCCACTTATAACTTTACGATCGAACCGTCCGGCGGCGGAGCACCGCGGCGCCGGCGGCCAACAGCAGCAGCAAACCACCGGCCATGGGCGCCCATGGGGCGGCAGTCCCGGTGGTCAGCGCGGCCAACTGCACGGCGGTTGGCTGACGAATGGTGGTCGTTTCGGTCGCGGCGCGGCTCTGGCCGCTGGTGTCAGTCAGTGTGGCCGTGGTGGAAGCGGTCGGCCCGACGACAGATTGCACCTTGAACCAGGCTCCCCCCTCGGACTTGGGTCGCAGGTTACCCAGGTTCCAGGTCAGCACGCCCGCCACCGGCGTGATGCCGCCGTCGGCCGAGACGAACGTCGTGTTCGGCGGTATCGTGGCCGTCAGCGTGGCGCCAGGCGCCGCGCCAAAGCCGATGTTATTCCAGTGGATATTGTAGGTGATGGTCTCATTCGTATTCACTGGATCCTTATCGTCGGCGATGGTGATGGAGAGCGCGTGATCGCATCCCCAGTTGACGGCGGCGCCGGTCGCGGGCGTGAAGCGCACAGCGCGCCCGGCCGCCAGATTGGCCGAGTTGCGATACGAGTAGAGCTGCCCGACGGCGCCGGCCGCATCTTCCAGACCCACGGTCGTGAAATTGGGCCAGCTCAGGGTGTTGTACTGGTAGGTGATGGCGCCAGAGGTGAGATCCAGAATGATCTCGAAGGTCTCAGGGAAGCCGCTCGCCCAGTGCTGCACCTGGTAGTACTCGATGACGTACAGGTTGCCCACCGCCTTGGCGTAGATAGTGCCTTGCGCGCCCAAGGCCGGGTTCAAGTCCTCGCCCAACGCCATGAGGTCGTTGTTGGGTCGCCCTTCGAAGGGTAGGAACATGTGCGCGGTCGTATAGTTCGTCGTGCCGAAGAAAACGAAGCCGTTCGAGTTGATGCGGAACGTCGTGTAGGCGGTGCCGAAGTAGGTGAACGCCGAGGGCAGCGTAATCGCCGCCGAACTGGCGTCATCATCCAACGGGTACGCCGTGCCATCGGTCGCATCAATCCATTCATAGAGCGGACCACCCGGCTGGCGGCTGTCCAGACACGCGTAATTCGCACGCGGCGTCAACGTGAAGTTGGCCGTCGTGTTGCCGGCCACGACCACGCTCTGCGACCCGGTGACATAGCCGGGATGCTGCGCTTCGATCGTGTAGGTTCCGGGCGGCACCAACAGGCTGTAGTTGCCGCTGCCATCGGCAAAGACCGGGGCAGCCAGGGCTTCGTTCTTGACAACAATCAAGGCTGGAATGCCGCCGCCCCCATCGAGCACGTAGTTGACGTTGCCACTCACGGTAAAGCTGCCGAGGGCCGTCAGGTTGAAGTCCTGCGTCGTTGTGCCGTTCTGGGTGACCACCACCGTGGGCGCGGAACCGGTTTGGTAGCCATAAGCGCTGGCCGTCATCGCCCAGCTGCCGGCGCCAGCAAGAACCTTGTAACTGCCGTTCTTATCGGTCTGGGTCGTCAGCGTCTTGCCCAACCTGCTGTAGGTCACGGTGGCGCCCGCCAGCGGGGTCGCGCCGGAGGTGACCGTGCCCTGGATGTAGCCGGCCTGGTAGATCATATCAGCCGCGGCCTTGACATCAATCCGGCCCCAGCCAAAGGCATTGTTCGGAATCTGAGAGCCTGGCACGCCGCCGCAGGTCTGTGCGCTGGTGAGTTGGACGGCGGTCTTGCGCAGTAATTCCTCGATCTCAGCCACGCGGCCACGCAGCTTCGGCTCGACCGAAATCAGCAGCGCAACGGCGCCAGCCACGTGCGGCGAAGCCATGGAGGTGCCGCTCAGGCTGGCATAGGTGTTGGTTGGATAGGTTGAACGTACACCATTGCCAGGAGCCGAAACGTTGGGACCAGTCTGTCCGGTAAACGGATTGGGGCCACGGGATGAGAAACTGGCTATCGTGTCGGTCGAAGTCGTCGCGGCCACATTGAAGGCCGAGGGGTTGTCGCCTGGCGAGCCCAGGGTGCCACACGTTGAACCGCTGTTGCCGGCCGAGAAGGTCGGGAAAATCCCGCTCGCGCGCAGCGCGGCAATTACGCCCTCGAAAATCTCGCTGCCGCCAGGCCCGCCCCATGATTGATTGAGGGCGTCTGGCCGCTTGCTTGGATCGGGATTGTTGCCAGTCAGGTCCGTGGGCGCGACCATGAATTGCTGCGCCTCTAGCAACGTCTCATTGTCAGGGCAGCAGCCGTAGGCGGCAATCCACTTGGCGCCTGGAGCCACACCAACTTGATTGGTGCCGCCATCATCGCCAACTTCCGTGCCCATCGTGTGCGTACCATGACCATTGTCATCGCACGGTACGGTGGGATCAGGGCAGAGCGCGCTGGGGGCTGTGTTGTACCAGTTGTAGTTGTGATTGAACACTCCACCGCCCAGGTTGCCGCGATATTGATTGACCAGGGCGGGATGATTGTACTGCACGCCGGTGTCCACATTCGCGGCCACCGAGCCAACACCCGTCGCGCCGTAGGCCGTCCACACGTCGGGAGCACGGATCTTCGTCACGTTCCACTCGATGGTGTCCGGCGCGGCGACGGTGTCGCCAGGCATGACGATCGGGGCTTCCAGTTTACCGTTGAGGAGAATGGCGCCGACTTCAGGCATGGCCGCGAGGGTGCGCAAGGCCGTGGCATCGGCGAGGGCGGAGACCATGTTGACAATCCAGAACGACTTGACCGCCGATGCATGTCCCGCCGCCTCGGCCACTGCGAGCTGACCCAACACGGTGGGTTGGGTGCGGTCGGCCGTGCCGCGCAGGGCATAATAGACAGCCCACCCGCGTGCGGTCCAGTCTTCGATGGCGGCCGCCTCTTGTAAGTTGGCCTGTTCACTCAGCTTGATAAAGACAGGCGCCATGCCGTCAGGCGATGTGGCCAGGGCGTCCCACACAGCGGCGTCAATCTTTTCCGCATAAGCGACGGCCGGGGTTGAACCAACCCAGCGCGCCGGCGCAACGCCGGAGACACCCAGGGCGCTAACCAGTAGGATGGCAACGAGGGCCATGCGCATCCAGGGCCGACCAGACAACCAATGGAAACGAGAGAGGTTCATGACTCTGACTCCTTGTGGTCGCGGAACAAGGGCGCCTGCGGTGACATGCCACCCTCAATGTTTGATCCACGCGATCAGCGTCACCGCAGCGTGACCGTAGTTCTGCGTAGGGCGAGTAACGGTGGCAAATCCATTGTAACATGGGTTTGCCCAATTCTCAAACTGAGAAAAGATGGAGCGGCGCCTGCGAAGGCTCGTCGCCGTCAATTCGCTGTGCTCGGATCCAGTGCATCGCGCAGGCTGTCGCCCAGGGTGTAAAGCGCCAGCATGGTCAGGCCGATGGCGAGCGCGGGCGCCCAGGCCAGGTGCGGGCTGCTGCGCACAACGCTGAAACCGTCGCTGAGCATCAAGCCCCAGCTCGGCGCAGGCGGCAGTAGGCCGATGCCCAGGAAGCTGAGGCCGGCCTCGGCCACCACAGCGCCAGGAATGCCGGTCGAGAGCATCACGAGCAGTATTCCCGTCAGATTGGGCAGGATGTGACGCCAGAGAATGTGGCGGTCTGCGGCGCCCAGGCTGACCGCGGCGGCGACGAACTCCGTCTGTTTGAGGCGCATGACCTGGCCGCGCACCAGGCGCGCCGCGCCCGCCCAGGAGGTGATGGTCAAGGCGAACAGGAGGCTGCCGAACCCACGTCCGAGGATGGTCATGAGCGCGATCAGCAGCAGGGTGGTGGGAAAAGCGTAGAAAAGATCCACCAGCCGCATCAACAGCGCATCCGTTCGTCCGCCGCCGTAACCGGCCAGGCAACCAGCGCTGACGCCAACGAGCAAGATGGGCGCCTGGCTGATGAAACCAACCGCCAGCGACAGCCGTGCGCCAAACAGCAAGCGGCTCAGGACATCGCGGCCCTGCTTATCGGTGCCCAGCCAGTGCTGCGCGTTGGGCGGTTGGCGCACGTGATCGAAATCAACTTGCAACGGATCGTAAGGCGCCAGCAGCGGCGCCAGCACCGCGACCGTCACCAGGACGGCCAGAAAAACCAACGCGCCCAGGGCAGCCCAGTCACGCCGCAAGCGTTGGGTGATGCTGCACCACAGGGCCTTCATGCGTCTATGCTTGCACGTTCAGCGGCTCGGGGCCAAACGAAGGATTCTTTGCCAGGAATTACACGAATTTTCACGAAATGGTTCTCTTCCTGTAACTGCACAGGCATCTGGCGCCCACCGGTTCTGCGTCCACGCTTGCCCTGAGCAAAGTCGAAGGGCAGGTGGACGCCCGGCGGTACGCCCATCAGGCGCGATTTCAATCGGTCGCATGCGCGGCCTATCCAATGTGCGTCACGCGCATGCGCGGATCGAGCAGCCCGTAGGCCATATCCACCAGCAAATTGAGCACAACCACCAGGCCGCCCGCCAGTAACGCACCGGCCATGATCAGCGGGTAATCGCGGTCGGCCGCGGCGTAGACGAAGGCCGCGCCCACACCGGGGATGTTGAAGATAGTTTCGACAAAAAACGAGCCGGTCAGCAGATGCGCCAGCAGCGGGCCGGCCAGGGTCAAGGCGGGCAGCAGCGCGTTGCGCAGAACATGGCGGCCCAGAACCTGACGCGATGGCAGGCCTTTGGCCCGCGCCGTGCGGACATAATCCGCGGCCAGCACCTCCAGGGTTTCAGTACGCGTAAAGCGGATCACCGCGCCCAGCGGCCCCAGGGCGAGCACACAGATTGGCAAGATGGCGCGGCCCGGCGCGCCCCATCCGGTGAGCGGCAGCTAGTGCAGCCGCACCGCGAAGATCACGACGCACAACGTCGCCAGGACATAGATCGGAATGGCGGCGCCCGTCACGGCGAGCAGGCGCGCCACCTGATCCGGCCAGGCGCCGCGGCGCGCGGCTGCGGCCAGGCCGAGCGGCGCACCGGCGCCAAGCGCCAGGGCAGCCGCGGCCAGGCCGATCGGCGCGGAAACCGGCAGCGTGCGCGCCAGCACCTGCTGCACGGTTTCATTGCGGTAGGTGTAGGACATGCCAAAATCGCCCTGCAGAACGCGACCGAGCCAGCGCAGATACTGCACGGCCATGGGCTGATCCAGGCCGTAGAGCTGCCGGTAGCGCTGGCGCATCTCCAGCGGCACGCGCGCGGCCTGATCGGGGTCATCCAAGCCAAACGGCCCGCCCGGCGTCGCGTGGGCCACCGCAAAGGTGAGCAGGGAGAGGAGCAGCAGAGTCAGCCCCGACTGCGCCAGCCGGTTCAACCAATGCCGCCAGCTGGGGCGCGAGGGTTGGCCGCTCATGAGACCAGCCGCACCTGGCGCAGCGCAGGCGCGCCCATGCCGTTGATGATCAGACCTTGCACCGCCGGCTTGATCAGCCGGTGGCGCATGACGTAATACAGCGGAATGATGGCCGGGTCGTCCAGCACCAGGACGCGCTCGCACTGCTGATAGCGCGCGGCGCGCTTGGCCGGGTCGAGTTCCTTTGCGGCCTGGCGCACCAGATCATCGAACGTACGATTGCTGTAGATCAACTCCGGGGCCGTTTTCCAGAGGTCGGCCTGCGGCGGAGGCGTAGTGTAGAGCACGGTCATGAAGTTGTGCGGATCAGGGTAGTCCGCGCCCCACAGTTGGCGGTAGAAATGCGGCCGCAGCGGGCGCTGGGTGCGCCAGGCCAGCCGCGCCCCGGCTTCGGTCGGCGCCAGTTCGGTGCGCACGCCCAGGTTTTCCAGGAGCATGGCTTGCAGCGCCTCGAACAGCGTCTGGTAAGTCTCATTCTGCTCGTACTGCCAGTAGACCAATGGCACCTCTTTGCCGCTCGCGTAGCCGGCCGCGGTCAACAGGGCACGGCCGCGCGCCGGGTCGAAGGCCAGTTCGCGGCCAAGCTGTCCATCATGACCAAGCATGTTGGGCGGCAGGAACTGGTAGGCCGGCTGGCCGATGCCTGGCAGCACCTTGTTGCAGAGGGTTTCGCGATCAATGGCCAGGGCAAAGGCCTGGCGCACGCGCACATCGTCGAACGGCTTGAGCTGCACGCTGAGGCGCAGGTGCATCGTGCTCAGCTCCGCATTCGATTGCAGTTCGTGGCTCAATTTGGCGTCAGCGCGCACGCGGCCCAGTTCGGCCACCGGCGCCTCCACCATGTCCAACTCACCCGCCTCGTACGCGCTCAAGGCCGTGCTCTCCTGGCGGATCATGTTGACTTCCAGGCGATCCACGCCCGGCGCGCCGCCGTGGTAGTAGGGATTGGGCGTAAAGATCATCTGCTTTTCAGGAACCCATTCTGTCAATCGAAACGGCCCATTGCCAACGACATTTTCCGGCTTTGTCCAGGCCTGATCTCCGGCCCTTTCCACCACCTGGCGCGGCAGGGCCATGAAGCTGGGCAGCGACGCCAGGTTGATGAAGTAGGCCGACGGGTTTTCCAGCGTCACCTCCAGCGTCAGGTCATCCAGGGCGCGAACGCCGACGCGGTTGGCATCGGTGGTTTCACCGGTATAGAAGGCGCGCGCGCCCTGGATGTCCACGAGCTGCCAGTACTGGCCGCCGCAGTAGAGCGTTGGCGCCAGGTTGCGCTTGATCGCCCATTCAAAATCATGCGCCGTGACGGGCGCACCATTACTCCAGGCTGCATCCCGCCGCAGGGTGAAGCGCCACACGGTGCCGTCGGCGTTGGGCCGCCAGGAAGCGGCCAGGTCAGGCGTCGGCTGCAGGTGCGCGTCCAGGCTGATCAGCGCGCTGAACATCAGCGAGTTGATGAAATAGCTGTGGTAGGCGCCGGAGCAGCCGGGATCGGCCGCAGCGCCAATATCGCCGCGGTTCAGCGGCATGTTGATGCGCAGGACGCGGGGTCGCCGGGTGGCGCTCGGCGCGGGATTGATTCGCGAGCGGCCATCCGTGACCGGTTGGCAGCCGGCGATGAGCAGGGCGGCCGCGCTGGCGAGGGAGGCGCGCAGGAATTCACGACGGGTGAGGGTGGGTTGGGTCATGGGCGACGATTTTCCTCCTGGCGAAACGAGCGCAAGGCGGGGACAGGCACGCGGGTTGAGTTACGAACCATCGGGGGAATGACAGGTCTCTTGTATCGAACTACGGAAAATAGGGGAATCGCAACGTGTCGCTGCTCAAGGGCGGATGACCGTTACCGAGCGGCCGGTGTGAGCTTGGCAATGGGCGTCGAGAAAATTATACACCAGGTGAGTGCAGGGAGCAAGCACCTTCAGCGCGATAGCACGACCGCGCATTGGACTGCCGTTGGGTGGAGTGCAGTCTTTGTGCAGATAGTGTGCAGTCCGCGTGCATTTTTTTGATGTAGAATGAGTACAGGCGCGATCCCCTGCCCACCCACATACGAAGCCGGTTGGGGTTCACTTCGAGGAACGCGCAGAAAGATCGGCTGACGCAGCGATCTCTGCGCGTTCCTGGGGAGCATGGGGTTAGCCAATCCAAAGATTGGAGAGGATGACGATGTTGGAAGCTACGCTGGACGCAGATTTTTCAGCCCGACTGCCGGTGCAGATGGCGTCCGCGCGGCAGGCGGCGCTGGCCTGGTGGGCCGCGCAGAACCGCGAGCGGGCCTGGTGCGATCAGTGCTGCCGGGCCTTGGCCTGGGGTGAAGGGTACCTGCTGCCAGCCGCGCCAGCGGGGGAGCAGCCCCACGAGACGAAACCTGCGCCGGCCGACTGGCTGGTGTGTGAGCGGTGTTTCTACGCATGCAGCGCGGTTGGCGTGCGACATGAAAGCGCATGACGTGACGAATCTCCTGATGAATAGGCGCCGGTGTTTATGGCGCCGCACCTTCCGGTGATAGCCGAGGTGGGCGCGATTTCGTGATGAAAGGTCAAGGAGGCATACGCCTATGGCGACTCATATGACTACCTCTCGCACCCATCAAACGGGGCGCGTGGGTCTCCCGTATTGGTTTTTTCTGGGTATCATTGTGTTCTTGATTGTTATCACGCTTGGCCTGGCGCTGTGGCTGAGCAGTGGCAACACCCGCTACCGCAGCGCTCACCAAGCCTACCTGGCTGCTGATTGCAGCGCCGCGTTGCCGTTGTACGCGCAATCTACACGCTATCCAACCTGGGCCGGTAGTTTCGTCAGTCAGGCGCGGCGTGAAGAGGCCGAATGCACGGCGTTTGTTGGCGCCACGAAAACAGCGGGAACCGCCAACCCGGCAGAAAGTATCCAGGCATGGGAGGCGTTCTACGCGGCCTATGCGCAAGGCCCCCTGGCGCCGCAGGCTCTCGTCCAACTGCGCCAGCAGTACCTGGCCTGGGCGCAAGTTCAGCGCACCGCTGGCGACTATGCCAGCGCTATCGCCACCTACAGACAAATGGCGACAAGCCATGCTGAATGGGCGGTGGATGCAAACGCAGGGTTGTCGCCAACCTACCTGGCATGGGGGGAGGGATTGCGCACAGCTGGCGATTTTGCACACGCCATCGCGGTGTATGATGAAATGGCCGCAATCAGTTCTGTCTTTGCGGCCGACGCGCTTGCACCGCGCAATCAGGTTTTTCTGGCCTGGGGCGCTGATCTTACCCAACGGGGGGCCTTTGCCGAAGCCGCACAGGTCTATCGTCTTCTCTTGCAGCGCGAACACGAACGCCTCGCCCCGCTCGACCTGCCTGAACGGAACTGGCCGATTACCTGGCTCTACCCATACGCGCTCAGTCAGCATGATCTTGCCGTGCTCAAGACCTCGTTGCACGAGGGGCCAGGTATGCAATATCCCGCGACGCAGGCGCCTGGGGCTGTGGCGGCCAATCGGTTTCCTGGCATTGTCGGCGCCAGCCCTGATGGTCAGTGGTTGGCGCTCGACCTGACTCACTGGACTGCCGAGCCGAAGAGCGAACCAGGCTTACTCACCACATTGCCCGATATTGCCTGGCAGCGAGACCCGACGGCCCAGGTGGCCTGGGCGCCGATTGCTGCGGCGCCCTTGTCGCTGACCACAACGATCACGCTGCCAGTAGCCGGTGGGCTGCTTCAGGCCCTGGCGACGCGCAGTGAGGCAGCCTCCCAGGCGCTTGGGGGCTTGGCAACGCTTTACACCAACTGGGGCGCAGCAGCCCAGGCCGCCGGCGACGACGCGGCAGCCACGGCCGCCTATCTTGCGCTGGCGGATTTGACCAGCGATGCCGCTACGCGCGAGCAGGCGTACGGTCAGCTAGCGCAAATCCACCTGGCATTGGCTCAGCAGTTCACGGAGCAGCATGAGTACCAGGTCGGCCTGGTCCATGTGCGCCAGGCGGAGACGTTCGATCCGACTGGCAAACTGGCGCGTCCAGTACAGGCGCTCCATAGTCAGATTCTGCTGTCCCTGGGCGATCAGGCTCTAGCGACCCGCTCCTGGGATATAGCCGCCAGGCGTTATGGCGACGTGTTAGCCTTCGAGCGCTCGGCGTTTGGCAAAGGTCAGGCGTTCGTCAAGCAGAAGGGCGCTCGCCTGCTGGCCTCAGCCGATGCCAAAGCATCGGTCGTGCAGACCGTGGAGCCAGGCCAGGCATTGACGACGGTCGCGCAACAGACGACGCCTGCGCCCGGTTGGATCGCGCTGCTGGCGCCTGTTGCGCCCACGGCGCTGGCTTGGGCGCCGGCGACCCAAGTCACATTGACCGGCGCCGCGCTTCCCGATGTGGCAACCACTAACCTGCCGCCGCTGCAGAGTCACATCGCGCTGGTCAACCTGGCGCACACACAACAAACGTGGGGTCAGACACTGGCCGGCGAACGCAAGTACGAGGAGGCCGTTGCCCACTACCGTGCTATCCTGGATGATGGGGCGTTGCGCAGCGTCATTACTGGTACGGCCGACCTGCTTGCGCAGAATTACACGGCGTGGGGGGATATGCTCATCGGGCAGGACAAGGCGGTGGATGCTATTGCTCGTTATGGATGGGCCGTGAGCACCGCGCCCAAGTCCGACGCAGGCGTCAAAGCCAGTCAAGCGTTGTCAAAACAAGCCGCAGATACTGTCCAAGCGGTGAGCAAAGGGGCTGGCTGTGACGCTGTGTCCATCTTGGATGCTCTCGTCAAGACCACCGTGAAGGCTAAAGCTGATTCAGCCTTGCCGCAGGCGCTCTATCAATGCGGGCAGGCGCGCTTGACAGCCAACGTCGCCAGCGAGGCCAGAGCCGCGTATCAACGTATCATAGATTCCTATGGCAAGAGTGCTTACGCGGCCAAAGCGCGACGGGGGATTCAGGAGATTGACTGGGCGTTGCTAATCAACAAGAATGGGATTGATTCAGCAGCCAACACGGCCTGCGATCAGGCTGGCGTTACGGTGCGGGGACGCGTCGCCAACATCGCAAAGCCTTATGTCGTGTACGTCAATGGCGGTTCCACCTATTGGTACACAGATTTCCCCGCCGCCTGGCAGGGATCGGATAAAGAGACCAATGCCGTCGTGTGTTTGGGCGATGTGCAGAGCTACTTGGTCGAGAGTTGCCCCTACACCAATAATCATTGGATCAAACGTTATCGGTCGTATCGGACGGTGCGACTGGTTGACGCTGTGGGTCGTTTGTTGGTGGCGCAAGGCAAGTTGTATGGCAGCTCGCCCAACGAGTGCCCTTTCAGCGAATGGTTCTCGTCCTATCTGAGCACCAAGACGTATGAAGGCGATATTCCAGACAGCGCCGACCTGACGGCCTGGTTGAAGAAGTATTTACCGGTGAAGTAAACGATCACCAGCATCGCGGTCTTTTCGCCGCATGCATCTCACGACCCAGATGACTTGCCGGCCGTGTGAGCAACCGGCCCTTCGGTTGCTCACACTCCCCCTCAAATTGAAACAAGGAGGCATTCCGCATGGATCCTGAATCAACTTATCGAACCGCCCTTCGTAGCCTGGTCGCCCGCTTTCGCTGGGGCTTGCTCACCGAAAGCGCCTGGATCGCGGCCGCGCGGCAGATCAATCCAGAGCCGGGGGATGACAGGGCAGCCCGCCGCGCCTGTTTGACCATCTACTCCCGCACCCTCCACGAGGCGTGCCAGGATCGCGGGCGGCAGGACCAGGCTTATCGCGAGCTGTTCGATTACTTGTATCCACAGGCCTTTGCGCGGGACGCCAACATCGCATTTGAGGCGACACAGGATGCAATTGGACTGGCTTATCGTTCGTTCACGGAACAAAAACTCACGAAGTGCCAACAGCCGGAGGCGTTTCTGTGTTTTGCTCAAGACAAGCTGCGTGACGCTTTCAAACGCATATATCAAAGGCGTAAGCGGGAAAACGGCAACGTTTCTCTTGACTCACCGTCGGGCGATGACGATCAGGGCGACGGTTCAACATTGCCAGAGCCGGCCCATCAGATGCCAGGGCCGGAGCCGCCTGACAGCGAACGCGAAGAATGGGTCGCAGCGATGGTCTATCGCGTGGCCGAACGGGTGTTGCACTGCCTGGGAACCCTATGGCAGCAGCGCTCATTAAACATGCAGGTCCGCATCCTTCTGTTGACCTTCATGGATCGCGCGGCCGATGCGCAGATCGCTGCACAACTACACAAGACAACAACAGCTATTCATTCGCTGCGCACGCGCGCGTTGGACAAACTGCGCGTGTGCCTGAATTTGCACCTACCCTTGTCTTGGGGAGGCGAGTTATGAATCCGCGAACATGTTTTGTTGGCGCCGAGCAGTTCCTAAGCTACTTGGACAACCCGTCCGGCCTGCCGGGCCTAGAAAACCACATTGCAGAGTGCTATTTTTGTCAGGTGCGCCTCCTGGCCATGGCGGGCGGGGCGCAGACGCGCGGGGCTTTTCGCACCGAATGCCAGAAGGTAGTGCAGGAAATTCCTGCTCTAATGGCGGCTGAAGCGAGCGGGGAGGCAGCGGCAGAGCGATTCTGGCCGGCGCAGTTCCACCTCTTGCTTTGCCGTGACTGCTTCGGTGTTTATCGGGAGCTCAAGCAAATGACTGAAATGATTCTCGATGACACCTTGCCATTCCTGTCTCCATCCGACTATCGTGCGCCTGACTTGTCGTTCCTGCACAGGGAAGAATCCGCGCCGCAACCTCCCTTTCCGCAAAGACTGCGCCTGAACCTGGCGCTGCTCTTCCAGCCGCGACAGGCCGTGCCTGTGCCGGTGCGCAAAGAAACGGTCGCCCAGCCTGAAACGCCCTCATCCACTCAGCCGGCCTTTGAACGGGTCTGGGGCGCCGAAGAGTTGGGCGAGCTGAATGTGGAAGTGAAAGCCTATCCAGACCTGAACGATGCGGCCCAGGTGCGCCTGGAGGTGGAAGTCCACCAGGTCACACGCTTCGACGCTGCCGGGATACGTGTGGCGCTGTGGATGGGCAAGGCGCCGGCGATCGTTCATCACACCAATACCCGGGGCGTGGTCGAATTCGATGGATTGATAGAAGATGACCTGCACACGGCGGTGCTCGAAATCACCCCGGCGCCGCCAGGCGATCCCCCACGAGCATGAAGGGCGCCCAGTAATACGGATGGGCCAGCAGGCGTTCCGGGCCGAAGCTGGCGGCCAGCAGCTTGGCCGCCGCCTGGCGCAAACGCGTAATCTCGGCCTCCGCATCCCGGTCCGATAGACCGGAGGCGATCAGCCGCTGCCGAAGCGCAACGGTGGGCAACGTGCGCAGGGTTTGCTGTGCGCTGGCCAAAGCGGCCGCCGGGGAATGGCCGGCCAGGAGGTGGGCATAGAAGGTTTCCATCAGCAGACCGGTCGAGACGTCGTCCACCGGCCATAGGCTGACCAGCACCGACGGTGTGCCTGCGTAGATGAAGGCTCGCACCAGGCCGATTAGCTCGTCCCCCCGATGCAAGCGATTTTGGCCGGTCTCACAGCCGCTGAGCACCACCAAATCGGCGTGCAGGCGCAGATCATCGAGAATCTGGCGCACCGTCAGGCGCCCATCAGCCAGGGTCAGGCCGGAGGCCAGCGGGTCTTCCGGGTCAAAGTGGGCATGACAGGCAAAATGGAGGATCGGGTAATCGGCGCTCTCACCGATGGCCGCAGCAACGGTGGCTGCCAGGTTTTGAAACCAGGGGCCGGCCAGGCGGGCAGCCACGGCAGCTGCCTCACGCTCCACATAGCGCAGGTCATCGCCCACGCTGAACACCGCGCCGCCGCGGCCGCGGGCCGGCGGCTTGGCGCAACAATAAGCGAGCAGGACGGTGGCGCTCGGCGCGTGGATAATTTCAGGGGTACGCTCTTCACTGGACTGGTGTAACAGGGCATGAAAGGGAATGTAATGCAACCGGCCATAGGGCACAATCACCAGACGCAGTTTATCGGCCAACCGCGAAGACAGCGGCGCGATGAGCCGCTCCTGCAACAACGGCAAGAGCCACGGCGTGTGCAGGATGCCTTCGTGATCCGGTGCCATTTGCTGCAGCCGATGGCGGTTGCGTTCAAAGGCGGGGCCCAAGTCCTCATAGAGGGACGCCGCCAAAGGAATAACCGTCAGGTCGTTCCTGGAAACGACAAAGGCCACGGCCTGTCCTGGCGCAACCATGTATTCGATCAGCGCCGTATCTGGCGGCAAGCGTTGTTGAATGGCGGCCGCGTCCAGCGGCGCGGCCTGGCGCCGCGCGACCTGCTCCAGCGACACGACATCCCCTGGCCTGACATCGGGCGGGGCATAGCCGGCCAGCAATTCAATGAAGGCCCGCGCCTTTGCTCGTTCCAGGGTAGTCAGCGCGGCGTGCGGATCGCCGCGCGCCATGTCGAGCAGCACGCGTTGTTCGTAGATCTGAATCCGACTGCCAAGAAAGCCGATGCGCGCATTCTCGCCCTGGAGGGGATCACGCAGGGTTTCGATCAGACGGATGGCCGCATCCGACGCGGCCACGGCCTCTGCCATGCGCCCCTGGGCCTGGTAGAACTGAGCCAGATTGGCCCAGACATCGGCCTCTTCATAGGGGTCAGGATCGGGGAGAGCGCAGAGCAGGCGCAGAGCTGTTTGGTAACTGGTATGCGCATGCGACCACCGACCGAGATGATGGTAGACCTCGCCCAAATTATCAAGAGCAAGGGCCAGGCTGCGCTGCCAGCCAGTCGGGCGGAAACGGCGACATCGTGCAGCCCGGAATGTGTACTGGCTCCGGGCCTCGTCCCAACGATTCAAAGCCTTGTAGACGGTGCCAAGTTCCAGTTCGACGGTATCTGCCAATCTTTCATCACCAAAGGCTCGAGCCAGCGCCAGGCTGCGGCGGTGACAATCGAGCGCTTGATCAAGCACGGACCGGTCAGCCTGGCCGCGCTCGAAAGCCCGGGTGTGGGCTATGCCTGTATTCTTGAGAACCTTGGCAACATACTCCTGATCTCCCAGGTGTTCGAACAACCGTTGACTTTTCCGGTTATGTTCGATGGCCTGGGCATAATCACCCAGGTAATCGGCGGCAAACGCAACTTCCAGGTGGACACGCGCCAGCAGTTCATCGGGAATCTCCGCGTTCAGAAGATGGCGCATTTTCTTCTCAGCCAGATCCCAGCGCGGCGGCGGTTTTTCGCTCAGCAAGATGGCTTCCAGGTAATCCAGCCATGCATGCTCCACTGGCGAGCTGGCGTGATCGCGTGCCGACCGTAGGAGCAGCTCACAATCATGAAAGCGGCGCGCACCCAACAGAGCGAAGAAGTCGGCAAGAATCGTATCCAAGTCGAATGGTGTCATCTGTTCGAACGCCTGGACATGAGAATCCGAAAATGTACTGACGAATGAACACCTGATAACGGTGTGTTTCGGTCAGTATACCACATCCTCATCCTCTGGTCATCTTATCTTGTGCGGCACATGTGAGGAGGCGACCGATGTTACGACAAATTATCCGTGTTAGCTTGTTCGTCGTGCTAATCTTGCTGGCCTCGGTTATCCTGGCAGGAAGCGAGACAATCAGTGTTCATGCCGAAGGCGGCGGTAACACCGCACACGAGCCGAGTCATGCCGTTGTTCAAATCATCCCGCTGGACGGCGCCTCGATCCTGGCAAAAGCAGGGCGCGTGGGCAATCTATCGAACATCGGCGCTTCACTGCGCGTTGGTTCCACTGCGCACGAGCCAAGCCACGCTGATTTCGATCCGCCAATCAATGGCTACGCGTTCACTTTCGATGGCGTCGCTACACCCTATACCAGCAGCCCCGTCATGACCTTCGTGGTGACAACTACATCGGCCATGAGCGATACGATCATTCTCGGCGCCAGCGATTTCGAGCAGCGCTATATTCCTGGGGATGCGCCGCTTACGATTAGCTCGCTGGATACCGCAGTGCGACTCTTCATGCCGGCCGGCGCGCTTCTGCCTGACTCCTACGTGGTGATCAATAACACCGTGCAGTTGCCCGGCGACTTGCCGGCTGGTTTTCGGCAGTTAGGTCAGGCGTATTCGATACGCGCCTCAGGCGCCGTCACGCAGAGCCTGGCGCCCATGATCCTGGACATGGACTATGAACCAGGCATGTTGGCCGGCCGGGACCCGTACACCGTATCCATGTTCTGGTGGGATGAGGCTCACAATCAGTGGCAGGACGTCGAAAGTGAACCGATGGGCTATCTGCCGGCCCAAAGCAAGTCCGTGCGGCGTTTTGGCATTTACGTATTGATGGCAGGAACGACCTGGCGTGACACGCTGCAGAATTACGATGGCCTGGGCAACCGCCGTAACGTGCGCCTGACAAGCGGCCGGTTGGAATTGAGCAGCAGCCAAACCAACGGCTACGCCGAATCCATTGCGATCGCACCGAGTGAAGGATTTGCAGCTTGGGAGAGCGTTCATTTCGTCACTGAGACGAGCAGCGGCACATCACTGACCGTAGACATCCTGGCTGCTGATCGCACCTTGTTGCTGTCCAACGTATCAGACAGCGTCAGTTTAGCCGGGATTGATCCGATCGCTCATCCAAGCCTCATTCTACGAGCAAACCTCGCAAGCCAGCATGCCGGTGCAACGCCATCACTGGACAGTTGGTCGCTTAGTTGGCGCACGAACACCTTGCCAACTCAACATCGGTTCTTGCCTTTGGTCAGGGGCGGGATTCCAGCCTATCAGAGCGGTTTGCCCGAGACGTTTCCATCGGACGCTCTTCGTGCATCACAACCGCCTGATCTTGGAATGACGACCGAGCCATCGGCGCAAGTAGTCAGTTCACCCCGTCTGGATCCAGACAGTGGCTACGGCTGCGAGCCGCCGTCCAACCCACCCGTGACCTGGACGCCTGCCGTCCGGCTGACGTCCAGCGATACGATCTCGATTGCACCCGAATTGGCAGCTGATCGCCAGGGGCGGCTCCACGCGGTATGGTACAACAGCGGCCGTGTCGTGCTTTACGCCAGCAAAGCGCCCGGCGGCGCGTGGTCAACGCCCACCATAATCCCTGGCTCGGCCAATGCCTACTACCCGGACATCGAGGTGGATGCGCAAGGTATGTTGCACGTTATCTGGCTGGCAAACGGCAATATCGTTTATGCGACAAAGCCAACGAACGGAAGTTGGAGCTCGCCTGTGAATGTGTCAAGCGCCGGTCAGGCCAATGTCATTCCTCAAATTCACAGCGACGCGACCGGCAATTTGCACCTCATCTGGAGCGACAGCAGCCCTGGCAACGCCGAAATTTTTTACCGACGCAAAACCGCCGGCGGCGCCTGGAGCGTGACTGAACGCGTCTCCAACACGGCAGGCACCTCCTGGGCGCCGGACGTTGCTGCCGATAGCCAGGGTAAGGTGCATGTCGTCTGGTATGAAAATGGTGAGATCTTCTACGCCTGGCGATCGGTTGCGGGCGATTGGAGTGCGCCTGTCAACATTTCGCAAACAGCCGGCAGCTCGCTCTGGCCGGCCCTTGGCATCAGCGCGGACGACACACTTCACCTGGTGTGGCCGGATCGCCTGCCGGTCGGTATCAATGGCGACGTGTTCATCCTGTACTATGCCGAAAAACCAGCCGCCGGGTCATGGTCAACCGGCCTGGAGCTCGCACGCGTGCCAGGCAGTGGGCAGAACCTGATGGCGCCATCGCTCGCCGTGGGGCCAACCGGCGCTTTGCATGTGGCCTGGGCCACAGTCACTGAATGGGCGCTGCGTTATCTCACGCGACCTGACTCAGAAACTGGCTGGAGCGCCGCACAGGTGGTGGCGGCATTGATTCCTGCGCCTGTTCCTTCGAACCAGTGGTACTTTCCTGGGTTGACTGTTGCTCCCGACCGCTCGGTTCACCTGCTTTGGAATGACATGGTTTCGCCAATCGGCTTCAACCAGGATATTTTCTACAGTGCTGCCGCGCCGCCGCCGATTCCAGCGAATCATGTAGCGGTGATAGACGGCAGCGGGCGCGCTGTGCGCGGCGCCTGTGTCTACCAAAACGGCCGGTTGGTGGGAGTGAGCGATGCGCTGGGTATCGTGGCGCCCGCCAGCATAGCAATCGGAGATCGCCTGGTGGCGATGAAGCCATTGGACGAACGACCTCATCGCCGCGGCGATTGGGCCTATCGCACCAGCCTCACCAGCCTGACGATGAACCTCGCGGATCCTAACACCCAGGTCAGCGGCCACAAAGTGACACAACTCGGGCGTCAGGCCCTGAGGCTAAATCCAGCACTCCCCCTGGTAACCTTCAATCTGGTTGTCTCGCTGCAGTGGAACGCCACACCAGCCTACATGCAGGAAATCTCGACCGCGGTGCGCCTGGCCTCGGACTATCTTTTCGATGTGAGCAATGGGCAGATGGCCCTCGGTCAGGTCACCATCTACGACGATGGTCAACAATGGGAGGAGGCTGATGTGCAGATGCTGGCCCGTCAGTTCGTGCGTCCGTATGCTTACATTGGCGGACTGCGCTCGACAGACCCGGCCGATGTCATACGCGTCGGGCGTCAGTGGGATCGCTGGGGAGGCACGGGGCGCTACGGCACGGGTCATGGCTATTGGAATGAAGCCGATGGCTATCGCACCCTCATCCATGAGTTCGGTCATTATGGGTTGACCCTGCTTGACAGTTACTTTGGTTACATCTATGCAAATGGCCAGATAGTCGGCATCAATGATAGGAAACGCTGCACCGACTCGACGCTAGATTCCCAGTACGATGCTGTCAATGCGAGCATCATGAATATGCAGTACAACGCCAGTGAATGGTCATCGCGGGGCGCCGCCGGACTATGGAGCTCGATGTGTGAGGAGACCGCGCAGTGGCAGATTTATCAAGAGTCGGACTGGGAAACCGTGCTCAGGCGTTTTGCGGACACAGCAGCCCCGCCGCGCTGGCAGTTATCCAGGCCCATCACGGGCAGCGCCGTAATCACTGGGCCTGTGGGGCTGCCATCGAACTTACTGCCCTTTCCTCAAATTACAGTTCACGAGCAAGGGGATGCTGCCCCGCTGCGCCAAATCACCGTGCGCGCTACGAACGGGCAATCCTTTGCCGAAGGGGCGCAAGTTGCCATTGATACCTATCGGAATGGTCGTACGGTTGTCATCAACCAGGGCCAAACGAACGCCAACGGTCAAATCACCGTTTATGGCGCTGTCGCCGGCGACACACTGCGAGCGACAAGCCTGTCTGGTAGTTACTCTGCCCAAACGGTCATTGGTGTTGCAACCAGCTATGTCATCACCCTGGGGGTTGCAGCCGGGCGGCAAGACAATAGCCCCGCGCCCAACGCTTATCTGAGCTTGATCCCCAGCCCCGAGGGAGATGATCTGACTGTCGTGGTGGGCGGCGTCGGCTCGAACAGTATTGTGCGAGCCATAATCTCGCCGCCAGGCCCGGTGATTCCGGCTTCCATTGTGCTGCAGTCTCAAGGCGCCACCGGAGTCTATTCCGGGACGGCGCACTTCAGAGTTGCCAGCACGGGGATGGGAGATGTCAATCTGGTGGGCAGCACGGCGGGCGACAACATCCGACAAGATCTTAATTATCACTTGGGCGCCGTGGATAGCGACACGGAACAGAATTTGTATTCACCGGATGGCGCGGCATGGCTGCACCTGGAGCCTGGCAGCTTCACGCAGTCGAATGTGAGTATGGTATTGATGCCCACCGGCGCGATTCCACAGCCGCTGCCCACCGGTATGATAGCCGTGGGCCAGGCGTACGCGCTGCGCGCTTCCGGCGGCATCACCGGCACAGAGCATCCCGCGGTCCTGCGTCTTTTCTACGATCCAACCCGTCTCGGCAACGGGATGACACCCGCCGATCTGCGGATTGCCCGCTGGAACGACGTTGACTGGCAAGTACAACCAAGCCAGCCTGACCCGGATCACCTGGCAATCTCCGCTGTCGTCAACGATCTGGGGATTTATGTCTTGCTGGCGGCGTCGCCCAGTAACAGCGGTCCGCGCCTGTATCTTCCCCAGGTGCATCGGTAATGCTTTGGGCTGCAGGCCAGGTTGACATCTCGAACAAACGAAAGGATATCGTCCATGTCATTTCGCCTGACGATACAGTTCGTCGCCTTGCTGACGCTGTTCGCAACTGCCCTCGATGCCGCAGCGGGGTTTCATCGTGGTCAAGCTACTGATGCGCCAATTGGACGTCCTATCCCCGTGGTCGCAGCGCCAGCGCGTGTCACTGTCGAATCCATGATCCAAGTGCTTGCCAGTTCATCGGCTCGCAACCCAGCATTCGCCGCAACCCCGGCCGTCGCGGAGATGCAGGAAACCTTCGAAGGCTCCTGGCCGACACCGGGCTGGCAACTGGCCGACCAGGGCAACGATGACGGTGGCGAATACCTGTGGGGCAAACGCAACTGCCATTCCCACAACCGTAGTAATTTCGCCGGCTGGTCTGTGGGCGGCGGCGCGCAAGGCGGCGCGTTGGATTGCGCGGCGACCTATCCCGACAATGCGCGCACCTGGGCTGTGTATGGGCCGTTCGATCTGAGCCAGGCAACCCACGCCAGCCTGGACTTCTACCTGTGGGGTCGAACCGAAGGCGGCGTGGGTTGCCCTTTTGACCTGCTGTATGTCGGCAGTTCCCCCGATCGCGCCGTCTTCACCGGCTCAGCCTACTGCGGCGACTGGAGCAACGGCTCGAACGGTGAAGGTTACTATCGGCGAACGCTGGATCTGCGCCAGCGCCTGGGACAAAGTCAGGTGTGGATTGGCTTCGGCTTTATCAGCGATGGCAACACGAGCGATATGGGCATCACGGTGGATGACATCGCGCTCGACGTTACCTACCCTGCGGCCACATCAACGCCAACCGGCCAACCGACGGGAAGGAGAATCAACTTGCCGCTGGTTCTACGGGCCGATGCAACGCCGACGCTACCGGTCATCATGACAGCCACACCGACCTTGACGCCAACACCCACCTCTACACCAACGGCAACGCCGACGGCGCCGGCCAATTCAGGGCATTTCATCGGCGCCACCAGCCAAGGGCGTGTCGTGCGGGTTGACTTGTTGCCAGGGGGCGCCCTGGTTGGGCATTTCTATATTGAGTACAGCATCACCTGTCCATTCATGACGCAAACCGGCCACATAGACATCAATAGTCCGGTTGGCTGGCCCATCGTCAATGGGCAGTTCGAAATCAACGCTGGGGCCGGCGGCGGCGCGACGAACCGGTTGGCAGGCCAGTTCAATACGGCGATGACAACCGTCCAAGGCGCCTGGCTGATCTGGGCGGTGGTTTACGATCCAACGCCCCGCGCGGTATGCAGCAACAGCGGTACCTGGACGGCGACGCAGCAGCCATAGCTGAACGTGTTAGCGTGCGTGATGATCCTTTTCGCAGGGCGCAGGAAACATCGTCAGCGCGGTGATGACAGCCGCGCACAGGCCTGTCTCTTGAGAAGTAGAACGGTATGTTCAAAGTAATCGGTCGAAACCAAGAGTCGTGAGCAGAGCCTCAGCGGGGATCATGTTTGCGAAGCAGCTGCGCTCTGTTCAACGACAGCATAAGTCAGCTTCACTTGTGTATGAGCACACCGGTGATGTCGCCGAGATGGGCAGCCTCAATTGCAGATCAGGTTTGCCAGTCGGAAAAGGAGACAACATGCGACACGGAACAAGCAAGGGCGCGGGGTTTAGCATTTCTCTCGCTATTCTGGTGGTCCCAACCATCCTCTGGGGCATGGCGTTCTTACCAGCGCAGCCGATGACCGGGCGAGTGGCGCTTAGTCCAGCGCCAGAGCATGCGCTGTACCTGCCGCTCGTTGTTTGCCCTGTGGTCACGCCCGATCCATCGTCGCCCGATCTGGTAGTGCGTTACATTTATGGCGGGAGTTCTTCTGCACCTTGGCCGTGCTCCAATAGCTGGTGGGTTGATGTGGCAATCGCAAACCGAGGGAACGGTCCAGCAGGGGCATTCGACACAACAGTTATGGGTCCAGGGGGCTACACCAGGCAATGGTCACTGCCTGGTTTGGCCGCAGGTGACTCTCAGGTATTCACGGAATCAAATCCCCCGCTGCGCCTGTATGCAATTTACCAGGCTATGGTTGACAGTGCGGATCGTGTCCGTGAAAGTGACGAAAACAACAACCTCATGGTTGCAGAGGCAACCATGAGACCAAGTTGTACACCCACGTCGACGCCGACGCCGACGCCGACCGCGACGCCCTCCCGCACGCCGACGCAAACACCGAGCCCGACATGGACGCCCAAGCCGACTGGCGCCGCAACACCGGAGCCGGTGGCGAAGAATATGTGAGGAGTCCCCTATCGTGCCAGCGCTCACGCGCGGCCTTCTCTTGATCTGTAGGAGGGTAATTCACCATGAAAACACGTATTTGGCTGGTTCTGGCCTTCTGGGCGCTCGTGCTGGCCGGTTGTGGCGGATCCACCACGGCGCCGGGCGCCCACAGTACGACGGCTATCAACACGCCTGCCACGGCGCCATCTGCGACCATGGCGCCGCCGACCGCGACATCGGCGCCAACGACCGCCGCGACAATCGCCCCGACCGCTACGCCGACGCCGCCGGCGACAGCGACACCCACGGCGACGCCGGTGCCGAGCGATACTCCATCTCCGTCCCCTACCCCGGCGCCGGCCGCCTCCGTGACCGGCGACAGCATCAACGTGCGTAGTGGGCCCGGCACGGTCTACCCCGTGGTCGGAAGGGCAGCCAAAGGCGAATCCTTGCCGGTGCTCGCCCGCAACCAGGATGGCTCTTGGTTGGAGGTGGAGCTGAAAGATGGCAAGCATGGCTGGGTTTCGGCCAAGCTGGTGACGCTCAACGTACCGGCCGAGTCGGTTCCAATTGCCAAGTCCATTCCGCCGACGCCAGCAGCGCCGCCGACGCCAGCCAGCATAACGGTCAAGGCCATCTCGAACCTACGCATGATCGCGACCGACCAACCTGATGATCCGGGTCAGGTCGCCTTTCCCGCCGGCGTATCTGTCGTTTGGTGTGCTTTTGAGATTGATGGTAACAAACTGCAAAGGGGCGACGCCTACACCCTCGATCTGAGCAACCCTCTCGGCGCCTCGACCCTGACCGTGAACCTTCTAGGGCCTGATGATAAGATCTACCAGGGGACAACGATACTTATCGGGAAAAAAGGGGAATTCCGTTTCCTGGCAGTCCCCCTTTACGCGCCAGGTGGGTCTTTTTCCAATGGGGGCTATCGCTCAGAGATTCGTCTGAACGGTGAGGTCAAGGCGACTATTCGATGGTCTGTCGGGCCTTGAGGAGACGATCATGCCATCCAAACAACGGTTTTCACTTTTTCTGGGCCTGGCAATTCTGGGCCTGACGCTGATCGTGGGCGCGGCCGCCGTGGCAGCTATGCGACTACATACGCCTGCGGCCGCATTCTTCGATGATTTGAATGCCTTCGACGCCAATCGCTGGCACAAGGCCGATTGGGGCAATCCCAATCCGCCGTTCTGGAACCATTGGCTTCCCGATCACATCGGGTTCGCCAACAGTCAGATGACGATTCGCCTGGACGATGATCCCTGTCCGGCTGGCTGCGGCGGCCGGCCCTATGCCTCCGGCGAGTATCGCGGCAACGAGCTTTTCGGCTATGGTCGCTTCGAGGCTCGCCTGAGGGCATCGAACCTCCCCGGCACGGTGACGGCTTTCTTCACCTACACGGGGCCAAACGACAACAACCCAAATGATGAGATAGACATCGAAATCCTGGGGCGCGATCCGACTCGCCTGCAGGTCAATTACTTCACCCAGGGCGTCGGCGGTCACGAAACCTGGATTGACCTCGGCTTCGACGCTTCGACCGACTTTCATACCTACGCCATCGAGTGGAAGGCCGGACGCGTGGCCTGGTATGTGGACGGCGCCCTGCGCCATGTGGAGACAGGCAGCCGCGGCGCCCTACCCACCACGCCCATGCGCATCATGACGAGTTATTGGGCATGCACCGAGGTGGATGACTGGTGCGGCCGCTTCACCTACCCCGGCGCCCCAACATTCGTGACCCTCGACTGGATTCGGTACACGGCTTTCACCACACAGTTTCTGCCGCTGGCCGCACGAGCCTATCCGCCCGCGTGCCAAACCCTCGAAGACTTCGAGGATATTCGTGACTGGCACGGCGAATATGGCAACGGCGCAGTCTGCACCTACACCCAAGAGGCTGGTTATCGCGGGCAGGCCATCAAGCTGGACTGCGCCACCTTCGAGCCTGACGACTGGTGGTTTGTGGCCAAGCCGGTCAATCGTGACTGGCGCGCGATGCGGGAGCTGCGGTTTTTCTACCGCAAGGTGAGCGGCGCCGGTAATCTGTACCTGGCCCTGCAAGACGCCGATGACGAGATCTGGGGCGTCCCCATCACGGCCGATGGCGCTGAGTGGCAGGAGATTTCGGCGCCGCTGGCGGCCATCACCTGGCGCGATCCGTGGGATCACCAGGGCAACGGCGTGCTCGATCTCTCCAACATCAAGCAAATCCGCCTGCGGCATTGGCCGCGGCAACCCGGTCAGGTCATCGCTTCGGCCGATGAGATCCAAATTTGCCCGGCGGTTGTGACCGCAACGCCGACGCCAACCGATACGCCAACGCCGACCAACACACCAACCTGGACGCCAACGCAAACCAACACGCCAACCTGGACGCCAACCCGGACGCCAACGCCAACCTGGACGCCAACGCCGACCCGCACCCCAACGTCAACGCCGACCTTCACGCCGACTCCGACGGCCTGTCCAACCGGCAGCATCCCGGTGCCCGGCGGCTGCGCGACGATCACCCCAACCAACACGCCAACCTGGACGCCAACGCCGACCCGCACGCCGCCCTGGACGCCAACGCCGACGCGCACCCCAACGTCAACGCCGACCTTCACGCCGACGCCCTGTCCAACCGGCAGTGTGCCCGTGCCTGGCGGATGCGCGACGATTACGCCAACCCCCACGCCAACCTGGACGCCAACGCCGACGCGTACCCCAACGTCAACGCCGACGCGTACCCCAACGTCAACGCCGACCTTCACCCCGACCCCGACAGCCTGTCCCACCGACACGGTCCCTGTGCCCGGCGGCTGCGCAACAATCACCCCAACCCCCACGCGGACGCCGACGCCCGTTCCACTGCCGATCGGTTTTACGCTTGGGTGTCCACCTATTGGACCCTTCCAACCTCTTCCTTCGGTATGCCGAGATGGCGCCAGCCTACCACCTGGGCAATACAGCATTTCCTTGACGGAAGCGGCTCGTTGTCTGCAGGTTCCCACTCAGGCAATCGTGACATTCCTGACCCTGTCCTTCGATGTGAATTCAATCGCTCAGACGTGCTACCAGGGGCCATATTTGAAACTCTACGATACGAGCACAAACAGAGTGGTAGGTCAATCACCCCATTACTCATGCTACCTTGCTACCCCGGAGCACCATGAGGCAAGTCTTGGCGATAGCTATCCTTACAACACATCGCAACTGGAGCTTCAGGCGAATACCGGCGATTGGTGCGCTTCGTTTCGAGTTACCGATATGATTTTCGATACACCCACGCCGACTCCCACACATTCGCCGACACCCACAAGCACGCCAGCGAATTGGCCCCCCGACCTCATCGAGGATTTCGAGCTCGGTCTGGGGAGCTGGTACAACGACCATAATGATCTCGATCACTTCGACTTGGTATCCGATGCCTGCCAGGGGAGCAACGCTTTGCACATGGGCGGCGCCGACGAGGGCAATTCCTGGGTAGGTGAGGCGGTGATCGGGGCCTGGGGTGCACGGCCGAGCGACTGGCGGAACAAGGCCTGGCTGCCCGCTTGTATGAAACGCTGTGAAACTGTGCGCGGCGGCCGCCCTTCGATCACTGTGGTGGTGGTGGACGATCACGGCGTTCAGTTGCAGCTTCATCGCGACAACGATCAGTATCTTCCCTGGGCTGGCGGCGGTTGGCGCACGATCGTCGAGAACAGCGCCTGGATGACGTACTACTACCCTCTGCGCGGCGAGACCGGTTTCAATTGGGCGAATGTGAGAGGCATGCGCATCCAGGTGCGGCGCACCTCCATCGGCAACAATCAGTGGGACCTGGAGCCGGACGATGTTTACGTGGATTGGATTCGGCGGCAGTGATCCCAGCCGCGATGGACAGCACTGCACAATGGCCTATGTGCAGACTATCGTGCAGGATCTGTGCAGTAAGTGTGCAGTCTCAAGCGGCCAAAAGCAGGTAGAATAGATGTAAGCGATCATGCCCGCAGACAGATTCGTTCTCTGTCCTGCCCGTAGGAAAAGGAGGGTCTCATGACCACCCCGCCAGTTGCGCAAGCCACCGACAGCAGGCTCAACAAGGAGAGGGTGAAGTTCGGAGGACCGTCGCTGACAGGTCTTGTCAGGCCGGCTGACGCGCACGTCGTGTCGTCGCCCGACTGCGCGACGCGCGTGCAACAGCCATTCCATCGCCTCGCCAGCCTTGTGCAGCATATCGAGAGCCGGCTGGCAGCCGCGAGGTCATCCGACCAGCAAGCGATTCTCGCGCAGCACCGCCGCGCCATGCTCGACGCCATGCACGACCTCGGCGGCGCGATCCAGGCCTTCCTGGATCGCTCGCCAGGCGAAGCTGAGACCCAGGCCGCCAGGGAGTGGGTCGTGCCGCCGATTCGCGCCTGGTCGGCTACGGGGCCGTTCTTCCATCACGCCTTCGCCAAGCCGCGCGGCTACCCAGGCGACTTCGAGACGATCGAGATCATCTACGACTGCTGCCCGCGTGCAGATGACCTGCCCGGCCTGATCTTCGACGACTACTACCTGCATGCGCGGCCAGCCCAGGCCGTGCGCAACCGCCTGGCGTACCTGGTGGACAAGCTGGCGGCTGAAGTACATCGGCGAACGGTCGCCGGCATACAGCCGGTGCGGTTGCTCAGCCTGGGCAGCGGGCCGGCGCGAGAGTTGGCGTTGCTCTCAGGGTACCCCGGCTGCGCGCAAGCGGTCGAGGTCACGTGCCTGGATATGGACGGCGCCGCGCTGACCTATGCACACCAGCGCATCAACGGCCGGCTGAACGGCCAGGTGCAGTTCGTGCACGACAACGCGCTGCGCTATGCCCGCGGCGCTAACCGGCCGGCGCAGCCGTTCGACGTGATCTATGCCGCCGGCCTGTTCGACTACCTCAACGCCGACCTGGCCGCGCGCCTGATCGAGGACTGCCATGGTATGTTGGCGCCCGGCGGTACGCTGATCGTGGGCAATTTTAGTACGGAAACCCATCCAAACGACCGCGTCCTGGTTGATTGGTTGTTGGACTGGCCCTTGCTCTACCGGGACGAGCAGGCATATCGCCGGATCTTCGCCCGCACGTCGTTTGGAGTCGCTGGCCTGCGCTTTGAGTTTGAGCCGCTGCGCGCCAACCTGTTTGCGGTTGCGCAGCTAGTTTAGCAAGGAGGATTCCATGTCAACCCGTAAACTCGTTGTGTTGGTTGTGTGCTTTTTGCTCGCCGCGCTGGCAATCACCGTCCGGCTGGTGGTCGCCATGCCAGTGACACAAGAATCCAAACCCGTGAAGCCATCTCAGCCGCACGCAGGCGAGCCAGTCTTTGTGGGCAATATCGCCGAAACCCCATCAATTACACCTAGTCCCACACCGGATGTGTGGCGCGTGCAGCGCGAAATTGTTGATCGTAGTGGGGATGTCGGGCTTTTTACATCGCTTGCCATTGACCAGGCTGGTCGCCCTCATATTAGCTATTTTGACGCCACCAACCGCGCCCTGAAATATACCTTCAAGGATGCGACCCTCACATGGCAAATAGAGGTCGTACGCACAGGTTTTGGACAATACGGCGGGCAAACCTCACTAGTATTGGACAACCAACAATTTCCGCACATTGCCTATTACGATGGCACTGCCACTGGTATCAAGTATGCTTACAAAGACGCTGGCGGCTGGCATTTTGAGACCATTGATAGTCAAGGGGCGTGGTATGTGTCGCTGCAACTGGATAACAATGGCAGGCCTAACGTCAGTTACAGTGTTGATTTGGGAACGTGGAGAGCAGATCTGCGATTTGCTATTCGGGAAAACGGCGCCTGGCGCCATGAAACGGTCGACAACCAAGGCAAGGTAGGTTTCTACAACTCTCTTCGCCTGGATAGTAGTGGCAACCCCAGAATCAGTTATTATGACTATCTAAACGGCGATCTGAAATACGCCTGGCGTGACAACAACGGTTGGCACCAAGAGGCGGTTGATACCTTGGGCGATACTGGCCTTTACACGTCGCTTGCGCTTACTGATCAGGGGGAACCGTATATTGCTTATGGGATGGGGGCACCGCCCCCCCTCTTTTTAAGCTATGCGCACAAGGCGACCAGTGGTTGGGAAATCAGCAGATTCACCATAGTGTCGAGTTACAGATCAAATATATCTCTAGCTATACACAGTAGTATTCACCTCAGCTGGGAAAGCCAACTCAAATTGTTCTACTTCGGTTTGACCTATCGAGAGATAGATGATGTTGGAATCTATGGATCATACTCAGCAATGGCGGTTGACGAGTCAGGTACTCCGCATTTCAGCTACTACGGTGGTGGCGTTCTGAAATACGCCCGCATCATTCGGCTCGATCCGACCCCCACACCCACACCCACGCCGACGATCACCCCGACCCCCACACGCACCCCGACTTCGACGTTCACACCTACGCCTACCGTCACACCCACGCGCACGCCAACTTCGACGTACACACCCACCCCGACCGTCACGCCCACCCGGACTCCGACCGGCGATTGGCTGAGTTGGGAGCGGCCGGTTCAAATCTTACTGCTGCCGCCTGGCGGTACGACGATTGGGGTGGTGTACGGCAATGTGACCCTACCCGCCGCGCTGACTGCCCAACTGAGCGGGCCGGCGCGCTTTGCCAATGGCAGCGCGAATCTGACCGTGGACCTCAACGACCCCAACGGCCGCGTGGACATCCGCCTCAAACAAGCGGCCGGCGCGACGCGCGGTGCACCCTTCACGCTCCAGTTGACCGTTGGCAGCCGCCAGTTGCAGAAATCCGGCACGATTGCCTGGGGTCTCAACGTCCCGATCCCCATCCTCCTGACCCCAACCCCTACCCCTACCTGGACACCGACCCCCACGCCAACGCCGACCCCGACGCCCACGGCCACCGATACGCCAACTCCGACCCCCACGCCTACGGCCACCGATACGCCAACGCCGACCCCCACGCCCACCCGGACCCCGACGCCGACCAAGACGCCGACGATCACGCCAACGCCGACGATCACGCCAACCTGGACGCCGACAGTGCCTGCGGCAACGGAGATGCTGGTCAACGGCGACTTCGAGCAGTACCACACCGGCTGGACAGAGACCACGCTCATCGGTGTGCCGGTGATTCAGCCGCCGCCCTCCGGCATTACCGCGCACAGCGGCCGCTACCTGGCCTGGCTGGGCGGCTATCACAATGCCGATGACCAGTTGTTCCAGAACGTGACGATTCCAACCGACCTGACCAGCGGCATCCTGAGCTTCTGGTACTGGTCGCAAAGCAGCGAAACGGCGACCGGGCGCGACTACTTCACCCTGCAGCTGCTCAATCCGGCCACCGGGCATCACGACGTCGACGCGTTCCTTATCGACGGGGCGCCGCCCACCAATGGCTGGCGATTTGCCAGCTACACCCTGACCAGCGATCAAGTCAATGCAATCCGCGGGCAAACCGTGCGCGTGCGTTTCCGCGTCGTGACGAATGGCACGCTCCTATCCAGCTTCTTCGTTGACGATGTCAGTTTCCAGATCAACGGTTCGGTTACGCCCACACCAACCTGGACGCCTACCACCTCCGGGCCAACGCCAACTTGGACGCCGACCACGTCAGGGCCAACCCCTACACGAACGCCCACCGCCTCCGGACCAACCCCTACACGAACGCCAACGCCAACGCCGACAGCGTCCAATGGGCCGCAGCCCGGCTTCTGGCGCACGAGTGGAGGCGCGGTTGAGTTCTACGTCACGAACGACCGCGCTTACGTGGATGATTTTGCCATCTATATCAGCGTGACTGGCTGCGGCAGTTACAAAATTACGCACTTGCCGCTGGAAGCGATCGCTGGCAACGCTTTCTCCTTTAGCGGCGCGTTCTATGCCAGCGGCACATTCAGCAACCAGACCACCTGCAATGGCAGCGCTGGCCTGAGCAACTTCTATATCAATGGTTGTGGGTATGTGAATGGCGGCCCCTGGTCTTACTCAGCGGTTTGGTGGTCAAACGAGCTGCCCCTGCTGTCCAGGCAGTCAGACACAAACCAGATTGAAGAAGCGCCGCTGGGGCATCCGACTTATCAGGTCGAACGCGTGACGCCATGATGGCGTATCATAGCGGTGCGTCCCACCCGTGACGAAGGGGGTGTTCTCTATAAAAGCGTATAAGATGCAGCACACAATGAAAGATAGAACAGACGCCCCGTGCCCGGACGTCTGCGCTGGCTTTGGATAGACACACGAGGAGGTGTCTTATGTCACGCACAAACCGTTGGTCGTTGGGTCGCCTGGCGCTGATCGTGGTGCTCCTGATGAGTGTGGGCATCTCGGTGAACGCCGCCGACCGCAGTCTTACCAAAGACGTTCAAGAAACCGAGGTGAGCGTCATGGCCGCGCCGGTCAGCGAAACCCTGGACTGGCAGGCCGACATGCCGGTGTTGACCAAGGAGCAGGAAGAAAGCCTGGCTGCCTGGGCGGAAAAAACGCACCTGCCAGGCCCGCTTATCGAGGGCAAAGAGGAAGGCCTTGATGCGGCCGCGCCCGTCGCGGGCAGCGAGACCAACCCAATCATGGAAGACAAGCAGAACGCACCTGGCCCTCTGGCCCCGGGCGATGCGCAAATCTACCGTAACGTGACGTTCGGCAGCGGCTTTCCCAGCGGTACACGCTCGAACGTGATGGAGAGCAGCGTCGCGGAGAATGGCAAGAACGTTTTCTACACCGGCAACTGGTTTGCCGCGCGCTCCACCAACGGCGGACAAGGCTGGACCTACATCAATCCTGCCGCCAGTATGAGCGACTTCTGCTGCGACCAGGTGACGCTGCATGATGAAAGCCGCAACATGCTGCTTTGGTATCGGCAAGGCAGCCCGAACAGCAGCGGGGTCAATCGCTTCCGCCTGGGCGTCTCTACAGATGGAGGCGCGAACTTCTGCGCCTACGATGTCTACCCCACCGGCGTCAACAGCGAGTGGACAAATCAATGGTGGGACTATCCGCACCTGCAGTTGGGCGCCGACTATTTGTACATTGCCACCAATATGTTCAACGCGTCTTCGCAATGGATGCGCACCGCGCTGCTGCGTTTTCCGCTCGACAACCTGCGCGCCTGCAGCAGTTTCAACTTCAACTATCTGACGACCACGGGCTGGTTCACCTGGGTTCCGGTGCAGGGGGCAGATCATGCGATGTACTTTGCTTCCAATTGGCCGATCTCCGCGCCCTATAACCGCATCAGCGTGTGGCGATGGTACGAGGATCAGACCTCAACCACCAGCACGGTGTACACGGCGGCGAGCTGGGGCCGCACGGGACGCAATCAAGCCGTCTGCGGCAGCACCAACGCCAATTGGGCCGGGCGCACGGATGATCGCCTGCTGACCGGCGCGCGCTACATGCTGCACAACTCCAATTACAAGGAGCCGGGCCGCATGGTGTTGGGCTGGTGGTGGAACGTCAAACAGGGCAATGGGTTCAGTCAGCCCTACATTGATGGCTTTGCGATCTACGAAAACAACCTGTCGGTGCTAAGCGGCGCGCAGGGGCGGCCCTATCTGTGGAATCCCAGCGCCTGCTTCCTTTACCCAAGCGCCGCCGCCAACAAACGAGGAGACCTGGCCCTGGTCTTCAATACCAGTACTGGCTCGGCCATGAACCCGAGCGTGGCTTATGCCATCGCCGATGATTTCACGGCCGTGCCACCCGGATTCACCTACAGCATCGCACAGACCAGCAATGCCCGACCCTCTGACAACGTGTGGGGAGACTACAACACGGTGCGGGCGTTTTTGCCTACGCAGGACACCTGGGTGGGCGCCGGGCATACGATCCAGAACGGCAGCAATTGCACGTACTGCGCGCTGCCTGTGCTGTTCAACTTCGGTCGCGCGCGTGACTTTCCGAGTTGGAACGGCTGGCAAGACGCCGCGCCGCCGCCGGGGTGGACAACGATCGTCGAAGCCAACTTCGAAGGCGGCTTCCCCGGCGCCTGGAACGTATTCGACGGCTACAGCGGCTATGGCGAGTACTTCTGGGCCAAGCGCGGCTGTCGAGCCTACGCGGGAAGCTACAGCGGCTGGGCGAGCGGCGGCGGCGCCAATGGCTCAGCCCTGTATTGCGGCAGCTACTATGCCAACAATACCAGGTCGTGGATGACGTATGGCCCGTTTAGCCTGGTCGGCGCCACAGCGGCCGACATGAGTTTCAAGCTCTGGCTCTACGCAGAATCCGGTTTTGACTACGTCTGCCGGCTGGCTTCGATAGATGGAAGTAACTACTACGGCAATTGTACGTCCGGCGCCTCTAACGGATGGATCAACCAGGCGCTGGACCTCACAAACGTCTACAGTATCGGCGATTTGCGCGGCCGGCCGCAAGTTTGGGTGGCCCTGGTCTTTTACACCGATTCCTCGATAACGTACGCCGAGGGAGCGTATGTGGACAATGTGCTGGTGCGCAAGTGCACGACAGGCACGTGCACCACTCAGGGGGTGGAGGAGATCAGTCCTGCCAGCCAACTGATTGACGTGCCGTTCGTCACGACACGGGATAATCCGGACAAGGCGCCCACCTACGAAGGACGGCCGTCTAAGCCCACGAACAATTGAGATCGCATCATACAACACACGACCTCACAGGTCTTGAAGGCCTGTGAGGTCCACGCGCCTTCAACCGACGCCGTACAGCGTCTTGACCGTGGCGTAGACCCAGCCCATCTCCTTGCGCGGGTAGTGCGGCGCCAGGTGGCGCATGAGGGCCGGCAGGTCGTGCGGGTCCAGGCCAGAGCTGTCCACCAGGCTGCGCAGCCACGCCTGGCGCTGCAGCTCCACCACGAAGTCGAGGTAAGTGCGCCCGATCAGGTCGGCCTCGGCCGCGACCTGCTGGGGGTCGAAATCGGCCTCCAGAGCGGCCTGCAGATCGTCCACGCGGCCCGCGCTGAAATCGTAGCCGTTCTCCAGCAGTTTGAGCAGCGCCTGGCGCACGATCTCCCGGCTGATGTGCTGATCGGCCTGCCAGTGAATCTCCTCGATCGAGGGCGGCTTACATTTCCAGTACGTGGCGGTTTCGACCGTGGAAAGCGCCAGAATCGCGCCTTCCTGCACGAACACATCCTGGCCCGCAGCCTGATTCTCGGCCTCCAGCCGCGCCTGCCAGCGCCGATACGCCGCCGCCAGACCGTCGGCGTCCGGCGCGGCCACCTCCAACGTCGGCGCCAGGGCCAGCCCGTAGCGCTGCGCGATATCAGCCAGGCGCTGATGGCTCATGAGCTTGCGGTGGCGGATGGCGGTGTGCAGCGTCAGCGCCAGCGGCTGGTCGTAACGCACGAGATGCGGATTGCGATAACCCCACAGCTCGAAGGCCAACACCACGTGCTGCTCGCGCACCGCAGCCTCCACCGGGCTTCGGTCCGGCAGGGCCTCGGCCAGCAGCCCATGCCAATCGCCCCAGCGGCTGGGCGCCAGCACCGGCAGCAGGCGCGTGCGGGCGACGACTTCCAGCGTCTGACCCTGGACATCGGTCAGCGCGTAGAAAATAATGGCGGTGCCATCCAGCTTGACCGTGAAGCGCGCATCCACGATGTTAATCGGCACCGGGATGCTGACCTGCAAGCGCCCCTCGCGATCTTGCACGTAGGGATAGTGGATCTTGGGCATGGCCGGGATGAATTCGAGCCGCGGCTGGCCGTCCAGCGTGGTGACGGCCAACAGGCCCAGTTTGTCGCTCTCCTGGCGGCAGAGGTAGCCGGCGAAGCGGATGCCGCCCGGTGAAGTCGCGTCGAAGGGCTGCCAGTGCTTGGCGCTGACGTCGGTAATCGCAATAATTTCGTCCAACAGGGCTTGAGTCACGACGACGCCCCCTCAACGCAGAATAGATGTATGGCGCCGTTATCACCATCATGTTGCATGGTTCGCCGGCTGTTGTGCGGATGAACTCGACTTGGCTGGCGACTCCGCCGGAAGTTCCGGTTTGTTGTGCGCCAGCCAATCAACCGTGATCAGGTCTTCAACCTTGCGGAACTCTGGATCGCCCGTGAGCAGCGTAGCCTGCCTGGATTGGGCCAAAGCAACGGCAAACGCATCGGCATAAGAGATGGCATGGTGCGCCTTGACATGAGCAGCCGCCAGGGTCAGCTTGCGATCAGCCTCGACGAGCGACACAGCCCACTGATCAATCGCGGCAATCACATGCTGGGCGGCCGATAGGCCTTGCTCACGTTCCGTGATATAGACGACTTCGCCATAGTTCACGACCGACAGGTAGATCGTGGCCCGATTTTGCGCTCCCTGTTCCAGGACCTCCCTTACCCTGGCGGCTCCGGCCTCATTTCCGAAATGAGCCAGGATGGCATAGCTATCCAGCACGAAATGTCCAGGTCTAGCCTTCATGCGCTGTCTCCTCAGCGCGCTCATCCAGCAGTGCGCGCACAAGCGAAGGCCCACCCTTGAGCATACCCGCCGATTCGGCCACCGGGTCGGACATCGGTGGAACCAGGGCCAGCACACCGCCGTAGTCAACGATCAGAACCCGCGATCCGGCGTTCAGGCCATATTTCTTGCGAAAATCCGCCGGGATGACGACCCAGCCCTTCGACGATACCGTCGCGACGGTCATATAGAACCTCCTGCATGTTATACTTATGACAGCGCAAGTATAACAGATGAGAGATTCAATGGCAAGAAAAAAACCCTGGCAGGATTTGCTAGCTTGTCAGGTCTATCGTTGCGCCACACGTTCGAGCGGACGCCTAGCTCACCCTATCCAACGCGACTTTGGCCAGGGTCGGCAAGGTTTTTCTATCCGCCCGTTACCTCCGACGCCCGCCTGAGAGCCAATATGCTGACCGTCGCGGGTTCGTGGTCAATTGTGAGCCAGATGGCTAGACGGCTACCACGGCCGGTGCTTCAATAGATACCTCTTGACCACCACTGCATTGTGGAGGTGTACTGCCATGTCGCGCTTAGTGGTTCGTCTTTTCGGTAAACTATCGGTCGAGCGGGACAACGCGGCCGTTCCAGGGCTTGAGGCCCGCAAGGTGCAGGAGCTTCTCGGTTATCTTCTCCTGCACCGGACCCGCCCACAGCCGCGGGAAACGCTGGCCGGCTTGCTGTGGCCCGACTATGCGACCGCGCCGGCCAAATCTTACCTACGCAAAGCTCTCTGGCAGCTTCAGGCCGCGCTCGACGAACCGGCCGGGCAGACGCCGGTGCTCCTCGTGGATGCGGAGTGGATTCGGCTGAACCCGGCGGCCGATCTGTGGTTGGACGTCGCCGTGCTGGAGGATGCGCTGGGCCAGGCGCGCGGCGTGGCCGGCGCGGCGCTCCTCCCCACCGCGGTTGAGCGGTTGCAGGAAGCAGCCGCCTGCTACACCGGCGATCTCCTCGAAGGCTGGTACCTGGATTGGTGCCTCTATGAACGCGAACGCCTACAGTTGTTGGCTCTCACGCTGCTCGACAAGCTGATGGATTTCTGCGAGGCTCAGCAGCGCTATGATGCGGGCATTGGCTATGGCGCCCACATCCTCCGCGTCGACCCTGCGTCCGAACGCACCCATCGCCGGCTCATGCGGCTCTACTATTTGGCCGGCGACCGCACGGCCGCCCTGCGCCAGTTCGAGCGCTGCGCCGCGATCCTGGCGCGTGAACTCGATACGGAGCCGGACCAGACGACGCGCGCCCTCTACCATGACATCCGCTCCAACCACGGGCTGCGCGCCGCCGCGGCCAACGCCAGTGCGCCAGAAGGCGGTGTGTCCCTCCTCGACATTCTCGGCCGCCTCAAGCAGTTCCACACCTTGCTGTCGGAAACCCAACGCCAGGTTCTTCAGGATATCCAGGCCGTTGAGCAGATGATCAGCCGCTGGCGCTGACCTGCCAGACTTCCAACGTCTTCGCAACCACGTTGACATGACGCGTTTCAGACTTCGGAAGTCTGCCCGGAACGCGTCAAGATACGCTGCCGCTACGCCTGGCGCTATCCATACCCGCTATACTCCCTTCACCATGACCGTAGACCCACTCATACTTCAGGACCAAGAGGCGCTGGACCTGCCTGAACCGACCCGGCAGTCATTCATTCTGCGCGTGTGGGTTGAGCGCACCACCGAGGAGGCTGGCCAGGCGACCTGGCGCGGACGCATCGTTCACGTTCCCAGCGGGGTGCAGGCTTTGGTGGATGACCTGGATCAGGTCGGCCTGTTTGTGGCTGGCTACCTGGGACGGATGGGCGTTCGGTTGACGCCCTATTGGCGATTCAAGCGCTGGATCGAGCGACGCAAATGATGGATGACAACGCCTTCCTGATCGCCGCCGAAACGCTGGCCGGCCTGCTGCCGGAGTTGGAACGACTCGATCACCGGCTTGCATTGGCCACGACCGCGGCCGCGGCGCGCTACGGCCCGCACGCAGCCCGCGATGCCTTCCGCGGCCTGCACCTCGATGCGGCCGACGCTGCGCGCCTGCTCGCCCAGCCGCCATCCGCGCCTTTCCTGACCGATGACGCCGACGCATCGCCTCCCCTGGCTCCACGCCTGGCCTGGCTGGCCCAGACCTTCGATCTCACGCGCTTCGATCTGGACCTGTTGATCCTCGCGCTGGCGCCAGAAGTGGACCTGCGCTATGAGCAGCTCTACGCCTACCTGCAGGATGACGTCACCCGTCGCCGGCCCAGCGTTGACCTTGCCCTCAATCTCCTCTGCTCATCCGCGGCCGCTAAGTTGGCCTGCCGCAGCCGCCTGGCCCCGGAGTCGCCTCTGCTGCGCCACCACCTACTCGTGCTGCGACCGCCATCCGGCCAGGAGGCGTCGTCGTTTCTCAACGTCACCTTGCAGGTTGATCCGCAGATCGTGGATGTGCTACTGGGACAAGGCGGCCTCGACCGGCGGTTGGCCGCGTTCTGCACCTTGGAGCAGCCGGCCCTGACCTGGGATCAGGCGCCGGTTCCGGCTGACCTGCCTGTTGCGCTGCCGACGATCGCACGGCAGGCGCGCGCCGCGGGCCAGTCCGTCCGCTTCTATTTTCACGGGCCGGCGGGCGGCGGTCAGCGGCAAGCGGCCGCAGCCCTGGCCTCTGACCTCGGCCGTCCCCTCCTCTACGCTGACCTGGCGCGCCTGGACATCAACGCCGATCCGGCCCACGTGATGATCCACGCGAACGTGGGCGTGCTGCGCGTGTTGTGGCGCGAGGCCCAATTCCAGGACGCCGTGCTTTACCTGGATAACCTCGATACACTCCGGCAGTCAGCGCCCAGCCTCTATGCCGCGCTGGCCGCGGGGTTGGCAACAACCAATGGACCGGTCATTTTGACCGGAACGCAGCCCTGGGCGCCTGACCCGCGCTATCTCACCGCCGTCACGGTGGTGCCGTTTGCCGCGCCTGACGCGGCTACGCGACGGGCCTACTGGCAGACCAGACTGGCAGCCGCGGGGGTCAGCCTGACCGATGGTGCGCTGAGTGCCCTGGCGTCGCGTTTCCGCCTGACACCCGGCCAGATTGATGAAGCCGCGGCCGGCGCGTTCAACCGGGCGGCCTGGCGCGCAGCCGCGGGCGACCCGATGACCGAAATCGTCGTGGACGACCTGTTTGCCGCGGCCCGCGCGCAATCCGGGCGCGAGCTTGCCACGCTGGCGCGCAAGATCGAGCCGATGACCACCTGGCACAGGCTGGTGCTGCCAGACGATGTCACAGCCCAACTGCATGAGCTGGTGCAGCGCGCCGCCGCGCAGGTGCGGGTCATGGATACCTGGGGTTTTGCACAGACCCTGTCGCGCGGCAAGGGCACCACGGCCTTGTTTGCCGGCCCTTCGGGCACCGGCAAGACAATGGCGGCCGAGATTATTGCCCGCGACCTGGGCGTAGACCTCTACCAGATTGATCTGTCGAGTGTGGTCAGCAAGTACATCGGCGAGACCGAGAAGAACCTGGACCGCATATTTCGCGCGGCCGAGGATGCTAATGCCGTGCTCTTCTTCGATGAGGCGGATGCGCTCTTTGGCAAGCGCTCCGAAGTGCGGGATTCCCACGACCGTTACGCCAACCTGGAGATTAGCTATCTCCTGCAGCGCATGGAAGCCTACGACGGGCTGGCCATCCTGGCGACCAACCTGCGCGAGCACCTGGATGACGCGTTCACGCGGCGCCTGAGCATGATCGTGCATTTCCCTGCGCCCGACGAGCCCAGCCGGCGCCGCATCTGGCAGCGCATCTGGCCGCCGGAGACGCCGCTGGCTGCGGACGTGAACTTCGACTTCCTTGCGCAGCAGTTCAAACTGGCCGGCGGCAACATCCAGAACATTGCGCTGAATGCCGCTTACCTGGCGGCTGCTGATGGCGGCGTCGTGACGATGGGCCATCTGCGCCACGCCACGCGGCGCGAGTATCAAAAGATGGGCAAGGCGCTGAGCGACCTGGAATTGGGGAGTGAGGGGTAGCGAAACGCATGGCTGGACAGGCGGCGGCGAAGTCGTTCGATAAGGGCGCAGCAAAGGTGGACGATCGTGCATCGGAGCTGGCGCATCCCCATCGCGCCGTGGGGCCTTACGCGGAGGTAATGGCATTGCAGCGCATGGCCGGCAACGGGGCGGTCACCGCGCTGCTGCAGGGCGGCGAGCAATCGGCGGCTGAGCCAGCGGATGCCGGCCGGCCGCTGGACGCCGCGACACGAGCTGAGATGGAGCAGCGCTTCGGCCACGATTTCAGTCAGGTGCGCGTGCACACGGACACGGCAGCCGCCACTGCGGCCGCGGGGGTCAGCGCCAAGGCCTACACCATCGGCCGCGATCTGGTCTTTGGCGAAGGCCGCTATGCGCCGGAGACGCACGAGGGGCAGCGCCTGCTGGCGCACGAACTGGCGCACGTCGTGCAGCAAAGTCGGGGCGGCGCCGCGCCTTCCCTGGATCCGGGGAGTTCCCTGGAACAAGCGGCTGCGACCGCTGCCAGCCAGGCGACGGCGGGGAGCGGCCCGGTAGCCGTGGCCGGCGCCAGTGGGGTGGGAGTAGCGCGCGCGCCTGACGATGAATTGCCCTTCTATCAACGCCTCAATCGGGTCTACCAACGAGCCTTGGATCTTGCCCCAAAGCCAGTCAAGGAAAAGATCGAGCAAGCCAATGCGGCCGCGCAGCAGTTTGTCGCGACCCATGGTATCAGTGAGCGCGAGATTGACAAGGCGGTGCAGGTCGCCGAGCCTGTGTTACAGCAGGCCGAAGCGACGTTGGGTATCCAACCTGACAAACCAAAGGCGGATGCCCAACAACCTCCTCTACCGACGGTTTGGCTTGGGCAGCCACCCCTGGACGTTCGTCTACAGCAAAGAAAACAAGCCCAGCAGGACAAGGACACATCAGCCAAAGAAGACCCATCCCTGCTACCTCCGCCTCCGCCACGAGCTGGAGCCAACACGGCAAGCAATGCCATTGATCTGAGTACCTACAAACCGGACCCACCCCCGACCGACTTTGAGAAGAAACTTCAATCAAAACAGAAATTCGCGCATCAAGTGACAATCCCGTCGAAAACGATTGCACCCATAAACTGGGTTGGGCGCCCCCCTTCGCCGGCGACAGTACAGAACCTGGCCCTTTATCAAGATGATGAGCCAATGCCCAACACCTACATCTCCAAAGACAATTACCTGAAGACAAGGGCGGCCACAGTGAATGTGGGTTTGATTAGCGACAGTGATGTGATGCCAGTTCGGGACAACAAAACCGGCGAGCTGAAAGGTTATCGTCTTCGGCAAGGTGAAACGATTTGGGAGCTGGATCGTGATGGCAATATCGTTACCACGCGTGGCCTTGAGGCGCCGCTCGAATCTCCACTGGTAGATCCGATAGACGTGGCGTTCATCGTCGCTGATGTCGGCCCGCTGGTGGCGAAAGGCGTCATGGCTGGCGGCAAAGCTCTCATCCGCAGCGGCACGAAAGGCCTCCTGCGGGAGACAACAGAAGTGGGATCAGAGAGCATTGCCAAATCCGCCACGAAGATGCAAAGCAAGGTCGGGCAAGAAGCGATTGATCTCGCTCTTGAAAGCTCCAAACCATCGTCAAGCGTGTTTGGCGAGAACCTACCTCCGGTCAAGGGGTCAGGGGGTCGAGCCGCAAATGACGTCTTACCAGACAACGTCTTACCGTTCAAGCGGCCACAGCCGGTCATCAACCCAAGTGAAGCATACGAGCCTATGGCCCAAGCAGAAGGTTTTTCTCAAGGAGGCGCCGTCTCATCGAACAAGCCACCCGCTGGCATGCGCCCCCAGGCCATCCGGGGCGGACAAGGCGGAAGTGGAGGCGGTGATGTCGTGCCGCCCCGTCGGGGCGCATCGGGGAGCAGCGGCAATGTGACCAGTTTGCCGCCAGGACGAGGGCAGTCAACCGGGCCGTCTGTGCGGACCTCTACTAACCCTGCACCAACCGCGATTGATCCAAAGATCCAAGCCCAAGCGCTCAAAGACGTAGTCAAGAAAGCCAGCGCGTCTAAGAAGGTGGTGCCGATTCATGGCTCGGCTGAAGATTATGCGGAATCCTTGACGCGACGTGGCGGAATTCCGCAGATGGGCAAGTTTGAAAGGGTGATTCCTGGTCAATTACCTCCTGGCTCAGGCATGCCGCCACGGGCAGGTAAGGATTTATGGGGCTTTCGTGACGGGAATCCGGTTGGGATTGAGATCAAGAATTACGGCAAGGACCTGACGTCGGTCAAGGGGCGACCGATGCTCGAGGGAACCAAACAAATCTCGCCCACCGGCGACAAGATGGATTGGCTAACCTGGGTAAAGTCGAATCCTGCCCAGGCCCAACGCCTGGTGGACCAAGGCGTGCTCGATCCGAAATGGCTCGACATAGGTGAGGGCGGTTACGTCCGGCGCAACGCCGCAAACCATTTCTTGCGGCCGGGCAACCGTTATGCCATCGTCATCAGCCCCGGGGGACAGGCCGGCATAGCCCCCTCGGTGCTGGAGGCCATCAAGTTACCAACCGACGCCGTGATACGCCTGGCTCTGCCAGAATGAGTTGAACCATGCTTGATCTCCTGGATTTGTTACTGCGCCGTCTGGTCCTGACCCGAGTGCCAGGCATCACAACCGAAGACCAGGTGCGCTTCCAGCCGCCGGATCAGATCTGGCGCACGTATGTGAACGGGCTGGGCGCGCGCAACGCGCTGAACATCTACCTGTTCGACCTGCGCGAGAACCGCAAGCTGCGCTCCAACGAGCGCGTGCGCAGCACCGACAGCGGCGTCGCCTTTGACACGCCGGCCGCGCCACGGGTTGACTGCCATTACCTGATCACGGCCTGGAGCCCCATGACCGTCACACCCCTGCTGGAGCCGGTCTTGGATGAACACAGTCTGTTGTACGGCATCACCACGGCCTTGATGGCGGAGGCGCCGCTCAACCCGGCCCGCCGCTATGCCGCAGGCAGCGCCGACCTGCTGGCCTGGCCGGAGGCCTGGCGGGACGCTGACCTGCCGACGGTGATTCTACCCATCGAGGCCTTCCCCAAGTATGCGGAGTTTTGGGGCACGATGGGCCAGACGCATCCCTGGAAGCCGGCCGTCTACGTGGTCGTGACGCTGCCGGTGGTCATGGCCGCGCAACCGGCCGGCTACCTGGTGACGACGCGCGAGGCCGCATATGGACGTGCGGACGCAGTCGCATCCGCCGACGCTCTGCTGCAGATTGGCGGTACGGTGCGGGCCGCGGGCAACCAGCCGGTGGCGGTCGCCTGGGTGGGCCTGGAGGCGGCCGATGGCACGACCTTGCTCCAGGTCGCGGAAACGGATGCGCAGGGCCGCTTCACCTTCAGCCGCGTGCGGGGTGGACACTACTGGTTACGCGTACGCGCCGCTGGTCGCAGCGAAGGGCACCTGCCGATTGGGGTGCCCGGCCCTGCCGGCGGTTATGATGTGCAGCTTACCTGACGTTCGGCCGCTTAGCGGCCATGGTTCATGAACCGGAAAGGAGTATGCCCAGATGCCAACTTACGATTATCCTGGCGTCTACATTGAAGAACAGCCTGCAGCCAGCCCGATTCAGGGCGTTGGCACCAGCACCGCCGCTTTCATCGGCGTCGCACGCGGCGGACCGGTCAATCAGCCGGCTTTTGTCACGAGCTTCGATGAGTTCCGCCAGACCTTCGACGCACAACCCATGGATGGTTTCTACCTCTGGTATGCCGTGCGCGCCTTCTTCGACAACGGCGGCCGCCGCGCCTACATCGTCAAGGCCAGCAGCGGACGCACCGCCAGCCTGGCCCTACCGGACAGCCGCGCCGTGGGCGCGCAGACCGCCCTGGTGGTCGTTGCCCAGGCGCTCGGCGTGCCTTCGCCAGACATCACCGTCACGGTGACGCATACGTCCCTGGTGCCGTCGGTCAATGTCCTGCGTTGGCAGGCCCCGGTCGCCCAGGCCAACGGCGATCGCATCCGGGTTGCCGCGGTGGTGGGGCCGCCGGCGCTGACCGCAGCCGAAGCCGCCGCGCGCTTCCGCGTGGGGGACAGCGTACATATCACAGAGAACGCCAATCAAGAGGATGCGACGGTGCGCGAGGTGCGGGGTGATCTTCTCTTGTTGGAGAAACCCCTCGCCAAGACCTATGCCGGGGGCAATGTTCGCCTGGCCGACCTCAAGCCGGGCGGCGTCAGTCTGCGCCTGGAAGCGGCGGCCGCGGGATTGGCCCCAGGCAGCGTGATTACCATCGCCCAGGGCGCCACCGGCCCAGAAACGTTGGTGGTCAAACAGGTGCAGGCCGAACGGATCACGCCGGACCTGACCACCTATCGCGTGGATCTGCAGGCTGGCCTGGCCAACACGTACGATCGGGCCTCCACCACGGCCATCGTGGTCAAGTCGCAGGAATTTACCCTGGCGGTGACGCAGGATGCGGTCACGGAGACCCGCGCCCATCTTTCCATGGATCGCCGTCACCCCCGCTATGTGGGCGCGTACCTGGCGCAGCAGCCCTTCAGCCTGGTGACGGTGAGCGAGCCAGCGGTGCCGTCAAACGCAGACATGAAGGATCGCAGTCCAGCGGAAACGGCGAACCAGAAGCTGGTGGGGGGCAAGGCCGATGCGCCGCAAGACCTGACGCCGGCCGATTTCCAGGACGCGCTCGACGCGCTGCGCACCATAGACGAGGTGAATTTCATCGCCATCCCCGATGCCGCGGGCCGGCTCGATGTGCAGATGGCCTTGCTGGCCCACTGCGAGAACCTGCGTGATCGCTTTGCGATCTTCGACGCGCCCCAGGGTCTGCCGCCGACCGGACCGGGCAGCATTCGTGATTGGGTGGCCGCGCTGCGCTCCGATCGCGGCTACGGCGCCTTGTACTACCCCTGGGTGCTTGTGTCTCACCCCGCGGGCGGAACGGTCGCAGTACCGCCGTCCGGCCATGTCGCCGGCGTCTATGCGCGGTCGGACGGTGAGCGAGGCGTCAACAAGGCGCCCGCCAATTTCACACTGAACAGCGCCTTGGGCGTGGTGACCTTGATCAACGATGACACGCAGGGACCGCTGAACATTGACGGGGTCAATGTGCTGCGCGTCTTCCCCGGTCAGGCGCGGCCTGTGGTGTGGGGCGCGCGCACCACGTCACCGCAAACTGCGTGGCAGTATGTGAACATCCGCCGCCTGCTGCTCTTCATCGAGGAATCCATCGAGGAAGGCATCCGTTGGGCGGTCTTTGAACCCCACAACCCGGCGCTGTGGGCCAAGCTGCGCCGCACCATCATTGATTTCCTGACCCGCATCTGGCGTGACGGTGCGCTGTTTGGCGCGAAGCCAGACGATGCGTTCTACGTGCGCATTGACGAATCCAACAACCCGCCGGGTGAGCGCGCCCTGGGGCGCCTCTACATCGAGATCGGCCTGCGTCCGGTCTACCCTGCCGAGTTTATCGTCGTCCGTATCGGCTTCTGGGAAGGCGGATCGGAAGTCAGCGAGTGAACCACCACAAGGAGCAAGAACCATGGCCACCGGACAGGTGAAAGATCCCTACGGTAATTACAATTTTCTCATCGAGATTGACGGCATCACGCGTGCGGCTTTCCAGCAGGTGAGCGGCTTCGACTCGACGATTGACATCATCGAGCACCGCGAGGGCGGTCAGAACACGACGGTGCGCAAGCTGCCGGGCATGACCAAATTCAGCAATATCCAGCTGCGCTGGGGCATCACCGATGACCTGCAGCTCTATCAATGGCACCGACAGGCCATTGACGGCGATTTACAGCGCAAGAATGGCTCGATCGTCCTGCTCGACCGCCGCGGCGAGGAAGTCGCGCGTTGGAACTTTTTCAGCGCCTGGCCCAGCAAGTACGATGCGCCCGACCTGAATGCGGAAGGCAATGACGTGGCCATCGAGACGTTGGAACTGGCGCACGAAGGGCTGGCACGCGTCCGCTAGGAGGTTCTGCATGTTTCGGACAGAGTATGAGTTCACGCTCCCTTGTGGGTACCTGGATGAGGATGGCACCCTCCATCGGGATGGCATCATGCGCCGGGCGACCGCGGGGGACGAGATTCTACCGCTGAAGGATCCCCGCGTGGTCAAGAACCCGGCCTACCTGGTGATCATCCTGCTCGCGCGCGTCGTCACGCGGCTAGGCTCGGTCAATCCCATCAACCCGCACGTGATCGAGAACCTGTTTGCCACCGACCTGGCCTATTTGCAGAAGCTGTACAACGAGATCAACCAGCTCGAAGAGGAACGCCGGACGATCCTGTGTCCAAACTGCCAGCATGAGATTGCCCTGGAGCCCGCGCTCCCGGGGGGATTACCGGCTACCCCCTGGCCCAGCTTTACCGGGAGGTAGCCTTTGTCGCCTACCATTTCCACTGGTCGCACGCGGAAATCATGGAGATGGAACACGCCGACCGGCAGCGCTGGGCTGCCGAGATTTCTGGCATTAATCGCGAGATGAACGAAACATGAATGGTGCCAACCCATTTCCGGCTCGCATACAACCGGCCTGGCGCCCGGTGCAATCGGCCAGTCTACGCCTCGCCACGCACGGCGCAGCCAGCGCCGCGGCGAGCTTCGCCGCGGCGATCCGCGGTCGCTATGGCGCGCGCGGGACGACCGCCCAGGCCCCTGACCTGGTGCTGGCGCGGACTGCACCACCATCCTGGCAGCCCGTATTCCGCCAGACGTTCGTGCGCGTCGAGCCACGGCTAACCCTGGCGGTGCGCCCCACGGTGCGCGTCGAATCGCTGGAACGCCAGGTGGAGCAGCGTTTGGCCTGGCAGCCAGGCGCGCCGGCCGGAGAGGCTGCGCCGCCCGTGCAAATGGTCTCGCGTCTTCTGGCGCGCAGCACACGCGTGGAAGCTGGTCAGCCGGCCGGGGCGCCGTCCGCGGCCGCGCTGGTCGGTCAATCTGACGCCGCTGATGCGCGGCCAACACGACCGCCAGCCATTCCGCGGCCGGAATTGATCGTCCACCGCACGACGGTCGTGCTCCCGATCGAGAACCAGGCGCGAACCTCGCCGGTCGCCGTGCCCTTGCGGCCTGACGACGCACCGCCCGCCGACCGCTGGTCGGCGCCGCCTTCAGCCCCGACCGGCTGGCAAACGCGGGCGCCAGAGGCAACGCTGGATGTGCAGCGTCTGACCGACCGGGTCATGGATGTGTTGGACCGGCGTTTACTGGCCGCACGTGAGCGCATGGGGAGAGGGTAATCATGCCGCCATTCACAACCAACCTGGGCAAAACCCTGCATGTGCTGGCGACAGGCGGCCTGCACAAGGCGCTGATCATCAACACGGCGACAGCGGACAGGATTCCGGTGCAGTTCAACCCTGAAGAATACACCTTGAGCCGCGAAAATAACTTCGCGCAGGCCGCGGTGCCTGGCCTGGGCGGCCCCATCCTACAATTTGCCCATGGCAACCTGAAGACGCTTGAGATGGAGCTGTTTGTTGACACCTATGAAGCCCACAACGAGGGCGCGCTGCGCACCAAGGCCGGGGATGACGTGCGCATCATCACCAACCGGCTTGTCGGCTTGATGGAGATCAACGCCGATCTGCACGCGCCGCCGGTCCTGTTGTTCACATGGGGCGGCCTTTCCTTCTCGTGCGTGTTGGCCCGCGTCACCCAGCGCTTTATCATGTTTCGACCGGACGGCGTACCGATTCGTGCCCGCATGCAGGTGAGCTTTCACGAGTACCTCAACGCCAGCCTGGAGCGTAAAGAGGTCAAGACACAAACCGCCGATTACAGTAAGATTTATGTGGTAAGCCAGGGCGAAACGTTGAGCAGCATCGCGGCGTCCGTTTACGATGATCCGACGATGTGGCGGCCCATTGCCTTGCTGAATCGCATGGACGACCCACGATCGCTGAGCACCGGACAGCAGCTCTTGATTCCGCGGCTGCCCTTCCGCGATCCTGAAACCGGCGAGGTCCTGGCGTAAATGACCACCTACACGCAGTATGCGCCCGACTTCAAGATTACCATCAACGGTAGTGAGATTCCAGATGCGCTGCGCGGCGCGATTACCAGTGTGCGCTACGAGGACGGCGTTCCTTCCATGATTGGCGAAGGGGATGAACAGAGTCTGCGGGGCGCCGATCGGGTCGAGGTCGAGCTGGCCAACCCTGATCTGCGCTGGCTGCAGCGCCACATCCGCGGGTTGGGTTTCCGTCCCTTCCCGACCGATCTCAAAATCGGGCCGGCCCGCATCAAGAACGCCTCGTCGGCCGCCTTCGGGCTGAACGCCGCGGTTGTGCAGAAGCTGGCCGCTGAAGAGGCAACCGATGGCCTCTTCGATCTGGACAATCGCCTGACCCTGGCGATGGGCTATGCGCCGGGCCGCCTGACCGATCTGTTCCTGGGCGAGATCACCGGCGTCGAGGCTGACTTCCCAAACAGCGGCATGCCGGTGATGCGCCTGGTGGCTCACGACTACCTGCACCGCCTGGCGGATGGCAGCGTCGGCCGCAGCTTCGGTCTGCTGCCCGATTGGCTGGTGGCGGCCATCCTGAGCGCCGAGAATCTCCTGCTGCCGCTGGTTGACCCCGTGGTCGGCGCGGCCTCCACGGCGACGGCCGTCATCAATGCGATCTTTCGCGGCGCGGGGCGTAAGCAGCGCGGGCAGACCGATCTGCAGTTGCTGAAGGAAATCGCGGACACCTATGATGCTGATTTCTGGGTGGACGGCAACATCCTGTATCTTTCGCGTGTCATGGGCAAAGAGTACACCCCGCGGCTGACCCTGACCTGGGGCGAGTCGCTCTTATCGTTCTCCCCGCGCGTCAGCACCATCGGGAAGGTGATGGGCGTGTCCTGCAAGTTCACCGTGCCGCTGATTCCGCTCGATTTCCTGTTGGCTATTGCCTGGGACTTCGACCGCGAGAGCTTGAGTGTGCGCGTACTGCCAGGCGCGGTCGCAGCCGCCAGCAAGAGCGTGCTAGGCGGCCCGGTGATGAGCCTGGTCAACCGGAAGCTCGACAATCCGGCCGACATTACTCAGAGCGCGATGGCCCTGGCGCGCCTGCTGCGCAACAAGCTGAACACGCGCCTGACTGGCAGCGGGGAAGCAGTCGGCGATCCACGCCTGCGCGCGGGAGCCATCATCCGTCTCGAAGGCCTGGGGCCTTCGTTCAGCGGCGACTACCGGGTGACGAGCGCCACGCATACCATCAGCAGCAGCGGCTACCGCACCAGCTTCAGAGTGCGCAAGGAGATCATTCCGTGACAAGACCAGCGATTGGCCTGATGTCCGATCAACTGGACGAAGAACAGAGCGAGCCTAAGACGCAGTATGGCGTGGTGACTGGTCGCGTGGTGAATTTACTTGATCCCCTCGCACAGGCGCGCGTGCAGGTGCAGTTCCCATGGCTCGATGGCACCGATCTCAGCGCGTGGGCGCGCGTCGCCGTTCCCACGGCCGGCCCTTTTCATGGGATGTACTTCATGCCCAACATGGGCGATGAGGTACTGGTCGCCTTCGAACATGGCGACATCAATCATCCCTACATCATCGGCGCGCTGTGGAGCCTGAAGGCGCCGCCGCCGCTGCCGTCGCCGCTGCTGCAGATTCGTGCGGAACGCACCCTGTCCGGCAATCAGATCGTTTTCACGGATGGGCCGCCCTCCCTGACGATCCAAAGCGGGCCAACCCCACCCCTGGTCCTGCCGGCGCCGCCTTCACCCACCGGCCCTCACCAGACCGTGGCGATGTCGCCGGTGGGTATCCAGATTATTGGCAACAGCATCCTGTTACAGGCCGCCGACAGTATCGTCACGATTTCGCCGGCTGGCATCACGCTGCAGTCTGGCGCGAACAGCGTCGTGATTTCAAAAGCGGGAATCGTCATCCTGGGGCACCCCCAGGTGCAGATTAACCCATTGGGTTGATGGAGAAAGGTTAACACGATGCCATCCAAACCGGCGGCGCGCGTCGGCGATCTAACCACGCATGGCGGATTTCTGACGGGGCCGGGCTGCCCGACCGTCTTCATCGGCGGCAAACCGGCGGCGCTTGTCGGCGATTCGCAGGTTTGTCCCCTGGTGGACGGCGTCAAGCCGCACGGCGGCGGGGTGATCACCCTGGGCAGCCTCACCGTGTTCATTGGCGGCCGTCCAGCGGCCCGCGTCGGCGATATGACGCAATGCGTCGGGCCGCCTGGAACCATCGCCCCGCCGGGTTGCCCGAGCGTCATGATTGGGTAAGGAGTATGACAGGTGGCTGATTTCTTAGGCAGCGGCTGGAGCTTCCCCATCCGGATTGACAAGCAGGGCGAGATCGCGCTGGTCAGTCGTGAGGAAGACATTCGCCAGGCGATTCTCGTCATCCTGGGCACGAGTCCGGGTGAACGGGTCATGCGGCCGGACTTCGGGGCCGGCCTCAAAGCCCTGGTCTTTGAACCGATCAATACGGCGACCAAGGCCCTGGTCAAACACCGGGTGGAAGAGGCGTTGTTGTTATGGGAACCACGCATTGACAGCGTCGAGATCACCATGGCGGACGAGCGCAGCCTGGGCCGCCTGCTGCTTGACATTCATTATCGGGTGCGAGCTACGAATACGTTTTTTAACCTGGTCTATCCATTCTACTTACTGGAAGGAAAGCAGTCGTGAACAGCAACGGGACACCTGGGCTGGACGCGCGCACAATCGAGGCGCTGGTGCACGACCTGCTCGTGCGGCGGCCTGCGTACACGCCGGAGTGGACGCCGGCCGACCGTGGGTCAGGCCAGGCCTTGCTCCAGGCGTTTGCGCATCACCTGCGCGCTCTGGCCGAGCGCGTGAACCAGGCGCCGACGAAACTCGAGCTGGCTTTTCTGGACATGTTGGGATTGTCGCTGCTGCCGGCGCAGGCGGCACGCGCCCCGGTCGTCTTTCAGCCCGTGGCGCGCCTGGGCGATGCCCGCGTCCCGACCCGTACGCGCGTCGGCGCGCAAGCGCCCGGCCAGAGCGACCCGCTGATCTTCGAGACTGAGCGCGCCATCGCGCTGGCGGCCGCACGCCTGGCCGAGATCGTCACCGTGTGGCCGGGTCGCGACGGCTATGCCGATCACAGCGCGGGCCTGCTGGCTGCGCAGCCGACGACTCTCTTCAGCCCCTTGCAGCCGCTGCCTCACGAGCTGTACCTGGCGCACGATGTGCACCTGGCGCTGAGCGGCCGGGCCACGGTCGAGCTTTCCATCGAGCTGGCCGGGACAGCCTCTACGGCGTTGAACCTGGCTTGGGAATACTGGGATGGACAGGTGTGGCGCGGCTTCGGCGCCTTCCAGGCGATGGACCAGGCGGGCCAGAGCTTCGATGGCACGGCCGGCCTCACGCGCAGTGGGGTCGTGCGCCTGGTCGCCGACTGTGCGACGAGCGCCCGCCGCGTCGTCAACGGCATCGAAAGCTACTGGATTCGCGCCCGCGTGAGCCAGCCTCTGCTGCGCGGCCCAGGCCTTGTATTACCCCAGATCGGCCGCCTTAGCTTGCGCACAGTGCAGCAGAAAGACCTCTGGACGCGTGCGGTGCGCACCCTGGATCCCGCCATTCTACCGCCGGATCCCAATGGCAAGACTGGTGTGCGCGGGACGGTGACCGCTGAGGATGGCCAGCCCGTTGATGCGACGGTCTTTACGATTGGCGGCGATTTCAACCATCCTGAGAGCGACAGCGGGCATACCCGGGCCACCGGCGCGTACGGGCCTCTCCACGTACCGCCTAACCAGACCGTGGAGGTCGCGCTGGGCTTCCCCTTCCCCTTGGCGCGTGACCCCCTCCCGATCGGGATGACTCCGCTCGAGTACAACCTGGTCGTCGCGCCCGGCGCCCGCCTCGAAGCAGCCTTCGCCGATGGAGTCAAGCTGGATGTGGGCAGCACCTTCTATCCCTTCGGCCCGCAGGCCCAGGCCGGCAGCGCCTTCTACGTCGCCTGCCAGGAGGCCTTCAGCAAGCCGGGCGCCGAGCTGCGGTGGTGGATTGACCTGGTTTCTTCCACGGGCAATTCTTGGAGCATGTCGAAGGATTTGACTTTTGCCTGGCAATACTGGAATGGTCGCGACTGGGTGACGCGCGAGACCGCGACCATCACGGCGCTGCAGGCGGACACGCTGGCCTTTTTGACCGCCCCGCGCACGGTGCCGGAGGACCTGGCGCCGACAACGGTCAACGGGGAACTGGGGCTTTGGATGCGCCTGGTGATCAAAGCTGGGCGCTTCTACCGCGAGCGCAACTTCGGTAACAATGTAACCATCCAGGAGCCGGCCGGCCCGGCGCTGGCCAACTTACGCCTGGGCTACGTCTACCGCTCGCCCCTGACTGCTCCCCAGGCCTGCCTGACTCATAACGATTTTGCCTGGCAGGATCGCAGCGACGCCGTGCGTTTCCGCGGCGCTGCCTTTGATCCCTTTACGCCGACGACCGACCTGACGCCAGCCCTTTACCTCGGCTTTGACAAGCCCCTGCCGGCCGACCTGGTCAGCCTCTACCTGGATATCGTCGAAGACCCCGCGCGGCCAACCGGACCACGACTGGTGTGGGAGACCTGGGACGGCAGCCGTTGGAACCGCCTGAGCGTCACTGACGAGACCCAGGGATTGGCGCTGCCTGGCATGATCAGCATGGTGTGGCCGTCAGCGCCTTTCGCAGCCAGCCCCGGCGCGCCCGCGGATGTGGTTCAGGCCCAGGGTGCGGCGATCCAGGTGACCGACGCGCTGGCCGCGGCGCGCTTCGCACCGGGCGACCAGGTAGCCATCACCCAGGACGACAAAGAGGAAGTGGCGACGGTCGCAGCCGTGCGTGGGTCCACGCTGGTCCTCAAGACGCCGCTGGCCCAGGCTTATCAACGGGCGACGGTCAGTCAGGCGCGCCTGCCGCGTTTCGGCGCCCCGCGCACCTGGCTGCGCGGCCGCCTGCAAGACGACGGAGAACCGCTGCCGAGCCAGGTGCGGGGTATCTACCTGAATGCCGTGTGGGCCAGTCAGACCCAAACCTATGAAAATGAGGTGTTAGGCTCCAGCGCCGGTGAGCCGGGTCAGGTCTTCTTCTTCCGCACGACGCCCGTGCTGCCTGGTCAGGTCGTGGAGGTGCGGGAATTGACCGGGCCGCGCGCGGCCATCGAACTGCCCTTGCTGCAGGAAGAGCTGCTGCGCCAGGGGCTAGGTGATGACGCCATTCGCACCGTGGTGGACCGCCGCACCGGCCAGGTGAGCGAGGTCTGGGTGCGTTGGCAGGAGCAGCCGAATCTCTTCTTCTCTGGCCCAGGCGATCGTCATTACACCCTGGAGCGCAGCCGCGGCCGCCTGCTGATGGGAGACAATCACCGCGGGCGCGTGGCGCCCCCAGGCCCCGATGCCATCCTGGCCCGCAGTTACCAGGCGGGGGGTGGTTTGATTGGCAACGTGCCGGCGGGAGCTGTCAATCAACTCCTGGCCGGCGTGCCTGTGCAAGGCGTGCATAACCCGCGCGCCGCGCAGGGCGGCGCCGACGGGGAGATCATCGCGGCTGTACTCGATCGCGGACCACAGGTGGTGCGCCACCGCTGGCAGGCCCTCACCCGCGAGGACTACGAGGACCTGGCCCGCAACGCGTCGCCGGCCGTGGCGATGGTGCGGGCGCTGCCGGGCATTGGCCCGGGCGGCACACCGGCGCCGGGCTGGATCACGCTGGTCGTGATGCCCCACAGTCAAGACGCGCAACCGCAGCCGTCGTTTGAACTGCGACGGCAGGTGCACGCGTTCGTCGCCGCCCGACGACCGGCCACCCTGGCTGGGCAGATCCAGGTTACGGGGCCGAGTTATTTTCCGGTCGGCGTGGAAGCGGTGCTGGCGCCTCTGCCGGCGGCCGAGCCTGGCCCGGTGCTGACGGCCGTGCTGGCCGCGCTGCAGGCCTTCCTGCATCCCCTGCGCGGTGGCCCCAATGGTCGCGGTTGGCCTTTTGGCCGAGCCGTGTACCTGTCGGACATCGCGGCCTTGCTGGAAAGGGTGCCTGGCGTGGATTATGTCCCCACGCTCAACCTGCTGCGGGACGGCACCCCGCGTGGCGAGGTGCTTGAGATTCCCGCAGACCGTATCGTCGTGGCGGGGACGCTGCGCGTGCATCTCGCCGGACAGGAGGAATAGCCCATGCCGCTTCCCTTGCCTAATCTCGATACCCGGCGTTGGGCTGATCTCGTGGCGGAGGGGCGATCCCTCGTGCCACGCTACGCGCCAACCTGGACTGATCATAATGCGCACGATCCCGGCATGACCTTGTTCGAGCTGCTGGCCTGGCTGGTGGAGCAGGAAATCTACCGGGCCAACCGTGTGCCCGCGCCCGCTTATCGCAAGTTTCTGGCCCTGGCCGGTCAGGCGCCGCAGCCACCCCGACCGGCCCATACCGTGCTGATGCTGACGCCTCGACCCAACGCGGGGACCGTGATCCTCCCGGCCGGCCTCTTTTTTGAAGCAACCGAGGGAGCGGTCGCCGGCCAGCCTTTCCGCAGCCAGGCGCGTGTGGCGGTGACAACGACACTCCTTGACACGGTGTTGGCTTTCGATGGCCGGCGCTTTGCGGATCTCAGCCGGCCCTGGCGCGAAGGCCGTGCCATCCTGCCGTGGGGCATTGACCCGCAGCCGCTGCGCACGGAGCAGCCGGACGCCGGCCCAGCCCTCTACCTGGGCTTCGACGAACCGTTGCCCGCGGGCGTCCCCTTATCGCTCTGGTTGGCCGTGGATGGCCCGACCAGTGACAGAAATGAGCGTGCCCGCCTGGAGGCGGCGGCCGCCGCCCACGCGGAGACCTGCCGTCCCCAACGCCCGCAACAGGCCGCGTGCGCCAATCCGCAGCTTCTCGTCGGCCAAGACGCCTCACCCGCTGCGGGCGAGGTAGACGAACGCGCCCCCGATGGCAGCGCTCTTTCGCCGATCCACCACCATGACCAGACTGTGGCCTGGGAGTATTTCGATGGCGAAGCCTGGCAGTCCCTCGCATCCGATCAGCTTGACGATGCGACACGCGGGTTGACGTTGAGCGGCCGCGTCGGCCTGACTCTGCCGGCGACGACGATGGCGACGGTGGTGGGCACGCGGCCGCGCGCCCTGCACTACCTGCGCTGCCGCCTGCTGCGCGGGATGCCCGATGCCGCGCCGGTCTTACGTGGACTGTGGCTGAACGCGGCGCCGGCTGTGCAAGTGCGGCCGATACCCGTGCCGGTGCGCCGCGAGATCGCGCCCGGTACGCAGCCGGCCGCCGCGCACGCGCCGATCCTCGGAGAGATGGGTCGCCTGCAGGTGCAGCCGGCTCAAGGCGCGCTGACCGACCTGGTTTTCGACACCGATCACATAGCACCAGATACCCTCGTGGTAGACTACCTCGCCGCCACGACCACTGCGCCCGGCTGGCTGACGACGATCCCCATCACCTTGCCGGTGGCGCGTGCAATCGCCCCAGGCACGCGGCCGCCCGCGGCGCAGGTTCCGGTGCCCGGACGGCTTGGCCGGTTGGCGGCTGAGCCTGCCGATGCCCCGCTGACCCGGTTAGCCTTTGTTGAAGATCGCATCACGCCCGACATCCTGGTTTTAGATTATCAGCCGGCGACGACAACCACGCCCGGCCGGCTGGTGACGCTGGCGGCTGGCGCGGCCTGGACGGACCGTGGCACGGGTGTGCCCCAGCAGACGGTTGCGTTACCGGCCGCCGGAGTCGCCGATGGAGCCATTCAGGTCTGGAGCCTGGCCGCATCCGGCGTCGAGCGCTGGCAGCCATTGCCAGACCTGGACGCGTCACGCCGCACCGATGCCCATGTGAGGCTCGATGCCGCGGCCGGCACGATCACGAGCGGCGATGGCGAGCACGGCCGCGTCTTTGCATCTGACGTCGCGCTGTTGGCCGTGGCCGAAGTGACCGATGGCGCGGGTGGAGCCGACGTGCGGATTGGCGCAGCCAGTAACCAGGCCGCGGGCAGCCGCTGGCAGCTCCATCGCGACTTCCGGGCTTATCACCAGGTGCTCCTGGACCGTGATCCTGCGACGGTGGAGGCTGCGCTCACAATGACCAACCCGCTGCCGGCCCTGGACGGCGCGGATGCCGAAGCGTTGGAGCCGGCCATGGGGCGAGCCGCTGCGCTTGTGTCTGCCCACGAGCGTCTCGTGGAGCTAAGCGCGGTCTCCGGGTCGCCCACCCTGGACCAGCTCGACCGGGCCGCGGTGCTGGCCCTGGCGGCGCCGCCTCGCGCCGTGACGCTGTTGGACTATGAACGGCTGGCGCTGAGCGTGCCGGGGACGCGGGTGGCGCGCGCACGCGCCTGGGCCAACCTCGACCCGGCCTATCCAGGTCTCACCGCAGCCAGCACCATCACTATCATCATTGTGCCAGAACTGCCGCGTGGGCAGCCTCTGCCCAGTCCAGGCTTGCTGGCCGCCGTCCGCCAGTACTTGTTTCAGCGGCGCGTCATGGGCACGCGCCTGGTGGTGGTCGGCCCGGACTACCTGCCGGTGACGGTCACCGCCAGCGTGCGTGCTCGCCGGGGCGCGGCGCGTGCCGCGGTGGTCGCCGCGATCCGTACGGCCCTGGACGCCTTCTTGGATCCGCTCACCGGCGGGCCGACTGGGCGCGGCTGGCCGTTTGGCCGCGACGTTTATCGCGCGGAGGTCCTACAGGTCATTGACCAGGTAGAGGGCGTTGATCATGTCCTATCCCTGGATCTGCGCGTCGCTGGCGGCGCAGACTCGTGCAGCAATCTCTGCGTTGGCCCCACAACCCTGGTCATCCCCGGCGCGCACACGATCACCGTGGAAGAGGCAGGTATCTATGGATAATGGGCTTGCCCGCGTCCGTTTTGTTGAGCCGCAGCCGCTCGGCGCGCAGGACTTGAGCGCGGCCCTGGCCTCAGAGCTGCGCCATCAGGCCCTGCATGTGCGCGGCTTGCACGACACGTGGGGCGTCGCGTTTGGGCTGGAGGTGCAGGAGACCTTCGGTGATCTCTTTCTGGCTGCAGGCCTGGCATACGATGTCTACGGTCGTTCTCTGGTCATGGCGAGCCAGGGGGGGATGTTACCGCTGCCGCCGACGCCGACGCAGGGCGACCCACCCTGGTGGTTTGACCTGGTGGTTCGCTATCACGCGCCGATCCCTGGCTTGGGCCGCACGCGCGTGGGACGCTCAGGGCTGGACAGCGCGAGTTGGCGCTGGTGCTTCGCCGGGCCTAACCAGGGAGAAGCGCCGCCTCCGCTGGCGGCTGAGGTTCGCCTGGGCCTGGACATACCCCTGGCGCGTGTGCGGATCGAAGCCGAAGGCCGCCTGGGCGGCCTGGATTTATCGCTGCGCCGCACCGCGACGCGTCAGGTGCGACCACACCTGGCCGGCGGCCGCGTACAGAGGCAGGTGGCCGTCGTGGACAACAATCCATTGGGCTGCAGCGTGACGGTCAACACGGCGGACGGCGGCTTCAGCCGGACGCCGTTCTACCTGGCTGCGTTGGTCGAGAATCCGTTCATGGCGGCCGCGCGTCAGGGTCGTCTGCGCTGGCGCCTGCTGGCGTCCATCGCCGGGCCGTTCTTGAACATCACCGCGCCGGCGCGTGATCATTTTACGCTGGAGATTCGATACGGCGCGTTGGGGGATATACAGGGGCTTGTGAGTGAGGCTGTCCAAGTCCTGCCGTTGGTGATTGATTGGCTGGGCGTGGAACCCTTAGCCGGCTGCGCCTGAGATGCCGATCGGCGCGGCCATGCGGCTGCATGATGATGAGGAGACGAGATGATGAACGATTCCGGCGGGACTTCCGCCCTACAACGTGCGTTGTTCTTTGAGGGGCAGCTCCTGGCTGCGGCCGATCTGAACACCCTCTTCGACTTCAACCGGGAGCTCCGCTGGTGGCATAACCGCAGCCTGCACAATTGGGGGATTGCGTTTGGGTTGGAGGTGTTGGGCGAAAAGGGCGCGCGCCTGGTGACGGTGCAGCCCGGTTATGCCCTTGACTGCCTGGGGCGCGACCTGGTGCTCACCGATCGTCTCGACGTGCCCATCCCGGCGGCGGCTGGGCCGCTCTCCTACTTTCTGGTGGCTGCGTACGCTGACGATGACAGCCTGCCCGCCACGCAGCGCCGTGGTCCCTGCGACGCCGCCGGCACGGTGCGCCTGGACGAGCGCCCCGATCTGCGCTGGGTGCGGCCCGACGATCCGGCGGCCGACAGCCGGTTTCGACCAGGGCAGGACATCGTCCTCGCCAGCATCCAGGTTCAAAACTGCCGCCTGGCGACGGCGGCCGCAGACAAGGAGCGGCGCTATGCTGCGCCCGCGCCGCAGCCGTTGATCGCCTCCGGCCAGACCCTGCCGGGCGCCACCCCCTGGAAGGTGTGGCAGGAGTCGGGTGTGGTTCTGGGCGTGCAGACTCGCGTCGACACCGCGCGCGCCGGTTTCAGCGCGACGCCGCGCTTCATGGCGCATATCATCGGCAACCGCATGCAGTCCGCCGATCTGGCCTGGGACGGTTACGGGCAGGTGAGCGAGCCATCGGCGAGCGGATTCTTGCTGCAGGTGTTACTGCCGCGCGATTTGCGCACCGGGGGCCATGCCATTCTGAACATGTCTGGGATCCTGGACCAAGACCCTGAGCAGGTCGTGAGGTGGATTCGCAAGGATGGAGCGTGGTGCGTGGCGTGGATGGGCGTGGAGGGATAGCCGCATGAGCGATCCGGGATTTCGCTATCTGAACCTGGAAAACCGCTGGCCGACGATCAACGTGACGGCCCGGCCAGGGCTGGTGATTCGCGACGACGGCGCGCTGAGCCTGGCGCGCACCGCCGTGGTGATGAACCCGCCGCCAACCGCGCAGGCCCTGGCTGCAGCCATCGCCGGCCCGGCCAGTCTCGGCATGGATGCGGCCGGCAGCTTGTACCTGGTTGATCCGGCCGGCGCGCGGGTGCTGCGCTGGGACGTATGCGCCGATCCCGGCGCAGCCAAGGATGCCGCGCTCTTGCCCTGGTTCGGCAGTCCAGGCAGCCTACCGGGCCAGTTTCGCCAGCCGCAAGGTCTGATCGTCGGTCCACGACAGGCGCTCTACGTGGCGGATACGGGCAACCACCGCATCCAGGTGATTGACCTGGCCACGCGGCAATTGCGCGCACTGTGGGGCCAGCCCGATCCGTACGCCGAGCCCCAGCCCAGCGACGCCGTCGGACGCTTCGCGGCGCCGGTCGGCGTGGCGGTTGACGCGGCCGGGGCCATCTACGTCGCGGAGGCTGGCAATCAGCGCGTGCAGAAGCTGGACGCGGATGGGCGAGCCGACCTGGCCTTCACGTTGACCGGGGTGGATCCGGCGGCCGTGGCGGCGGCGCTCATTGACGGGCAAGAGCGACTTCTGCTCATCGAGCGCGACGGAAACCTGCGTTTCTACGCACTAGATGACGGCAGCCCGGATGACGTCGCCGCCCAGCGCTGGCAGGCGCTGGCAGATGGACAGCCCGTGGGCATCATATTCAGCGGCGAAACTTTGTATGTCGCTCTGGCGGCCGGGTCAGGCGGCGGACGCCTGCTGACCTTCGATGGTCAGGGGCGTCTCCTGGGCGTCGTCGCTGATTATACGGGCCCACTGGCCGGCCTCAGTCTCGATCCGCACGGTCGCCTGTGGATTGACCCTGGCGTGGGTCGCGTGCGTGACGTCCTGCTGCCGGGTCAGGCTTTCGTCGAAGACGGCGCCTTCCTGGCCGGGCCCCTCATCGTGAGTGATCGGCCGGTCGCCTGGCAGCGTCTGACCCTAGACCTCGACCCGCTGGCCGCAGGCTGTCATGTGCGGCTGTGGACGTTCAGCGGCGACCCGGTGATGCTGCCGCCGCTCCCGCCGACCGGTTGGGATGCTGCGCCGCTCGACGCGGATGACCTGTGGATTTCCAGTCAGCCGGCCCCGGCCTTGTGGCTCTATGGGGAGATGCAGGGTGACAATCACGCTTCACCGGTGCTGCACCAGGTGCGGGTTACCTTCGATGCAGAGGGCTGGCTGCGCTATTTGCCCGCCATCTACCAACAGGATGCGGGCAGTCGGGATTTTCTCACGCGCTTGTTGGCCCTTTTCCAGAGCCTGCTGGCAGACACAGGACAAACGATTGACGACCTTCCCCGCCTGATTGACCCGTGGGCCGCGCCGGACGAGTCCCAGGCCCCCTGGCTGGCCTGGCTCGCCGGCTGGCTGGCCCTCGATCTCGACGACACCTGGGATGAAGCCCGGCGCCGGCTGATCGTGGCTGAGGCGTTTGAGCTATACGGCCGGCGGGGCACGACGGCAGGGCTGCGGCGCCTGGTATCATTAGCGGCCGGCGCCCCAGCGTACGTGCACGAGGGGGCGCTGCGGGCTGGGGCCTGGCGGCTGCAGGGCGCGTCAACCCTGGGTGTGGATACGCAACTCTCACCTGCATATCCCCAGGGCGCCACCCTCGGCGCCACGGCCGTACTAGATCAAACAGTGCTGCTGGCAGCGGGGCAGGACAGCGCGCCTCTTTTCGGGACGCGTATCCTCGATCTGACGGTGCAACTGTACGCGGCTGAGCTGCCGAACCCGGCCGTGGTCAGTCGGCTGCAGGCGCTGTTGGAGCGGGAGGCCCCGGCTCATCTGCGCTGCCGGTTGTCTCTGATCGAGCCGGCGCTGCGTGTGGGCCTGCAGGCCACGTTGGGGGTGGATACCATCCTGGCCGGGCCGCCGCCGGCCCTCACCCTGGCGCAAGGGCAGCCCCTGGGCGTGGACACGATTTTGCCCGATGCCCGGCGCGGTCAGCCGGGCGGCGCCATCGGCCAGGATGCTCAAGTAGGCCGACGGGCCGGGATGGGATGAGTTTCGGGTAATTGGGGAACAAGCGCGCCGGACGCCGGTGTGATGGCATACGTGGAAGCAAAGGATACCGAGCCGACAGGCTCGACGAAAGGAGATCAAACCGATGAGTGATCAGTCGTACGGCAGCAGCCTGGCGCCGGTTGGGCTGACGACACCGACACGTAACCGCTACTTCTATGGTAAGTTGATGGATGTCTTCCATTTCAACCTCGAGCAGGTCTACCACGTGCGCGCACGCTGGGCCCACGATCGGCTCACCCTCGGCCAGGGGGTGATCTGTGGCCTGGCAGTAGCGCCGTCCACTGACGGCACGCGCGTGGGGGTAGGACCGGGCGCAGCCGTGGATGAGGCGGGCCGCGCGATCTTCGTGCCCGCGCCGTCGCCGGGCATTGACCCGCGCCAGTTGACCGATGCCTATGGCCAACCGACCGGCGCGCGCATTGATGGAGAGGGCGATGTCACGCTGTGCCTGGCGTACTACGAGTGCGAAGCCGAGCCGGTGCCCGTCCTGGTAGGCGGTGGCTGCGATGGCGAGCGCGCGTCAGAGCCGAGCGTGATCCGGGAGCGCTACGCCCTGGTCGTGACCAGTGGCGCGCCGGCGGCCATCACGCCGGGCTGCGACATGCCAGGCGCTTTCGCCGACCTGGGGCAACCGGCTTTCTACGAGCGGCTGGTCGCGCGCGTGAGTCAGCCCTGCGCGGATCCATCGCCAACTCCCTGCGTGGTTCTGGCCCACATCCAACTGCCCGCAGCCGGTCAACCCATCACCAGCGACTTGATCAACGTGAATGTGCGACCGTTGGTCTTCAGCAATCCGCAGCTCTTCGACTTGCTCGTCTGTCTGGCGGCCACACCGTCGCTCGTGGTCCAGGCCGGCGATAATCAGACCGCAGCGGTCAGCGCCGCGACGCCCGCGCCTCTAACGGTGCAAGTATTGCAGCACACCACGCCCGTGGCTGGGCTGGCAGTCACTTTCCAGGTAGTATCGGGCGACGGCGCAGTGGGGCTTGACTCCACGAACCCGGCCGCGGTGGCCGATCACGTTGAGGTGACAACCGACGCCGATGGCATGGCCGCGCTGCCGCTGTGGCTGCTGGGGCCGAATGTGGGTGCGAACGTGGTGCGCGCCAGCCTGAGCCAGGGCTGGCCGGCCGTGGTCTATTTCCATGCAACGGGTATGGCAGCGGCCGCCGCGCCCGCCCCTGAGTTGCCGGTTGTGCAGACGCTGTGGCCGCCCAACGGGCTGACGCTGGCGACGGCGACGGTGTGGCGGAGCAACTGGATCGGTGCGCCGCGGCTGGAGATCGCGTTCAGCCGGGAGATCGCCGCAGCCAGCCTGGCGCAGGTGGATGATTGGCTGCGGGTCTGGCAGGTCCAGGTGCGCGGCCCGGAAGACGTCTTGATTCACCGCGTGCAGGTGGCGCCTGCCGGGCAACCAGTCCTGGCCGTAATGCGCAGTTCTGGGGTGACAGAGAGCTTCACCCTGAACGACGTGCTCGATTTGCAGCAGAATGAGCTTCCCTGGCGCTTCCTGGTGCAGTTACGCGCGGAGAATGACGTCCTGCTGGATACGGCCGGCCTGGCCCTGGACGCCGATTACCAGGGCACGCAGCTCACCGCCGACCTGTTGGACGCCGTGTGGGCGCTGGTGGAAGATGACATGAGTCCGTTGGTTAATCAGGTATGGGCTGGATTGGCCGACAGCTTTGTGCGCACAGCGCGCGCCGGCGATGGGCAGGCCGGCGGCCAGTGGCACAGCTATTTCGAGGTCATGCCAGGCTAACGCCAAGTTGCGCCAAACAACCCCCAACTGAGTGGAGAGATTCAAATGCCAATTGACTACGTTGATCGTCCGTTTCCGAGTGCGGCAGGTTTGGAAAAACCGCGCTTTTTTGCCTATCAGATGGTCATGCCGGCCGACCTGACGCTGGCGGTGGATTATGTTTATGAGCGGCAGCGCCGCCATAATCGTTTGCTGCACGGCTGGGGTGTCGTACGGGGCGCCTGGGTCAGTCGGGTGGACGACTGGCAGCTCAGCATCACGCCCGGCTATCTGCTGGGGCCTCAAGGGGATGAGATCGTGATTGACCGCCCGCTGCAGTTCGACATTCGCACGGAAGGGCTCGACGGTTATGCCGTCAGTTCGACTGAGGCTGCAGATCCGTGGTGCAGCACGGTGCGCGTCAACCGCCGGCCGGAGCTGCCGTTGTACGTGGCGGTGCGCTACGGTGAATGCCAGACGCGGCCGGTGCAGGTGGCGAGTGCTGGCTGCGGAGGCAACGACCTGGCTTGCGAGTACAGCCGGCTGCGTGAGAGCTTTGCCATCAAAATTCTGACCCAGCTGCCGGCCAGCTACGCAGGAACTGCGGCGCCGCCGGTCTATGAGCAGACGCACAGCGCCATCGGCGCGGGCGGCGTGGCCGGCGCCACGCAGGACGATCCGCGGCCCTGGCTGCCGCCGCCGAGCGATCCCTGGGTCATCCTGGCTGACGTGCAACTGCAGGCGGACGGCACGCTTGGGGTGAGCAGCGTGGACAACCTGACGCACCGGCGCTACGTAGCCAGTCACGCTGATTTCTATTTCATGCAGACGCCTTAGCCGCGCGCCGACCGGCGGGCCATGCCAATCGCCGCCGTGGAGGACTTGAGAATAGCCCTATCGCGCAATCCACAAGTCGGGTGCGCTAGATGTGGCTGTTCTCAATCATCCGCGGTAGCACGCGGCTTGGCGATTTTGGTTTTGGCTATCGGCCCGCAGCCGGCATCACACCAAGTTGCTGCAACAAACCCAGATCAAGAAGATGTGACACAGAGAGGCGTGAGTCAAACACCCGCGTCGCTAGATTCGCGTTCGCCAACGTTGACAAGCGAGTGACCAGCGATTACAATGACGGCCCTAGTGCTTAAGAGGAAGGGAAAGATGTTGAGAAAATATTATGAATATAAATCGTTAGCAGGCATTGATATCGCCGGTCTTTCCATCAATGATTTGAAAGCCATTGCGCGTATCCTCTTGGAGCGGAAAATCCATGGGATTGCCTTCAGTCCCTACATCGCAGGTCAAGGCCCGGGTACCTTGATCACGGAAACCCAGATCCGTGAGCGCCTCGGCATCGTGCAGCCCTACGTGAAGTGGGTGCGGACATTCTCCTGTACAGAGGGAAACGAGTTGATCCCTCGCATTGCCGCTGAGTATGGGCTAAAGACCATCGTCGGCGCCTGGTTGGGCGAGGACCGCGCCAAAAACGAGCTTGAACTCAATCAAGCCATCGAGGTCGCCAGAGCTGGCTATGCAGACCTGTTGGCGATCGGTAACGAGGTGCTGCTGCGCGATGAAATGCCGGAGTCCGAGCTAATTGACTACATTGATCGCGCCAGGCAAGGCGCGCCGGGCGTCCCCGTCGGGTATGTGGACGCCTACTTCAAGTTTGTTGATCACCCGCAAGTGAGCGCGGCGTGCGATGTGATTTTCGCCAATTGCTACCCGTTTTGGGAGGGCTATCCGGCCGAACATGCGCTGGTGTACATGAAGGAAATGTACCGCCGGGCTGTCAATGCCGGCAAGGGTAAAAAGGTGATTATCAGCGAGACCGGTTGGCCTAATCTCGGCACGCCTGTGCGTGCGGCGGCGCCTTCATTCGAAAACGCCATTCGTTATTTCATCAACACTTACCAGTGGGTCGAGGAAGAAGGAGTTGACATTATCTACTTCTCTGCATTCGACGAGCCGTGGAAAACAGCGGATGAAGGAGACGTGGGCGCGTACTGGGGGCTTTGGGACAAGGATGGATTGTTGAAGTATGTCTAGCGCGTTCGACAAACGGCGAATTATCGCACAGGTCATCAGACAAAACCCCGGCCGGGCCATCTGCTACTCTGGATACCGTGAGGGCCAGGATCCTCGCCGGGGAATCTTCCCAAGCGAGGCAGAGATTCGAGAAGATCTCCTGATGCTGGCCGACTTCTGGTCTTTCATCAGGCTGTACGATTGCAGCCAACACGCTGAAACCACGCTCAAGGTGATCCGTGACGAGGGTTTGCCTCTGCGGGTGATGCTAGGGGTGGATCTAGCCGCCGAAATGAGCAATCCAAACTGCCCATGGGGGGCCGAGTTCAGTGACGAAACGCTCTCGGCCAATCGGCAATTGAACCGTAAGCAGGTTGAGCGACTCATGGCATTGGCCAATGCCTACCGTGACATTGTATTTGCGGTGTCTGTAGGCAATGAAGCCAGTGTGGAATGGACAGATCACATGGTCTCGGTTGACAGCCTGGTTGCCTATACTCGCCGCATCAAGAGCGCGGTCTCACAGCCAGTGACGTTTTGCGAAAACTATGTTCCCTGGGTCCAGAAACTGCAACCGTTGGTCGCTGAACTCGATTTCCTCTCGGTTCACACCTACCCGGTCTGGGAATACCGCACGATTGACGACGCCCTAGCGTACACCAAGCAGAACTATGACTCGGTTGCACGTCACTTTCCTGATAAGCCGATCGTGATCAGCGAAGCCGGCTGGACGACCGCTTCCAATGGCCGAGGCATTGATCCAGCGAACGCGTCCGAAGCGTTCCAGGCCGAGTACTACGAGCAACTGATGGCATGGACAACGGCAGAAAAGATCCTGACCTTCGTTTTCGAAGCGTTTGATGAGCCGTGGAAGGGATCATCCGATCCGCAGGAGCCTGAAAAACACTGGGGGCTTTTCTATGTGGATCGCACACCGAAATTGGTCATGCAGCGCCACGCGCCCGGCGCAGATTGAGCTCGCCCTACCGCACCATATCCAACGCGACTTTGGCCAGCGTCGGCGGGTGCAGGAGCATGTTGGCGTAGTTGGCGTTGGCCATGGGGCATGAGCATTCTTTGTTGGCAATGCTCTGCCGCAGCTTAGCCATCGGCGCCCCGAACCAGATCGGCGCCAGGTCATAACCGGTCTGGCGCAGATTGCCCACCGGCTCTGCGCGGATGCAGCAGCTCCAGATGTCGCCGTTGGGCGCGATGTGCGCGCTGGCCCAGCCGGCGTAGCAGTCAATCACCTGCGTGCGTTCCTGCAAGGTGCGCTTCGCCAACTGGTAGTACTGCGCGCGGAAGGCCTGCGTGAAGCGCGCAATACCCTTGACCGGCTTCTGCCGCGCTTGCGCGCTGAGAAAATCGGCGATCGGCGCGTACTGCTCGGCCAGTGGGGTGATGCCCCAACCAACCGTATCCAACTCGACGCGCTCCTCAGCCACTTCGGTGATGTAAGAGTCTGGTTCCAGCTTCTGCAAACCGACGTAGGTTTCCTCGAACAGGTGAATGTTGAAGCGCGAGATCACGGTGTGAATCGTGAGCACCAGGTTCTTGTAACGCGGCTGCAGAGCCTTGAGCAACGCCCACGTGCGCATCGAACGCTCCCAGTTGCCGTTGACCCCGCGGATGTCGTCATGCACATCGCCCAGGCCGTCCAGGCTGAGGTTGATGCCAATCTGCGCGTCAGGGCACGCCGCGCAGATGCGCTCCACGCGCTCGACCACGCGCTCGCTGAGCAGGCCGTTCGTGGGAATGGTGATCACTTCCGGGCGGCATTCTTCGTAGCCCGCAATCACCAGCTCATCCAGGTCAGGTCGCAGGAATGGCTCCCCGCCGGTGAAGGTCATGTAAAACGGCGTGCGCCCCAGGTTGTGAAAGACCCGGCGCCACTCAGCCACGCTCATGTCGTCGTTGGGCTTGCGCCAGACATCGCACGTGCGGCACTTGGAATTGCACTTGTAGCTGACGCTGACCACCACGCTGAAGGGGTACATGCGCGGCCAGCCAAAGCGCCGAAAGGCCCAGTAGGCCGGCAATTTGGGAATAAGACTAATCATGGGAAGTGCTCATTCTATGGGCGAGAATTGCGTCGTATCAGAAATGTCGTATCCGCGCTGCTTGAGCAACATGGCGGCTTGCGCGCGCAATAGAACCGTTTCCCGGTATAGCGAAAGTAGGGCCTGGTCTTCGATTCGTTCGGCCGCGCTCAATCCTTCACGCTGCTGCTTTTCGTGCAATGCTTCAAGGCGTGTGCGCTGCGTTGGCGTCATCGTGGCGCGCGCAGCCTGCCACAAGGCCGCATCATTGAGAAAAGCCATCTGCGCCAATGCCGACTTTAGGTCTGATGGCGAATTGCTGGCAACAGGCGCTGCGGCAATAACCGCCTCCACCAACACATCATTGACGGGGCGATGCATTTTTTCTGCGGCGCGCCTGATCTGCTGATACACCGTATCCGGCACATTCAGTGTAACTGTCTGCACGCTCATCATTTCCTCCGCATCTTGCAGCGCCGTGCAATATCCCACTATCCCAACGGTCGGATGGTGCCCAGGCCGAGGCCGCGGCCGCGAATGGAGTGCAGCGCCTTTTGCGTCAGCAGCAGGGGATGGCGCGCCCAAAAGCGCCAATCGTTCAACACGCGCTGAACCTTGAGCTGCCAGCCGTTGTTGATGTCATCCACAAACGCCATCATGTCAGTCACAATTTCGCTAAAGCGTTCGCGCGAGATGTTCTGCACGAAGTGGTTCTCTGGGCTTTGATGGCTGAACCGACTCCAGTCAATCTTGGCTGGCAGCAGATTGAGCCGCTTCGCCACCTCATGCTGCGGCGTGCCTGGGTAGGGCGTGAAGATGGACATGATGATGTGATTGGGCTTGATTTCCTGCATGAAGCGCTTGGTGGCCTCGATGTCTTCCTCGGTTTCTTCGGGGAAGCCCATCATGAAGAAAGCCGACCAGTTCAGCTTGTACTTGGTCATCAACTGGCTGGCTTCCACGACGCGTTCCGGCGTCGTAGCCTTGTCAATCAGCTTCATCATGCGCGCGCTGCCGGTCTCGACGCCGATATCCACGCCGCTGCAGCCCGATTTCTTCATCCACATCACCTGCTCTTCGTCCAACAGGTCGACGCGCGTGGTGCAGCTCCAGGAGATGTTGAGCTTTTCGGCCAGCAGCCGTTGGCACAGGTCAATCGTACGCTTGCGGTTGACCGTGAAGCTGTCGTCCCAGAAAGAAATCTCGCGCGTGCCGAAGGTTTGGATGATGTGCTTGATCTCGCGCACGGTGTAATCCACGGAGTGGAAACGCACCGCGCGGCCCCAGGTCTTATGCTGCTCGCAGAACCCGCAGTAGAACGGGCAGCCGCGCAGCGTCACCATGACGCCCAGGTGCGCCGGATCATAGCGATCGAGATAGAGCGACAGGTGTTTGGCCGGGAACGGCAGAACGTCCAGGTTGGGAATCTTGCCCCGCGCTACGTTGTGCACGGCCGCGCCATCCGCCTGACGCCATGACAGACCGTCAATGGCCGCGAACGGCTTGCCCTTGCCTTCCAGGGCCGCCACCAGGTCCAGCAGCGTGTACTCGCCCTCCTCGCGCACGCAGAAATCCACCGCGGGATACTCCATGACTTCTTCGGGCAGCACGGTGATGTGCGGGCCGCCCATGACCACCACAGTGTCGGGCCGCTCGCGCTTCCACATCTCCGCGGCCTTGATGGCCGACGGCCACTTGGGGCTTTTGACTGTGAAGCCAATCATGTCCGGGTTGAATTCACGCAGGGTCTGCATGAATTCGCTCCACACCGGGTGGTTGCCCTCGCCTACTTCCGGGCGCAGCGCATCCAACCACAGTTGATGGCCGTGCAGCAGGTTATCGTAGGTCTCGTGACCAATATCCTCGTTGCGCGCCGGCACCTCGGCGTTGTAAATACGCACCTCGTGGCCGGCCTGTTCGAGCACACCGGCCAGATAGCCGCAGCTCAAGGGAAAGTAGATGCTCGAAACCTTCTTCAAGCGTTGGAAGGGCGGGTTGATCAGTAGTACACGCATCGTTACGTACCTCCTCGCTTAACCCAAGCGCCGCGCGGCCGAGCCGCTCCAGGCGGGAGTCTTCGGCGCCGCGCTCAGGTTCCCCAAGAAAAAGCGCTTGGCGTCGCGCAGGCGTTCGGGTGCATTGCGCCAGGTGTCCCATTTGGTCAAGCGCCTGACCAGGCGGTTGGGCCGCATGTAGAAGCGGCGATAGGCGTCATGCCACTTTTCTTCGACTTCTTCGGCCTTGAGTCCGCCGTACTGGAAATGCGCCTTGTTGTCTTGAATCGCCAGGTCGTGCCAGTCGTGGCTGAAGATCTCAGCGCCCATCTCTTCCAGCATGTCCCACAGGCGCGTGCCGGGATAGGGCGCGGCAATCATGAAGTTTGCCAGGTCAGGGTCGAGTTCCAGAGCAAACTTGACTGTGTCTTCCATCGTTTCCATCGTCTCGCCCGGCATGCCCAGGATGAAGAAGCCCATCGTCTGCAAACCGGCCGCTTTAGCGTTCTTGAACGCGTCGCGCACCATATCGAGCGTCTGGCCCTTCTTGATGATGTTGTTGAGCACGCCTTGGTTGCCTGACTCCACGCCAAAGCCCACGCGCTTGGCGCCGGCGGCCTTCATGAGCTGGAACAGCTCGGCATCGCCGTAGTTGACCTTCATGCCGTGCACCGTAACCCACGGCACGCGGTTGAGGTTCTCAGCAATCAGACGCCGGCACAGCTCTTTGGCGCGCTTCAGGTCGCGGTTCCAGATGTCATCGGTGATCCCAATTTCGGTCGCGTGCAGGTCACGCACCAACCAGCGCCATTCGCCCAGCACATTGTCCACCGAGCGGTTGCGCCAGGTGTCGCCGGTAATCGGCTTGGAGCAGAAGGTGCACTTGAACGGGCAGCCGCGGCTGGTGACGATGGTGTAGCTGCGCGAACCAGGAATCAAGCCGTCGGTCAGCGGATTGAGATTGGTGTAGCGGTCAATCTTGAACATGTCGTGCGCCGGGTAAGGGATGTTGTCCAGGTCCGGGCGCAGGGGTCGCGGCGGGTTGTGACGCACGTCGCCGTTGCGATAGGACAGGCCGAGAATCTCGGACCAGCCCTTGTGGCTGAAACGACGGGGCGCGGTCGGCGCCGCCTGCAGGCCAGGATCCAGATCGAGCATCTGCATGATCTCGATCATCGCATCTTCGCCTTCACCGCGCAGCACCAGGTCTACTTCGTCATGTTCCATGGACTCATCAGGCTTGAGCGTCAGGTGCGGGCCGCCCAGGATGGTCACAGCGCCGGTGGATTTCGCCGTCGCCGCGGCTTGCCAGGCCTCGCGAATCAGGGGCGTGGGGCTGGAAATGCCCACCACATCATATCGTTCTCGTTGCAACACCTCGGCCAGCGGCTCGGTTTCGATGGACGCGTCGTACAGGCTGACATTATAGCCCGCATGGCGCAGTGCACCGGCCAGATAGCCCAAGCCGTTATGGATGTGCTGGCGCGAATTCCAGACTCTCGATTCTGGACTTGCCAGTAAAACTCGCATGATTACCTCATCTTGAACCGCGCACGGTTCCTCTCTGTTTAACTGGCGTGCGACTTCGCCGATAACGGGCGCATAGCCGTCTGCTCGTCGCGCGCCAGACCCAGCAGCCGGCGCGCTCGGTTGGCGTACTTCTGCGGGTCCGTATATTTCTCGACAAACGCACGGTAGGTGCGCCGCGCCTGGTTCTTGAAGGTGCGCTTCTGACTGAAGTCACGCGCCCACTTCAGGAATTCGTAATCCTGGCCCTTGATCTTCGGCTCGGTTGGATTGCGCCGGTAGGAGTCATAGTCGGCCACCAGGCTCAGATCGTGCTCCACGCAGTAATCGTAAAGATCGGTGCCGGGGTGCGGCGTGAAGAACGACGGGCTGAAATAGTCCGGGTCCACCTCGCGAATCATCTTGACGGTATCCATGACCTCTTCCTTGGTTTCGGTCGGGATGCCCATCATGTAATTGGCCCAAATGACCAACCCGTACTCACGGCAGACCTTGGACGCCTCCAGGTTGCGATCCACCGTGGTGCCCTTGCGCAAGAAGTTCAGAATGCGCTGATTGCCGCTTTCGAAGCCGATGAAATAGCCCTTGAGACCAGCATCGCGCATCATCTTGACCATGTCGGGATGGCGCGTGATGATGTCGGCGCGGCTCTGACAGAAGAACGACTGCGTGAAGCCTTCGGCGCGGTACTTTGCGCAGAACTCGGTCACCCACGCGCGGTCTTCGGTCAGACAATCATCATGGAACATGAAGCTCTGGAAATTGTAGGCGTCGCGCAGCTCGCGCAGTTCCTGGATCACATTGTCCACGCTGCGGCGGCGCACACGCTTGCCAAAGATGTAGTCCTCGCCTGGCTTGCAGAAGGAGCAGCGGTAGGCGCAGCCGCGACCGGCGATGATCGTCAGGAAGGGGCCAGGCAGCTCTTTGACAAAAGGCACCTCGGGGCTGTTCAGAGAATAGCCCCATTTGCGCCATTCACCCAGGAACAGGTCGCGATCCGCAAAGGGGATGCGATCCAGGTCGGGGGTTTCGCCGCGCAGCACCTTCTGCTCTGGCCGCGCGCCTTGCTCAATCTGGCGCAGCAGCCGCGGGAAGGTGATTTCGCCTTCGTTGGTGATCAGATAGTCCACGTTGGGGATGCGCAGCGAATCTTCCAACGCCAGCGTGACGTGCGCGCCGCCCAGGATGGTGACGCAGTCCGGGTTGATTTCCTTGATGATGCTCAGACAGCGCTTGACCGGGTTGTAGTCCACCGACATCATCGTGATGCCGACGACGTCCGGGCTGCGCTTCTGGAATTCCTCACGGAAATGATCCCAACTTTGCAGCGCGCGCAGGTCAATCAGATCAATATCGAAACCTTCGGCCCTGGCGCTGGCGCTAATCGAAGACAGGCCGTGCGAGACCCAGCCAGCGTCCATTCCCTGGCTCAAGCAGTTGAAACCGCGACCCGCGATACCGGGATAAATGAGCGTCGTTTTCACAGAAATTCCTCCCTCAAGCTCGCATCTGGGGATGCGCATGCGGAGTTCGCATCGGGGGATGCTCACGCCGCGATCTTAATTCAAATTTGTCGTCTGGTTTTCGGCAAACGTGATGTCGTTCAAAGGAATGAACGCATCAGCGCCATTCGCATGTTCATCGTTCTGCAGCGCGGCCAAACGCTGCGCCTCTCCCTGCTCCACCGGCCGGTTGCCCTGGCTGGTGAAGAGCGTTGGCTTCCACCAGGCCCACTCGCTGCACGAATTGCACGGCACGAGGTCGCTGATTTCGTTCGCGACGTGGCGTCGGCGCAGATCCTGCATCTGCGGGCCGTTCCAGTTCTTCATCACACGTACGCTGCCATCGGGATCAATGACATTGCCCAGGGGAAAGGCGCTGTTGAAGTCACGATCACACATGGCGATGGAACCATCCCAGTAGATGTGGACGTGATACCACAAATTGGGACAGGCATAGCGTTTGACCGTCGCAGCCGCTGCGCCAGGCCGCAGTTCGCTGATCGCTTCAATTTGGTCAGCCCAGGAATCGAAAGGCTTGACGTTGATACGATCTACGCCCGGCAATTTCCAGGATTGCACAAATTCATCAATCTCACCCATCGTTTGCTGCATCTGAATGATCTGCAAGTTGACGTAGGTCTGGTAGTTGCCAGCCTGCTTCAGTTCGATGAAGCGGTGGATGTTGCGATTGGTCTTGGCGTAGTCGGCATTGACGCGAATAGCCTCGTAAGTCTCCGGCCGCATGCCGTCCAGGCACAGATAGATGGCATCCAGGCCGGCGTCCAGCAGCTTCTGGGCCTTCTTCTCATCCAGCAGCGTCGCGTTGGTGCTCATCTCGCTGCGCAGGCCGTGACTGCGACAGTAGGCCACCATGTCGTAGATGCGCTTGTGCATCAGCGGCTCGCCCCAGATATGCAGGGTGGTCGCTTTCACGTGCGGCGCCATTTCGTCCACGATCTGCTTGAACACATCGAACTCCATGAAGCCCTTGGGCCGCGTCACCTCTTTGCGTCCGGTGGGGCACATGACGCACGACAGGTTGCACATGTTCGTGGATTCGATGTACATGCGGTCGGGATGCGGCACGAGCCGCGTTTGACCGGTGGTGTACGAAAGCCACTTGACCGGCGCCAAGGCCTGCTGGCTGTAGTAGCGAAAGCGGTTGCGCGCTTTTTCTTGAAACGAACGATTGGCCGCGGCCGAAGTAAAACTTACGCCCATGAGTTGGCTCCTGCGCGCTCACGCACCTGGCGGAAGCTGCCAAGCATGCCCGCGCCAACCAGCGCGTTGCCCAACTGGCGCAGCGGCTTGATGCGGGAAACTTCCCACAGCGCAGGGCCAAGCGTTTTGCCAAACGATCTTTCATACATGCGGCGGCGCTTGCTTTCATCGAACCGGCGCCGCGCTTCGATCGCAAGTCCGCTCAGGCGCTCGTCAGGCACATCGCTCACGTTCATGAAAGGCGCAATTTCGGCCGTGTACGAATTGTAGTAATAGGTCTTGGTAAAGTCGGCGTTGTACTGCGTCTCTGGATTGCGACGCACCAGCTCGTCCCATAGGCGCGTGCCGGGGAACGGCGTGGCAATAGAGAACATGGCCTCGGTCAGCGGCAGGCTGGAAGCAAACTCGATGGTCTCTTCCATCGAATCCTCGTTGTCGCCTGGCAGCCCCAGGATGAAGTAACCCTTGCTGTCAATCCCCGATTCGGCCGTCCATTCGATGGAGCGGCGCACCTGTTCCAGGCTGATGTGCTTAGCCGTGGCCTTGAGCACATCGGTGTTGCCTGACTCGATGCCATAGTGAATCTGGCGACAGCCAGCCGCGTACATCTTCTTGAGCAGCTCGGGGTTGACGCGATCAACCCGCGCCAGGCAGCGCCAGCGGATATCCATCTTCTGTTCGATGAAATAGTCCATGATCTTTTCCAGGCGGCGCAGGTCAATCGTAAACAGGTCATCAATGAAGTAGAAATTGCGCACCTGGTACTGCTGTTGCACCTGGCGCAATTCCTCCACGATGCTTTCTGGCGAGCGTTGGCGGTAGGTGCGGCCGACGACGCCCTTGAAACAGAAGGAGCAGTTGTAGGGGCAGCCGCGGCTGGAAAGCACCGTGACCATCTTCTCGCCATTGGGCGCGTAGAGCGGGTATTTGTCCAACTCGAATAGATGGCGGGCGGGAAACGGCATGGCGTCCAGGTCTTCGATCAGCTTGCGCTGTGGGTTTTCCACCACCCGGCCGTCATCTTTCCACCACAGGCCAAAGATGCGTTCATAGCGGGTGTCCCCAGTCTCAATCGCTTGCAGCAGATCGAGCCAGACTTCCTCTCCTTCGCCGTAGATCAGGTAATCAATATCAGGGTTCTCGATGGTCAACTGCGGCAGAGAAGTTGCATGCGGCCCGCCAATGATGGTCGGCACGCCCAGCGTATCTTTGACAATCTCAACCAGCTGCTCGATGTGGTGGTAGGAGGTTGTCATCGAAGTGAACGCAACTACGTCGGGCTTGTCATCAATGATTTTTTGCGCGTCCTCGGCCAGGGTTGTGTGTGGACGTAGGCCGAAATCGTGAATCGCTACCTCGTGCCCGGCGCGTTCGGCCACCGCAGCCAGGTAGCCCAAGCCCAGCGAGGGATAGCTGTTCACCATCTCGTTCCATTTCGGTCCAACCAGGGAAATTTTCATTGCATCCTCCTCTGTCATCTGTCAGTTCGGGTTAGATAGCCCCATGTTCAGCATCGCACGCCATGATGAAGTACGCATGAACAAAGGTTGCGATCCACTTGACAGTTTGTTCATCAAGAAGCAGATTCCGTGGCTCACCCAAGCAAGCGGAGAACATACTGCTTCTTTCTTCCACAATCTACACCAAGCCCTCGGCTTCAATCTGGCGGCGCAGCTCGGTCTTCTCCTTGCGTGGGAAGATCGTGCGCCAGGCCACACGGAAGGTGCGGCGGTAGTTGAGCCAGAAGTCCTTGCGGGTCATGGTGCCCAGGATGCGATGCGGGCGCAGGTAGAACTGGCGATAGGCCTTCTTCCACATCTCAGTCATCAACTCGGCCGACAAGTCTCCCAATTCGTAACGAGCCTTGCCATCGAAAAAGACGTAGTCTTCCCAGTCTTTGACCAACATGCGGCCCTGGCGCTTGACAATCTCATAGACCTTGGTGCCAGGATAAGGCGTCATCATACTGAAATTCGCAATCAAGGGGTCCAGTTCACAGGCAAAGTCAATCGTGCGCTGCATAGTGGCGCGCGAGTCGCCAGGCAGGCCAATAATAAAGAACCCAATCGTCTCCAGGCCGGCCGCCTTGGCATTCTTGAAGGCCTGACGGATAGTTTCATGGTCAACCCGCTTATCAATCGAGGCCATGATCTCTTCGTCGCCTGTTTCCACGCCAAAGGCCGTGCGCTTGAGGCCGGCTTGCTTGAGCTTCTTCATCAACTCCAGGCTCGCCAGGTTGGCGCGGATGCCGTTGACAAAAATCCACGGCACATGGTTGAGTTGGTTGGCAATCACCATGTCTGCCAGCTTGTTGAGGCGATCCACCCGGATATTGGCGCTGTCGTCCAGCACGCCGATTTCCAGCGCATCCAAATCACGCACCAGGTGGCGCCACTCTTCGAGCACATTCTCCGGCGAGCGCGCGCGCCATTTGATCGGCATGATGGACTGCGAGCAGAAGGTGCAGCGGTAGGGGCAGCCGCGGCTGGTCATGATGGAGAAGGACTGCGCGCCGCTGATATGATCGGTGGCCGGCTGCAGGTTGGTATACTTGTGCATCTTGAAGAGATGGTAGGCTGGCCAGGGCAAGCTGTCCAGGTCAGGCATGGCCGGGCGGTCAGGGTTGCGGTGAAGCTGGCGGTCGCTCGTCTTGAAGCTGATGCCGAGCACATCGCTCCACAGATTCTTCTCTGGGTCGAAAATGTCGTGCGTCTGGTAAGTGGGCTGATCTCTCAAGTAGCTTTCCAGGCGTTCGCTGATGACCGTCCAACTGGCCTCGCCTTCGCCGCGCACCACGATGTCCACGTCTGGCTGCTGACACGACTCAAAGTCAAGGTTTTCGGCCGCGACGCTGACATGCGGGCCGCCCAAGACGATCGGCACATCGTGCACCTTCTTGATCTTGGCGGCTGTGCGCCACGCCTGCTTGACCTGCGGCGTGTTGGCGGTGATGCCGACGAGGTGCGGGCGAAACTCCTGAATGAAGTCCTCCAGGGGTTGTTCTTCGACATCAGCATCAAAAACACGCACCTCATCACCGCGGCGCTCGGAAACAGCGGCCAGGTAGGCCAGGCCCAGGTGCGCGGTGGTGCGTGTGTCAATAGGCAAACGAAATCTGGGGTTGATTAGGGCTACTTTCATCCAAAGTCCTCCCATGCTTAGTTGACCAGGGGATTCTCAGCATAACACCGGTCAGCTCGTCGGTCAGCGACTTTGCTCACAACGGGACACCATCACAGACCAGGTTTTTCCTGTCATGCGAGCCGGTATTTGCCGATAGGCGGTCTCAGCACATCACACCATGTGCCTGCCGCCCTCAGGCGGACGGGACGCGATTATAGTCGCGCCCCTGTAAACTGTCAATTTTTATCATGCTTATCTACAAAATTAAGAGATCAATAACGCGGTACGCCCGGGTCAATTCGCAGCGACCACTCATCAATCCCGCCGGTCAGGTTGAATGCGTTCTTGAAGCCGAGCTGGCGCAGCCAGGCCGTCACCTGGGCGCTGCGCACGCCGTGATGGCACTGCACGATGATCCGGCTGTCCGGCGTCAGGTCGGCGGGCAGCGCGGCGGTCAGTTCGCGGGCCAGGCGCGACAGGGGTAACAGGCGCGCCCCTTCGATACGCGCGAATTTCCACTCATGCTCCTCGCGCACATCCAGCAGCACGTGCGGCGTTCCCTCTTCGCGCACACGCTTGAGCTCTTCAACACTAATTTGTGGTAGTTCAACTTGATCTGTCATACTATCCCTTCACCACGGCCACGGGCGCCAGCCGCGCGACCTTGCGTGCGATGCCGGCGTTGTGCACGACGTCAACGACGTGATCCACATCCTTGTACGCACTGGGCGCTTCTTCGGCCAGGCCGGCCAGGCTGCCGGCGCGCACCTCGATGCCCTGCGCCTGCAAATGGCTGCGCAGCTCGCCGCCTTGCACCAGGCGCTTGGCCGCGGAGCGGCTCATGACGCGGCCGGCGCCGTGGCAGCTGGAGCCAAAGGTCTGCGCCATGCTCCCCGCCGTGCCAACCAGGACAAACGAGGCGGTGCCCATGCTGCCCGGCACCAACACCGGCTGCCCAATGTCGTAGTATGGCCGCGGCAGTACATCGGCGCCAGGGCCAAAGGCACGCGTGGCGCCCTTGCGGTGCACGCAGACCTTCAACCGCTGCCCGCCGACGTCGTGCATTTCGATCTTAGCCATGTTGTGGGTGATGTCGTAGACCTGGAATAGATCGAAGTTCTTCATCTTGCCCGCGAGTACCGTGCGAAAGGCTTGGCGCACTTGATGCGCCAGCAGTTGGCGGTTGGCAAAGGCAAAATTGGCTGCGCAGGCCATGGCCGCGTAGTAGGCCTGCCCTTCCGGCGACTGCAGCGGCGCGCAGACCAACTGGCGATCCGGCAGTTGGATGCCGTACTTGTGAATGACCTTCTGGAACATGTCCACATAATCGGTGCAGACCTGGTGGCCAAAGCCGCGGCTGCCGCAATGAATCATAACGACGATCTGGCCGGGGAACAGGCCCATGGCTTGGGCAGCCTCGGCGTCGAAGATCTCTGCCACCTCATCCACCTCGGCGAAGTGATTGCCCGAACCCAACGTGCCGAGTTGACTCTTGCCGCGCTCTTTGGCGCGGCTGCTGCACTGCGCCGGATCCGCGCCGGCCATCATGCCCGCTCCTCCGTATGCTCCAGATCGTCTGCGCGCGCAAAGCCCTTTTTCAGCGCCCACTGGCTGCCTTGGGCCAGCACCTCGTCCAACTCTTTGACCGACAGGCTGACGAAGCCCTTTTCACCCGCGCCGCTGGGAACCTGCTTGTACAGCTCCGTCGCCAGCGCGGAGAGATGCGGCTGCACCGTTTGCCGATCCAAATGGGACGCCAGCAGACGCACGCCGCAGTTGGACACCACAAAGCCATTCGCGACGAAATTGTGGTCTTCGTGCGCAACGGTAAAATCATACACATCGCCGCTGAAATCAGGGCGCGGCTCGATACGGACAACCTCGTCCCAGACCATGCCGGATTGGCCCAGACCAGCCGTGGCCTGATGGGCAAATGACGCAAAGGGCATGAACGCCAGCCCGATGCGCGGGTCGGTCTCACGTTCTTCCCAGAGGGAGCGCTCAATAAAGCGTTCGTTCGCGTGCGCTCCCACCAACGCAGCCTTGATCGCGGAGGCGCTCTCGCCGGCAGCCTGCATCGCCACGGCGGCCCGCGCGGTCGCTGCGCGTGCAGCCAGCACGGCCTGTTTGCGCCGCAAATAGATCACCGCCACACTGGCCAGGGAGCGCTTGTGGCGATGACATTCGAAGCCCACCTGGCTCCAAAAACGGATCAGGTTCGCAGGCATCGCCACGACGGGCAGGCGCAGGCGGATAGAAACCTCGCCCTGGGCGTTGGTGTATTCAACGCGTCGGCCGATGGGAAGCGTTTCGACGCCAAATTCGGTCAGGAGATCGGCTATGTCCTGTAACCAGGCCGCGCCGCTCTCCACATAGGCTGTGCGTTTGTTGAGTGAGAGAATCGGTGTTTCAAAATTGTAGTCGTGCTGCGACACCGTACCCGGCGCGTTCATCTCAGCGCCAAAATGAGCAGCCAGGAAAAGCCGCTTCTGCCAACGAGGCGCCGCCTTGATCCACGCCGGCAGCCGCCAGTCCGACTGCACCTTGCGGCCTAATGGCACACCAAGAGCCACCAGCAGAGCCACCAGCGCCGTCGAGCTGACCTTGATCCAGGTTTCGACAAAGTCGAACTCGCTGATGCCGTAGGTGGTCTGGAAGCGATGATGGCGACTGCGAGCATACACGCGCGAGGGCGTAAAACCGATGGCCTGAATGTCCTGGCGCAGGTCTTCCAGGTCCTCGACGCGACCGTAACAGGCCGTAACGCCTTTGCCGCTGCTGGAAATGTGCATCGTGCCGTCGCCCCAGACGATGCCCATCACGCGCAAGAGAGGGGGCAAGGCCGGCGAAGAATAGCGCAGAGGCAGCAAGCCCAGGCTGTCCAGGTGGCGCATGATCTGACCCACGGCGTTGCCCTCCGCACCCTTTCCGAGGCGCGCCAGGGTGTTCTCCAGGTCTGCCTGCGTCAAAATGACATCGTCTGACGGCTCTTCATAAGGCACCCCATCGAAGCCCACGACCGCAACACGGTCGCCCTCTGCAAGGGCGCCCAGTTCAACCATGCCTTCCGGTGTCCAGACAGGATGATCCGCCGTGGCAACCAGCGTGCGACCCGACGCGGTCGTAGCGCGCAGCACTAGTGCGCGCGGCGTCTGGCGCAGAAAATGGGCAACAGGCGTCTGCGCCTCACGATTGGCCTGCAAAGCGTGGCAGCGCAGAGTCTGTGTCGGCCAATCCGTTTCGTACTCTGCGATCGGGCGCGTGTATCCCCAGGCGTCAAGCACCAGGCTGTCCCCTGCAAGGCAATTTATGTCAAATCCAACTCCGCCAGGCGAGATGACGCCATCCGCGCCGGTGGTCGCGACCACGCCGCCGATGGGAAAACCGTAGCCCTGATGGATGTCTGGCATGGCCAGGGCATGGCCTACGATGCCGGGCAACGTGGCTGTGTTGATCAGTTGATCCAGGCAGTCATCGCCCAGCGCCTGCTGCAAAATCGTTTCATCGGCATAGAAGCGAGCCGGCACACGCATGTCGTGACGGAAGTTGCGGGCGATTTCGTATACGTAAGGCCGAATTTGACGGACGTCTTTTCGCATCACCATGAGTTCACCTCCAGCCAGGCAACAAAAAACCCTGCGCACGATTGACTGGCGCGCTGGCCGGGGTGCGCGCCAACGAGCCGTCAGCGGTATGATACCGCATCTACGCAGGGTTCGACTAATCTCAGTTGATGAAAGTCGCCTTGACGTCGCTGATCTCCGGGACATCCTGGCGCATGATGCGGCGAATCCCAATTTTCATGGTGAGTTGGGAGAGCTGACAATCCACGCACGCGCCGCGCATCTCCACATAGGCGACGCTGTCCTGGATATCCAACAGGACAACATCGCCGCCATCCATGTTCAACGTGGGGCGGAATTTGTCCAGGACGGCCTCGGCGCGCTGCCAGACGGAGGGCGACGTCGCAGCGTCGTTGGCAGCGTCTATGTTGACTTTTCCATTCGTCATTGGGCGAATACGTTCCTCTCTGGCCGCAGGGCGCAGGTGGGTGGGCTGAGAAGCAGAAATCTCTAGACCAGTCGGCGGCGGCCAGCAAAACCGGCCTGCACCTCGTGCCAGAACTCAATCCGTTCCTCGCCCTGGCGCCAGCAGAGATAGACCTCACGGCCGTCGGGGAAACGATGCAAGAAGTCAATCAGGCCGGGGTCTACATCTTTGACCACACAGCCGATGGCGCGCAGTCCGGCCAGGGCCAGCTCAACCCGCGTAAACTCGGCGAGCATCTCCCCGGCGCGACGGCTGCCGCCGTTGGTCCCGGCTTTGCGCAGCACAGGCTCCAGGTCGGGGCGCGCGGTCAAGATGATCCGCCGCGCCTCCTGCAGCTCGGTCAACAAGGCCTGCACACGCGGTAGTTGCGCGTTCGCCTCATCAAGCGTAAACAATCGAGTCATCAGTGTGATCCACGACAGAAAGAGAGGGCCGGCGCACAAAAACGAAGGACGCAAGCTGAATGTCGAGCGGCCATGACGAGCCGACCGGAATTCATCTTCCGTCCTTCGCTAAGCGGCCTACGCCTGTAATTAGTTATGGCTGCAAGAGGCCGGCTCTTCGCCGCTGTGCGTCTGCGCCGTGCGGAATGAGCTTCCGCAGCCGCAGCTTGACACCGCGTTCGGGTTTTCAATATGAAAACCGCCGCCCATCAGGTTTTCAACAAAGTCAATTTGCGCGCCGTTGATGTAGAAGAGGCTGGTCGGATCAACAAAAACCTTGATACCGTAGTTCTCGTACACTTCATCTACCTCACGCGGATTGCCTTCGAAGGTCATGCCGTACTGCATGCCGCCGCAACCGCCGCCCTGCACGAAGACGCGCAAACCGTGCGTGGCCTCACTGTAGCCTTTGCTGTGCAGCACATCTTGCAGCTTGCTCGCAGCCGTTTGTGTCAACGTAATCATGAACATCCTCCCTTAAGAAATGATAGACAACAACTCTCTATGTAAATTTGCACTTGCACGTATCGTTTGTTCAGCCGCCGATTTGCGACATGACGCGAATCTCAGGCACCACATCATTGGCGAGGCCATGCCCCCAGGGCTTACCCCAGACAGCCGCGCGCAACAGCGCCTTGAGTTGATCCAATGAGCAGCCCCGACGCAGCGGCGTGAGCAAGTCTACTTCATTGTCTCGCAGAAGACAGAGACGCAGCTTACCATCTGCCGTCACCCGCACACGGCCGCAGCCGGCGCAAAACGGCTGCGTCACCGAGCTAATGAAACCCAGCGTACCTTGAGCGCCCGCCAGGCGATACGGTCGCGACGGGTCATGCCCATCGTAGCCAGGCACGACGCTCAGCGGCCCCAGCGCTTCCTCCACCCGCGCCATGGTTTCCTGATACGGCACCACGGCATTGTGTGCAAAGTTCGCCACTTCGCCAAACGGCATCAGTTCAATGAAGCGGACTTCCCACGGGTGATCGAAGGTCAGGCGAGCCAAGTCGGCCACTTGCTGATCGTTGTAGCCGCGCGTCACCACGCAGTTGAGCTTGATCGGCTTCAGGCCCGCGGCCTCGGCCGCTTCGACGCCTGACCAGACGTCACGCAACGAACCCCAACGTGTAATGCGCTTGAAACTGGCCGCGTCGAGCGTGTCTACGCTGACGTTGACCCGATCTAGACCCGCAGCCGCCAAGGGCTGAGCCAGGTCCGCCAACAGCACGCCGTTGGTGGTCATCGCCAGTTCCTCAATGCCCGGCACCTGTTTGATGCGCCGCACCAGCTCAACGATGTTCTTGCGCACCGTTGGCTCGCCGCCCGTCAAGCGAATCTTGCGGACGCCCAGCTGCGCCGCAGCCTGCACAATGAAGAGCACTTCATCGTCCTGCAAGAGTTCGGCGCGCGGCAGGAACTGCATCTCTTCCGGCATGCAGTAGACGCAGCGCAGGTTGCAGGCATCGGTCAAGGAGATGCGCAAATAATCAATACGTCTGCCAAAGGCATCGTGCATGCCGCCATCTGTCGGCGCAGGCGTCACCATCTGTAGTGTGATGCGTGCGGCGCTCATCCTTGATCCCCCGCTGGCTCTCCATCATGCAGCTCGGCGTGATTCAATTCAAACACGTACGAACAGCGGCTGTTGCCCGTCGCCAGGCGTCCCAGGCAGCGGGGCGGGGTTGGTCCCAGACCAGCCATCAACTCAGAAACCAGGACCATGTCCATCTGGCACAATTCAGGATGTTCGGCCGCCAGCCCCGCGTAAGGGCAATTGCACGTGTGCAGCAGCAGTTGATGACCGTTGTGGCGTTCCCACTGCGCCAGGTACCCTTTCTCGCTGAGGAACGTGGTCACCTCCGCCAGGCGTTCATCCACGGACTGGCCGCGCCGCGGAACTGGCGCTTCTGCCAACGTGCGATCGGCCAGGCGTTGAACGATGCCTGTTACTTCCGCGGCTGGCAGCAAACGCTTGACTTCGTTCAGCACGTCGCCTGCCAAGACGCGGAAGTTCTGCGGGAAAAAATCGTTCGCCGTCTCGGTCAGCAGATAAACCTGCTCTGGTCGGCCAACCGTGCGCTTGTGCTGCACTTGAGACGTAACCAGATCCTGTCCCTGCAAAATGTCCAGGTGATGGCGCACCGAAACCGGCGCCATGTCAAGAGCCTCCGCCAGGTCCATGACCGTCGCTTTATTGTCAATTTTTAGAATTTCGAGGATACGGCGACGGGTGGCTTGCACGTCTTGACCCCTTTGCTCACAACCGCGCTTGCAGCACAACTCAAGCGTAATGATTGTAGCACAAGGGATAGGCGCTTGTCAATTCTTATGAAAATCATTAGAATAATTCTAGCGCAGCAGCTGCTCCACCCGACTGCCGCCGATGGCATAGTATTTCGCGGCCGGATGATGCACGATGATCGCGGCCGTGCTCTGCTCTGGCACCAGTTGAAACGCGGGGGTCAGGCTCATGCCCAGTTCTTGCGCAGCTGGCAGCAGGTCAAAAACCGTGGCATGATCGTTCAGCTCAGGGCAAGCGCCGTAGCCCCAAGAGTAGCGCTTACCGCGCGGGCCGCGGCCAAGTTCCTTGTGCACGCGGTTGTGCAGCCAGGACGCGGTGGCTTCAGCCGTCTGCACGGCCAGACCATGCATGAAGTAGGCTTCGCTGTAGTCGCCGGCGGCCTGCAGTTCCTCGAAGCGCTGCGTAGCGCCTGCGCCCACCGTCACGACCTGCAGCGCCACCACGTCGAGCACGCTGGCTTCGCGCGGGGCGAAGTAGTCGGCGATGCACAGGTGATCCTCGCCATCCTGGCGCGGAAAACTAAAGCGTCCGACAACGGGCAGGTCAGCAGGCATAACCCCGTCTCTCATGCCAGCCGGGTCATAGATCAGCAGATCGTTGCCATCGCCCTGGCAAGGGAAGTAACCGTAAACCGCCTGCGGCTGCAGCCAGCCGCTCTTTTGGGCTTCTGCGGTCATGCTGGCCAGGCGGGCATCGAACTGGGCGCGCAGCGTTTCCCAGGCCGCGCCGTGCGCATTTTTGGCGCCCCAGGATAGACGATACAGCTCGTCCTTGTCCAGGAAGGGAAAAACCTGGATCGGTGGAATGGAGCGAATGACGCTGACGCCCCAGAAAGGCGGCGTCGGGATGTCACCCTGGGCCAGAAGCGGCGTATTGGAACGAGTACGGCTACTGGGCGCGGCTGTTTCCACGGGGCGCTGCAGCTCGGCCAGTCCTTCCTCTCGATTGCGCTGCACCAGATCGGCGCGCTGCGCGGAAAGCAGAGCTTCCACGGTGTCCAGCCCCTCGAACGCGTCCTTGCAGTAGAAAACACCGGGCGCATAGGGCGCCTGCGCGCCCTCGCCATCTTTGACAAACAGAATGCGCCGGCCAAAGCGGCGGTTGATGGCCGCGCCGCCCACCAGCACCGGGAAGTCCAGTCCGCGCGTGTGCAGCTCTTGCACGATCAGCGGCATCTGCTTGGAGGTGCTGACCAGCAGGGCGCTGAGGCCAATGGCGTCCGCGTGGACCTCCACGGCCTTGTCAATGATGACATTGGCTGGCACCTGCTTGCCCAGGTCGAACACGGTGAAGCCGTTGTTGGTCAGAATGGTATTGACCAGGTTCTTGCCGATGTCATGCACATCGCCATAGACCGTTGCCAGCACCACCTTGCCCTTGGTCACGCCTTCGGCGCGTTCCAGGTAGGTCTCCAGGCGCGCCACGGCTTTCTTCATCACCTCGGCTGACTGCAGTACGTAGGGCAGGATCAACTCACCAGCGCCGAACTTATCGCCGACCTCTTTCATGGCGGGCAGCAAGACATGGTTCAGCACCCATACCGGATCGTGCGCGGCGATCGCGGCGCTGACCAGGTCCTCCACGCCTTCCTTCTGGCGATGGACGATCTGCCAATGCAGCTTCTCCTCCACACTCATGCCCTCGGTCGGGTCTACTTCGGCCTTGCGCTCGCCCACGGCTCCGCCATGCTCTTCGAAATACTGAATGTAGCGCGCCAGGGCATCGGGCCGGCGGTTGAAGATCAAGTCCTCGCACAGCTCACGCATCGCGGCCGGAATTTCGGCGTAGGGCAGCGTATGCTTGGGGTTGATGATCGCCATATCGAGTCCGGCCTGCACGGCATGCCAGAGGAAGACGCTGTTGAGCGGCCCGCGCGTGGGCAAGGCCAGGCCAAAGGAGAGGTTGCTGACGCCCAATGAGCAGAGCACGCCCGGCAGATGGCGCTTGATGAGGCGAATTCCTTCCAGCGTCTCCACGGCGCTGTTGGCAAATTCGGGATCGCCCGTGGCCAGCGTGAAGGTCAGCGCATCGTAGATCAACGCGTCCGGCGGCAGGCCATACTCGTTGACGGCAATCTCGTAGATAGCTTGGGCCACTTCGAGCTTGCGCGCCGCCGTCTTCGCCATGCCGATCGGGTCAATGGTCAGCGCGACAACGGCTGCGCCATGTTCCGCCGCCAGCGGCAGGACTGCGTCGCAGCGTTTGCGCCCATTTTCCAGGTTGATCGAGTTGATGATTGGCCGGCCAGGGATGTTTTCCAACGCCACTCTGAGCACGTCCGCTTCGGTCGAGTCAATCACCAGGGGCGCATCCACCGACTGCGACAGCAGGCGCACGGTGCGGCGCATCATTTCCGGCTCGTCGGCGCGCTCGGTCAGCGCCACGCACACATCCAGGGTGTGCGCGCCGCCCTCGATCTGGTCGCGCGCAATCTGCAGCAGGCCGTCATAGTCATCGGCCAGCAGCAGCTTCTTGACAATCTTGCTGCCCTGTGTGTTGATGCGCTCGCCGATCAGGTGGGGCGCGGGTTCCTGCACCAAACCGGTGGCGCGCATGGCCGAGGCCACCAGGGCCGGAAAGGCTGTCGTCGCCGCGATGCGCGCCAGGCCAGGGCCGCGCTGCCGAAACGGCCGCACCTGCTCGACGATCTGGCGGATATGTTCGGGCGTGGTGCCGCAGCAGCCGCCGACGACGTTGACGCCCAGGTCACGCACAAACTCAAGCAGCGTGCTGGCCAGCGGCCGCGGGTCCATGGGGTAAACCGCCTTGCCATCCACGTTGAGCGGCAGCCCGGCGTTAGGGATGACCGAAATCGGCAGGTTGCAATTGGCAGTCAGGTAGCGCACCGGCTCGCGCATGTAGTCGGGGCCAGTCGAGCAGTTGAGGCCGATGACATCAATCGGCAGATAGCGCAGAATCGTCAGCACCGCAGCAATGTCGGTGCCCAGCAGCATGCGCCCGGTCACATCCAGCGTCACCTGCACCTGCAGCGGCACGCGCACGCCCGCCTGGCGGAAATAGCGATAGATGCCGGCCACGGCCGCCTTGACCTCCAGGATGTCCTGCTGCGTTTCCAGCAGCAGCACATCCACGCCGCCCTCCACCAGGCCCCGCGCCTGCTCGCCAAAGACCGCCGCCAGTTCCTCGAAGGTGATGTTGCTCAGGGTGGGATCGGACGCGCTGGGCAGGTAGCCGGTCGGCCCCATGGAGCCGGCGACGAAGCGCGGCATGCCGGTGGCGTCCGCGAAACGATCAGCCGTGCGCCGGGCCAGGCTGGCGGCGGCGCGATTGATCTCCAGGATGCGATCTTGCAGCCCGTACTCGCGCATCGTCAGGCGGTTGCTGCGGAAGGTGCAGGTTTCGATCACCTCCGCGCCGGCTTCCAGGAAGTCGGCGTGAATGGTTTCGATCATCGAGGGTTGGCTGATGACCAGGTAATCGTTGTTGCCCCACAGCTTCTCGCCGCCGTAGTCCGCGGCCGTCGGCTCGAGCTTCTGGATATTGGTGCCCATAGCGCCATCGAAAACCACGATGTGGTCGCGCACGGCTTGCAGGTAACGGTTATTGGTAAATGGGTTCGGTTTCAAGAAATGGATCCTCCTTCGGTCAGCGCAATCAGCCGGGCTTCGCGTAAAGCGCGCGCCTCAACCTGCTGAATGATGCGCGCCTGTTCGGCGGCGTCGCCCGCCTCCAACATGCATACAGCTTCACGCCAGACCTGGTCGCGCCACCCGGTGAGAACTCGGGAGACGAGCTTCTCGTCCATGCGTCCGAGCAAGACGTCCAGTAAGGCGAGCACGGGCATGGCCGGCTCCAGGATCTGATCCTGCACTGCGTCAATGGTGCGCGCAATGATCGCGTTGACGTAGCCGTAGTCGGCGTAGCGCTGGCTGCGTTGCGCGTCCGTCAAGCTCTGCCACTCCGGTCGCAGCACTTCAACCAGCGTCAACACCAGGTCGTAATTGATATGTGCATTGACGCCGAGCAGCAGCTTTTGCAGCGCCCACACACCAGGCTGATGCGCCGCATCGTGCGCTACCTGCCAGACGCGAGGCGCAGCCGTGTGATCGCAACCATAGGCGTCCAGGGCCGCAAAGTAGTAATCGGCGAAGCGCGCCAGCAGAAAGTCCACCCAGGTTGGGTCCTTGAATTCAAGGTTCGCGATGGCTGTCTGCATGTTCTGCGTCATCATCAAATAGCAGCGTAGGAAAATGGCCCTTTGATCGGCGTCTGCTTCCCACTGGCTGACCAGCGCGGCCATGCGGGTCGCAACGGGAGATTCAACGGTCACAGCCGCAGCTCCGGCAAATCAACACGCAAATTGACTGAGCTAAGGTTTCTTTCATATGTTGGCACTGTGCTCCGTGCGCCAGCAATATCGTCAGCCTGGGGGCCAGACTCCTGATGTGCAGAGTACCACCCGACGCAAAGTCTGTCAAACGCCCGCGGTTGGGCTGCTGAGCTTGATATTTTCTTGACAGCCCGGCCCAGATTCTTAGCGTGGCCTTGACCTCTTTCTCGCTATACTTGACTCCTGGGAAGCACATCGGCATTACCGGCGCTTTCCACGTGCACGGCTTCCTGATCTGGTGTGAGCACGACACTGAGTCGTCAACCTGCCCAGGGATTCGAGAAAGGGGCATCTATGATTGTCGAAAGCGACAAGTCCACTGTGTTTCAGTTTCCACACACAACGCACCCGCCGCGTTCATGGCGCACCTGGCTGCTGGGCCGCCCGTTGTCTACGGCGGACGCCCCCAATCAGACCATCGGCAAAGCCGTCGGCCTGGCTGTTTTCGCCTCGGATGCCTTGTCATCTACTGCGTATGCGACGCAGGAGATTTTGGTGGTGCTGGCCCTGGCCGGCACGGGCGCGTTTACGCTGGCGGTGCCCATCAGCATCGCGATCGTCGCCTTGCTGGCGATTGTCACCGTCTCCTACGAGCAGACCATTCACGCATACCCCGGCGGCGGCGGCGCGTACATCGTAGCCCGTGACAACCTGGGCGAGCTGCCTGCTCAAACCGCCGGCGCGGCCTTGCTCACCGACTACATTCTAACGGTGGCCGTATCGGTGTCGTCTGGTGTGGCCCAGATTACCTCGGCGTTTCCTAGGCTGTTCCCCTGGCGCGTGGAGATCGCGGTTGCAACCATCCTGTTTGTGATGCTGATCAACCTCCGTGGGGTGAAGGAGTCAGGCGCGACGTTCGCCATACCCACCTATTTCTTTCTGGTCATGATGGTCGGCGCCGTCGCGTTGGCCTTTATCCGCTACCTCACGGGCACCCTGGGCGTGGTGACAAACCCGCCGCCGCTCGCAACTACCGGTACGCTGCAGGCTGTTGGTCTGTTTCTCATTTTGCATGCCTTTGCCAACGGCACTACGGCGTTGACAGGCGTGGAAGCCATTTCCAACGGCATCACCGCGTTTCGGGAGCCAAAGAGCCGCAATGCGGGCATCACCTTGATGTGGATGGCCGCTATTTTGGGCGCGCTGTTTCTCGGCATCACCTTCTTGAGTCGCCAAATCGGCGCCATACCCTCCGAGACCGAAACGATCATCTCGCAGTTGGCGCGCACCGCGTTCGGCGGACAAGGGGTGTTCTACTTAATGTTGATTGCCGCGACGACGCTGATCCTGATCATGGCGGCCAACACCTCGTTTGCTGATTTTCCGCGCTTGGGCGCGCTGCACGCGGGCGACGGCTTTCTACCCCGGCAATTGACCTTCAAAGGTAGCCGCCTGGTCTATTCGTACGGCATCATGGCGCTGGCGCTGATTGCCTCGCTGCTCATTGTCATGTTCCAGGCCAGCGTCACGGCGCTGATTCCGCTCTACGCCATCGGCGTCTTCCTGTCCTTCACCATGTCCCAAACAGGCATGGCGCGGCGCTGGTGGAAATCCGGCCACCTGGCGCCTGGCGCGGTGGTGCAGGAGCCTGGCTCGATCCTAACTCATGATCCGCGCTGGAAGCTCAAGCTCGTCATCAACGGCGTGGGGGCCGTCGCAACCTTCATCGTCATGCTGGTATTCGCCATCACGAAGTTTCGCGAAGGCGCATGGATCATTATTCTGCTCGTGCCCACCTTGGTGACGATTTTCTTCTCGATCCATCATCACTACCGGGACTTGGCGAAGCGCTTGTCATTGGAAGCGTACCGGGCGGCGCCGCGTGTCACCCGCCACCGCGTCATCATCCCCATCAGCGGCGTCCATCGCGGCACGCTGGCGGCGATGCGTTATGCAAGCACGTTGTCTCACGACATCACGGCTGTGCACGTCTCCATGGATCCAGCGGAAGCGGAGCGGGTGCGGCGCAAGTGGGAGATGTGGGGCGATGGCATCCGGCTGGTCATCCTGGATTCGCCCTACCGACAGCTTATGGAGCCGCTGTTGCAGTACATAGACAAAATTGACAAGAGCCGCCAAGTGCACGAGGTCATTACCGTGGTCGTGCCAGAATTTGTGCCCAAGCGCCGCTGGCAATACTTGCTGCATACCCAGGCCGCACTCAATCTGCGTCTGGCCCTGCGTTCCAAGCCGGGTATCATCGTCATGGATGTGCCATACCATCTCGAATGAAATTGACTTGAAAACACAGTCTCCCCGGACATGACTGGCGCACACAAAGACACCAAGACACAAGAAAGTCTTTGACACCTTGCTGGCTTGGTGTCTTTGTGTTGAGGACTGACCTGAAGGTAAGCCGCGGATGGTCTGTCTTCATTGAAATGAGCCGAACCTTGTTCCGCGCTCCGACCGTCCCCAAGTCCTCGACTTGTCGAGGACTTTTTATTCCTGGTCGTATGCCCCATTCTCCACAAGTGCGCCACCTCAACCGTCATCACGATGCACTCGACGAACCACAAAAGTAACAAATTATAAAAAGCTAGATCAAGATATTGACTTTTGTGATAAAAACTTCTATAATCAAACTATCGGTTTACCCGACCAGGATGATTCCCCCACACCGATGAATGAAAGGCCAGCGAGACAACGATGCCTGACAAACTACTCACGACCCGTGAATTGCAAGATCGCCTGCAGCTCGACCGTGTCACCATCTACCGGATGGTCAAAGAAGGCGAGCTGCCGGCGCTGCGCGTCGGCGGTCAGTGGCGCTTTTCCACCGACGCCATTGACTCCTGGCTGAGCGATCGCGACCGCACCCGCCTGCCAGCCGCGTCTACCGCCCCCGCCGCCAATCCGCCTGACCTGCGCCTTTCCGATCTGATCCCGCTCAAGACGCTGGAAGGCATTCAGGATCAGTTTGCGGCCGTCCTGGGCATGTCCTCCTTCGTCACGGACCTGGACGGCCAGCCATTGGCGCCATGCAGCCGCTGCAGTCGTTTCTGCCGCCTGGTGCACTTGACCAAGGAAGGTATGGCAGCCTGCCAAAGCTCGTGGCGGGCCGTGGCCCGCTCAGCCGAAGAAGGCGCGAATGTTCACACGTGCCATGCCGGCATCCGTTACGCCAGCGCTCCGGTTGAGGTCGCCGGTCAGCGCGTGGGCATGGTGACGGCCGGTCAGTTTCTCACCGAAGCGCCAGATCCAGAATCGTTTCGCCAGCAGGCGCTGACCACGGGCGCCCGCATTGGGGTTGACGGCGACGCGTTGGCCGCGGCCCAGGACTCGCTGCCCATCGTCAGCGCCGAGCAGGCCTTGCAGATCACCCGCCTGCTGGCCGTGATCGCCAACGCTCTGTCAGGCATCGGCTACCAGGGGCACCTGGCGCGCCTGGCGCTGACCAGGATCGCCCAACTGAGCAGCCAAGTATCGCCAGAATCAAACGGCTGAGCGCCGACGCCATCTCAATTTTCAGGAGCTTCTCATGCGCCTTCCCGCCTTCCTTAGAAAAAACGCCACCTGGTTGATCGGCCTGACCGTGACCCTGGCCGTCATCCTCGTGCCGCTGATCCTGCTGCGCCCCCAAACCGCGGCCGCGCCCGACACGCCGCTGGCCTCACTGCTCACACGCGTCCCTGAGACCGATCACGCGCATCTGCTCAAAGGCCCATATACCAGTGGGCCAGAAGTCACCGCCGCCTGCCTGACGTGTCACCCCGATTCCGCCGCCCAACTCATGGCCACGACGCACTGGACGTGGGAAAGCCAGCCGATCACCGCCACCTGGCGCAGCGAGCCGGTGACTATCGGCAAGAAGAACCAGATCAACAACTTCTGCATCAGCGCGCAGGGCAACGAGAAGAAGTGCATGAGCTGTCACGCTGGTTATGGCTGGGAAAATGACCAGTTCGACTTCAGCAACCCGCTCAAGGTAGACTGCCTGGTTTGCCACGCCGACCGGGCCACCTACAGCAAAGGCGATTTCGGCTACCCGGCTGAGGGGGTAGACCTGGCCGCGGCCGCCAAGAGCGTGGGCAGGCCGACGCGCGAGAACTGCGGAGCCTGCCACTACGATGGCGGCGGCGGCAACAACGTCAAGCATGGCGACCTGGACAGCAGCCTGAACTTTCCGTCCGAAAGCCTGGATGTGCACATGAGCCGCCTGAACTTGCAGTGCACCGACTGCCACCGTACGCAGGACCACGTCATCAAAGGCCGCCTGTTGGCCGACAACCTCGCTATCCAAACCGCAGAGCAAGTGCAGTGCACCGATTGTCACGCCAGCACGCCGCATGAGGATGATCGCCTGAACGCCCACACGAAGAGCGTGGCCTGCCAGACCTGCCACATCCCCGCAGTGGCGCTCAAGAACCCAACCAAGACCTATTGGGACTGGTCGGCCGCGGGGCAAGACCGGCCGGAAGATCATTACACCTACCTGAAGATCAAGGGCGAGTTTCAGTATCAAAACAGCGTGACGCCCACCTACCGCTGGTTCAACGGCAGCAATGCCTACCGCTATTTGCTGGGCGACACGATTACCCCCACGCAGCCAACGATGATCAACCTGCCGGCCGGTGACATCAACGATCCCAACGCCAAAATCTTTCCGTTCAAGGTGCACGTCGCCAAACAACCATACGACACGGTGAACAACATCCTGCTGGCCCCGCGCACGGCGGGCGAGGGCGGCTATTGGACCACCTTCGACTGGCCCTCGGCGCTGGCTTTGGGCGCGCAGGACGCCGGCATCACTTTCTCCGGGCAGTACGGTTTCGCCGAAACCCGGATGTACTACCCGGCCACTCACATGGTGCAGCCTGCAGAGAACGCCCTGCAGTGCGAATCGTGTCACGGCGCCAACGGCCGCATGGACTGGCAGGCCCTGGGCTATCCGGGCGACCCCATGACCTGGGGCGGACGCTTGCAGGCGAAGTAAGAGAGCCATATGAAAATTCCATACCGCGCCACGATTTTGATCATTCTGGGCTTGCTGCTGGCCGCGCTGTTTGGCCTGCCCTGGGCCGCCGCGCAGACCGACACCGAGTCAGCGCCGCAGCCTCCACCGATCCACCCGCAGTTCGCTCTGCTGGACGAGAACGGAGCCTCGGTTCTTGCCACCGGCAACCCGGTCTCTACCCTCAAGACCTGCGGCGCCTGCCACGACACGGCCTTCATTCAAAGTCACAGCTACCATGCCTCGCTAGGCCTGGATGGCTTTGCCCAGCCCGGCCAGGTGACGAGCGGCCGCGCCTGGGACAGCAGTGCCGGCGCTTTCGGCCGTTGGGACCCGCTGCGCTATCGCTACCTCTCCCTCGCCGGCGATCCTTTGCTTGACCTGGGCACGCCTGAATGGGTCATGGATTTTGGCGATCGCCACGTGGGCGGCGGGCCGGCGCTGGTCACGCGTGACGGCCGCCCGCTCAGCGCCTTGCCCGCCGACGCCAGTAATCCAGAGACGGCCGTGCTCGACCCGACCACGGGCCAGGTCACGGCCTGGGATTGGGCCGCGTCAGGCACGGTGGAGATGAACTGCTTTCTGTGTCATCTGCCCAATCCGAACAACGCCGCGCGCATCGCCGCGCTGCAAAGCGGTCAGTTTCGCTGGGCTAACACCGCGACATTGCTCGGCACCGGCCTGGTCGCGGCCAATGGTACGGAGTACCGCTGGAATGCCGACGCGTTCGAGACCGACGGTCAGCTCAAGACCGAGTTCATCACCGTGCAGGACCCCAGCAACGCCAACTGCGGGCAGTGCCATGGATTGGCGCACACGGACGCGGCGACGCCTGTCACCCTGACGAGCACATCGAGCACCTCGTGGAGCACGCTGACCACCGGCCAGATCATCGCCGGGCAGCGCATCTCCGCATCCGGCTTGAACCTCGCCAGCAAAGCAGACCTGACGCGGCCGTGGGATGTGCATGCCGCCCGCCAAGTGAAGTGCACAGAGTGTCACTTCTCGCTCAACAACCCGATCTATTTCCGCGAGAGCGCGGACACCCGCCCCGACCATCTGGCTTTTGACCCGCGGCGGCTGAGCCTGGGCGAGTATGTGCAGCAGCCGCTGCACGACTTTGCCAAAGGCCCCACCGCCCAACACGCCATTGCGCCTGGGTTGGCCGACACCATGCGCCGCTGCGACAGCTGTCACAATGCCGCGTCCACCCATCAATGGCTGCCCTACACCGACAGCCATCTGAGCACCGTGGCCTGCGAGACCTGTCACATTCCCCGGCTCTACGCCCCCGCGCTGCAGAGCGTGGATTGGACGGTGCTCACTGCCAACGCCGAGCCGCGGCGCGAGTACCGCGGCGTGGAGGGCGATCCACAGGCTGCCTCGTCCCTCATTACCGGCTATCAGCCTACGCTGCTCATGCGTCAGGATGTGGACGGCAAGACCCGCCTGGCGCCTCATAACCTGGTGACGGCCTGGTACTGGGTCTATGGCGATCCGGCGCGGCCCGTGCGCCAGCAAGACCTGAAAGCAGCCTGGTTCGACGGCGGCAGCTACGCTGCCGAGGTGGTGGCCGCGCTCGACACGGATCAGAATGGCGCCTTGACCGAAGCGGAGTTGGTGCTGGACAGCGCGTCCAAGCAGCACGTCATCGCTGGTCGTTTGGCGGCGCTGGGCCTGGCCAATCCTCGCATCGCCGGGGACATACAGCCCTACACTATCAGCCACGACGTCGCCAACGGCGAGTGGGTGACCCGCGCGTGCACCGCCTGCCACAGCGCCGATTCACGCCTGGCTCAGTCGTTCACCGTCTCCGCAGCCGGTCCAACCGGAATCACGCCGGCCCTGCTGGCTGGCACCAGCACCGTGTTGAACGGCAGCCTGGTCAGGGCGGCGGACGGCGCGCTGCGTTACCAGCCGAGCGTCGAAACCAACAAGCTCTACATCTTCGGCCAGTCCAGCGTGCCGTGGGTAGATTGGTTTGGCATGATCGCTTTTGCCGGCACCGTGCTGGCCGTCGTGGCGCACGGCGGTCTGCGCTTTGCCGCCGCGCTGCGCCTGCCCAAGCACACGCCGCAGCTCAAGCAGGTCTATGTGTACGCCGTCTACGAACGCTTCTGGCATTGGCTGCAGACCTTCACCATCTTGGGGTTGATCTTCAGCGGGCTGATCATTCACAAGCCCGACATCTTTGGCATCTTCGCCTTCAAGTCCGTGGTGCAGGTGCACAATGTGCTGGCGGCCATCGTCGTCATCAACGCTGCACTCTCGTTGTTCTACCACCTGGCGAGCGGCGAAATCAAGCAGTTCATCCCACGCCCGGCTGGCTTCTACGACCAGGCCATCGTCCAGGCCAAGTTCTACCTGCGCGGCATCTTCAAGAACGAGCCGCATCCCTTCGAAAAAGCGCCGCAGCGCAAACTCAACCCCTTGCAGCAGATCACCTACTTTGGGTTGCTCAACCTGCTTTTGCCCGGACAGGTCATCACGGGCGCGCTGATGTGGGGCGCGCAGCATTGGCCCGATCTGGCCCTGCGCCTGGGCGGCCTGCCTTTGCTGGCCCCCGTGCACTCGCTGATTGCCTGGCTGCTGGCCGCCTTTGTCGTCTTGCATGTTTACCTCACCACCACCGGTCACACTCCGCTGGCCTCGATCCAGGCAATGATGAACGGGTGGGATCTGTTGGAAACGCACGATGCACTCCCTGCGCCGATCGGCAGCGGAGAGACATTCAAACTAGCCCAGGAGGCGCCGTCTCATGGCAACTAATACCGATTCCCTTACTCCACGCAAAACGCCGTTTAGCCTGGCCGCGCTCAAGGCGGCGGCCGGGCGCGTCTTTGCCGCGCGCACCACCAGAGAGTACATTCATCCCTACCTGGCCGCCGCGCTGCTGGGCCTGGTGCTGTTCACCGCCTTCTTCCTCACCGGCAACGGTCTGGGCGCGTCCGGCGGGCTGAACAGCATCATTGGCTTCCTCGAAGACCTGATTGCGCCGGGCCACATGGATCGCGTGCCCTACCTGGTGAAACTGGCTGGGGGTGACAAGAACCCGCTCGATTCCTACCTGGTGTTCATGGTCATCGGCACCGTCATCGGCGGTTTTCTATCCGGCTGGCGCAACGGCCGCCTGAAAGTGGAAACCGTGCGCGGGCCGCAGATCACCCCGCGCACGCGCTGGTTCATGGCCTTCCTGGGCGGCGCGATCATGGGCTATGGCGCCCGCTTTGCCCGCGGCTGCACCTCCGGGCAGGCGCTCTCCGGCGGCTCGGTGCTCTCGGTCGGCTCGTGGGCCTTCATGTTCGCCGTCTTTGGCGGCGGCTACGCGGTGGCCTATTTCGTGCGCAAGCTCTGGAACTAGATTCAGGATCGAACAGGAGACACAGTATGGCGCCTTTTCCTCTTTCACTGGCAACCTTACTCGGCCACTGGGGTCAGTATGTGGTTTATCTGCTGATCGGCGTTGGCTTCGGCTATGTGCTGGAGAGCGCCGGCTTCGGCAACTCGCTCAAACTGGCGCGGCAGTTCTACTTTCGAGACCTGACCGTGCTCAAGGTGATGTTCGGCGCCATCGTCACGGCGATGGTGCTGATCTTCGCCGCCGTCGGCCTGGGGTTGCTTGACTACAACCTGGTGTGGGTCAACCCAACCTACCTGTGGCCGGGCATCGTCGGCGGCCTCATCATGGGCGCAGGTTTCATCATTGGCGGCTTCTGCCCCGGCACCTCACTGGTTGCGTTTGCCACCTTCAAGCTCGATGGCCTCTTCTTCGTCCTGGGCGGCCTCTTTGGCATCTTCCTCTTCGGCGAAACCGTGGACTCCTTCGCCGGGTTCTGGAATTCGTCCTACCTGGGCCGGTTCACCATTCAAGATTGGCTCAAACTGCCGGTAGGCGTCGTCGTGCTGATCATCGTGCTGATGGCCCTCTTCATGTTCTGGGGCGGCGAGCAGCTAGAGCGCATTGTAGGCGGCAAGAACCTGAAGTTGGAGCCGAAGCTGCGCTACGCCGGCGCCGGCCTGCTGACCCTGGGGGCCGTGGCCTTGATCGTCATCGGTCAGCCCACCGCGGCCGACAAGTGGCAAGCCCTGGCGCCGAGCAAAGCGCCCCTGCTGGCCGAGCGCGCGGTGCAGATCTCGCCAGCCGAGCTGCTGGGCGCGCTGCACAACGACGACCTGAAGCTCATCATGCTCGACATGCGCAGCGAGGGCGATTTCAACTTATTCCACATCGCCGGGGCGCAGCGAGTTGCGCCCGCGGCGCTGTCAACCCTGATTCCCTCTCTGCTGCTGGAGCCGGCCAACACCGTTTTTGTCACCATGAGCAATGATGAAACGGCCGCCACCGAGGCCTGGAAGATGTTGACCGCCGAAAGCGTGCCGAATGCCTACATCCTGGAGGGTGGCGTGAACCACTGGCTGGAAACTTTTGCCAGCGCAGATCCCGCCCTGCCGCCAGCCACGCCCTCGCCAGGCGACGACCGTCTGCGCTATCCGTTCACGCTGGCGTTGGGCGCGCAGTCGCCCGCCGCCACGCCCAATCCACATGCGTTTGAGATCGAATTTACGCCCAAGATCCAGCTCAAGCTTAAGCGCGGTCCCAGCGGCGGTGGCTGCGGCTAACCCCGGCCTCGCGCCATCGCTTCGCCGTTCAGCGCCGGTCTCCCGACCGGCGCTGTTTCATTTCGCTGAATCATTTGCCCATTCGTTCGATTGCAGGGTAAAATAGAGGTATCCCCCGCATCGGAGGCAACTATGTCACTCAAAGAGCAGTTAAACCAGGAATTACACGAAGCCATGAAGGCGCGGGATGCCCGCCGCCGCGACACCCTGCGCCAGGTGCTCACTGGCATCAATTATCTGGAAGTAGAGGTAGGACATCCCCTCAACGACGCTGAGGTGCTCGATGTCATTCGCCGCGACGCCAAGCGCCATCGTGAGTCCATCGAGGAGTTCCACAAAGGTGGGCGTCAGGACCTGGTGGAGCAGGAGCGGGCCGAGCTGGCTATTCTGGAAACCTATCTGCCCCAGCAGATGGGCCGGGCCGAGATCGAAGCCCTGGTGCGCGAGGCCATCAGCGAGCTGGGTGTCAGCGGCAAGGCGCAGGCCGGCCTGGTGATGAAACACCTGATGGCGCAGGTCAAGGGCCGCGCAGATGGCAAACTGGTCAATCAGGTCGTGCAAGAACTGCTTACCAACTAGGGGACGAGGACTACCATGGACGTTCTCGAATCACAACTGAACAGCCGCGATCCTGCTTTCCAACTCAACCAGGCTCATAACGAGACCCTGGCGGCTGAGCTGCGCGCGCGCCTGGCCGACGCCCGTCAGGGCGGCGACGCCAAAGCCCATCAGCGCCACCAGGAGCAAGGCAAGCTCTTCGTGCGTGACCGCCTGGAACGCCTGCTTGACCCAGGCGCACCCTTTCTGGAACTGTCGCCGCTGGCCGCACAAGGGCTGTACGGCAATGAAGCGCCGGGCGCGGGCATCGTCACCGGCATCGGCGTGGTCAGCGGCCGTGAGGTCTTGATCATCGCCAACGACGCCACGGTCAAGGGCGGCACCTACTACCCCCTGACGGTCAAAAAGCATCTGCGCGCCCAACAGGTGGCGTTAGAAAACCGCCTGCCCTGCATCTACCTGGTGGACTCCGGCGGCGCGTTCTTGCCCATGCAGGACGAGGTCTTCCCTGATGTGGATGACTTTGGCCGCATTTTCTACAACCAGGCCCTGATGAGCGCGGCGCGCATCCCGCAGATTGCCGCGGTGATGGGGTCCTGCACGGCTGGGGGCGCGTACGTGCCCGCAATGAGCGACGAGACGATCATCGTCAAAGGCACCGGCACGATTTTCCTCGGCGGGCCGCCCTTGGTCAAAGCGGCGACGGGCGAAGAGGTGAGCGCAGAGGACCTGGGCGGCGCAGATGTGCACACCCGCATCTCCGGCGTGGCCGACCACTACGCGCTCGATGACGAGCACGCGCTGGATCTGTGTCGCAACATTGTCGAGACCCTCAACAGCACCAAAACTGTGGGCCTGGATGTGGCGCCGCCGGAGGAACCGCTTTACGATCCGGCCGAACTGTACGGCGTGATTCCAACTACGTTCAAGACCGCGTACGACGTGCGCGAGGTCATTGCCCGCCTGGTGGATGGCAGCCGCTTCCGCGAGTTCAAGGCCCTCTATGGCACGACGCTGGTCTGCGGCTTTGCGCGCATCTACGGCTACCCTGTCGGGATCGTTGCGAACAACGGCATCCTGTTCAGCGAATCGTCGCTCAAGGGCGCGCATTTCGTCGAGCTGTGCACCAGCCGTCGCATTCCATTGCTCTTCCTGCAGAACATCACCGGCTTCATGGTGGGCCGCGCATACGAGGCCGGCGGCATTGCCAAAGACGGGGCCAAGCTGGTGCACGCCGTTGCCAACGCGGCCGTGCCCAAGCTGACGGTCATCATCGGAGGGTCGTTTGGCGCGGGCAACTACGGCATGTGCGGACGCGCGTACAGCCCCCGTTTCCTGTGGATGTGGCCCAACAGCCGCATCAGCGTTATGGGCGGCGAGCAGGCCGCCAACGTGCTGCTGACCGTCAAGCAGGATCAACTGGCGCGATTAGGCAAGCCATTGCTCAGCGCCGAAGAGCAGGCCGCGTTCAAGCAGCCGATCATGGACAAATACGAAAAAGAGGGCAGCCCCTACTACTCCACGGCGCGGCTCTGGGATGACGGCATCCTCGACCCGCCGGAGACGCGCCGCGCACTGGGCCTGGCCCTCTCCGCCTGCCTCAACGTCCCCGTGCCGGAGACCACGTACGGGGTGTTCAGGATGTAGCCCGTCACGACCATTCGTCCAATTCGAGCCATTCGTGGCAAAAATTACGGCAAACTGACAAGGATAGAACCATGAGCGTCCAACTGAAACCTTTTCTGACCCCGCAGGAATACCTGGCGTATGAGCGTAAGGCCGAAACCAAGAGCGAATACTATGCGGGCGAGATTTTTGCCCTGGCGGGCGCCAGTCCCCGGCACGTGCGGATCATGGTCAATTGTGTCGCTTCCTTATTTGTACAGCTCAAAGGCCGATCGTGCGATGTGTTCGCCAGCGACCTGCGCGTCAAGGTCAGCGCCACGGGATTGTACACTTACCCGGATGTGGTCGTGGTCTGCGGCCAGCCTCGCTTTGACGATCAGGAAGAAGACACCCTGCTCAACCCCACGGTCATCATCGAAGTGCTGTCCAAATCCACCGAGGCGTACGACCGGGGTGAGAAGTTCGCGCAGTACCGCACGCTGGAATCGCTGAGCGACTATCTCTTGGTGGCGCAGGACATTGCGCGCATCGAGCATTTTGCACGGCAAGAGGATGGCGCCTGGCTGTTTGCCGAGCGCAGTGGACTGGACGCGGCTGTGGTTATCCCGTCCATTCAGTGCCAGCTGAGCCTGGCCGACGTGTACGACAAAATCGAGACGATTTCGCCCGCAAGCGCGTCGCACCTGCGGGTCATCAAAGAAGCGGCCGCTGTGTAGGTCACACCTCCGCCGTGACGACGCCGGCTGCCACAGAGCGTGCTTGGCTGCGCCAGCGCCGTCCGGCCAGGATGCCGAACCTACGAGGACTGACGCCAATGGGGAAAATCGCATGTTTGAAAAAGTCCTAATTGCCAACCGCGGCGAGATTGCGGTGCGCCTCATTCGCGCCTGCCAGGAAATGGGCATCCGCACCGTGGCCGTCTACTCTGAGGCCGATGCGCAGGCGCTGCACACTGCGCTGGCTGATGAAGCCGTGCTCATCGGCCCGCCCGCGCCCGGCCAATCGTACCTGCGTGGGAATACCATCATCCAGGCTGCCGTGGAGCGGGGCTGCCAGGCCATTCATCCGGGCTACGGCTTTTTGTCCGAAAACGCCGACTTTGCCGCGGCCGTGCGCAAGGCGGGTCTGGTCTTCATCGGCCCGACGCCAGAGGCGATGCGCGCGATGGGCAGCAAGACCGCCGCACGTGCGGCCATGCGCACGGCCGGCGTACCGATGGTGCCAGGCTACCAGGAAAGCACAGCGGATGCCGATCTGCTGGCGGCTGCCGACTCGCTCGGCTTTCCGCTGCTGGTCAAAGCCGCGGCCGGCGGCGGCGGCAAAGGCATGCGCATCGTGGCGCGGCCGCAAGACCTGGCGGACGCGCTGCAATCTGCACGGCGCGAGGCGCAGAACGCGTTTGGCGATGACCGCATCTACCTGGAAAAATACCTGGCCGAACCGCGCCATGTCGAGTTCCAGGTGATGGGCGATCAGCACGGGAATGTTGTGCACCTGTTCGAGCGCGAGTGCTCGGTACAGCGCCGCCATCAGAAGATCATTGAAGAAACGCCGTCGCCGGTGCTGACGCCGGCGTTGCGCGCGGCCATGGGCGCGGCCGCCGTGCAAGCCGCGCGCGCCGTCAACTACACCAACGCCGGCACGATCGAGTTCCTGGTGGATCGTGAGCGCAACTTCTACTTCCTGGAGATGAACACCCGCCTCCAGGTGGAACATCCGATCACCGAAGCGGTGACCGGGATTGACCTGGTCAAGGCGCAGTTGTTGGTCGCCGCCGGAGAGCCGCTGCCCTTTAGCCAGGCGCAGATCACCCAGCGCGGGCACGCCATCGAATGTCGCATCTACGCCGAAGACCCGGCCAACCACTTCCTGCCCAGCATCGGCAAGGTGCTGCGCGCGGTCGAGCCGGTAGGGCCGGGCGTGCGCGTGGACGCTGGCATCAGCACTGGCGCGGAGGTGATGCTGCACTACGACCCGATGATGGCAAAGCTGATTGTGTGGGGCCAGAATCGCGCCGATGCCCTGGGCAAGATGGCCTGGGCGCTGGAGCACTACATCGTCTTGGGCGTTACCACCAACATCCCCTTCCTGCTGGCGGTTATCCAGCATCCAGTCTTCCAGGCGGGCGAAGCCACGACGCACTTTGTCGAGGAACACTTTGCGGACTGGCAGCCAGCGTACGATCCCGTGCCCGATGAGGCGCTGATTGCGGCTGCGCTGTCTGATCTGCTTGAAGGTCAGGCGGTCGTTGGCGCAAGCAGCCCAAGCGCGGCCGCGCCAACCGGCGATCCGTTCAACCCCTGGCGCCAGGCGGATCACTTCCGGCTGGGTCGCAGCCGCTGACAGTCACTGATTATCATGAACTGCAACTTTGCGTTTGCCCATTACCAGGAAATTTTGACCGAGGCGCAGGCATTGGGCTATGCCTGCGTCAGTTTTCGAGACCTCCTCGACGGCAAGGCAAGCGGCGCCGATCGCGTCCTCCTGCTGCGCCATGACATTGATTTCACCGTCGTCAACGCCTTGCGCCTGGCGCAGATCGAACACGACCAGGGCGCAACAGCCAGCTATTTTGTACGCCTGCATGCGCTGCACTACAACCCTTTCGCGCTGACCGCCATGCGCCAGTTGCACGAGATTCAGCGCCTGGGCGGCGAATTGGGTCTACACTATGAAGCGCCTTACGCGGCCGCCCTGGGCTTCGATGACGACGAGGGGCTGCGCCGCGAAAAATTGATCCTGGAGACAGGACTGGCAATCAGCGTGCAGGGTGTTTGCCCGCACGAGGTGGTGCGCACGAACACGATGGTGCTGCCTGAAGAGGCAGTCAGCGCCGCGGGCTTTCGCTATCAGGCCTACGCGCCGCAGTTCTTTGGCGGCTTCAAGTATCTAAGCGACAGCAGCGCGCGCTGGCGGGAGGGCTGCGTGTGCGGCTGGCTGGGCCGACAGGATCGCCTCTACGTCCTGACGCACGGCTTCTGGTGGTATGAAGAGACGCCGCTGGAGAACTATTGAGGTTGGATAAAGACGCGGACGATGGTGTCAGCGGCAGCCAGGGTGGCAAATGTTGATGAAATCCACCGCCTGGTGTATAGTTCAGCCGCACCAATCTCGCAATGTATGAGGCTCGTTCCATGGCGCCCGAGTTCGTTCACCTACACGTCCATTCCGAATTTTCGCTGCTCGATGGCCTGGGCCGAGTCAATGACCTGGTCAAGCACGCGGCCAGCCTGGGTCAGAAGGCGATGGCCCTGACCGATCATGGCACCATGCATGGGGTCATTGACTTCTTCCGCGCCTGCAAGAAGGAAGGCATCAAGCCCATCGTTGGCGTGGAGGCGTACTTGACCAAGCACGGCCGGCCGATGGAAGGTCGCGACGCAACGCTGGACAAAGCGCGCCATCACCTGCTGCTGCTGGCTGAGAACGAAATTGGCTACCGCAACCTGCTCAAAGTCTGCACGCACGCGCAGCTCGAAGGTTACTACTACCGCCCACGCATTGACAAAGCCTTCCTGGAAAAACACGCGCAGGGGCTGATCTGCACGAGCGGCTGCCTGGCCTCCGAAATTCCCCACCTGCTCAGCCAGGGCCGTGAGCGCGAGGCGGTGGAACGCGTCCACTGGTATCGTGATGTCTTTGGGCCGGGGCGCTACTACCTGGAATTACAAGAGCACAGCATCCCGGAACTCGACCAGGTCAATCGGCAGTTGATCGAATTCAGCCGCCAGTATGACCTGCCGCTGTTGGCAACGAACGATGTGCATTATGTCAAAGCACGCGACGCCAATCCGCACGATGTGCTGCTCTGCATCCAGACCACCGCTGCGATGACTGCGAAAGAGCGTCTGCGCATGAGCGATGGCTCGTACTATGTGCGCAGCGCAGAGGAGATGGACAAGCTCTTCGGCGCATACCCCGGCGCCCTCTCCAATTCTTTGCTGATCGCCGACATGTGCAACGTGGATGTGGAGGACCGGAATTACCATCTGCCGCCCTTCCCCATGCCTGCGGGTCACGACTATGAGAGCTACCTGCGCCACCTGGCTGAAACCGGCCTGCGTCAGCGTTATGACGGCCGCGCGGACGATCCAGCCGTACGCCGCCGTTTCGAACACGAGCTAAAGGTCATCCACGAGATGGGCTTCGATGTCTATTTCCTGATCGTGGGCGACCTCTGCCGCTACGCACGGGAGCGCGGCATCTGGTACAACGTGCGCGGCTCCGGCGCGGGTTCGGTCGTCGCCTACGTCACCGGCATTACCAACCTCGATCCGCTGCCCAACAACCTGATCTTCGAGCGTTTCCTCAATCCGGGCCGCGTCTCCATGCCGGACTTCGACCTCGACTTCCCGGACGATCAGCGCGAAGAGATGATCCGCTACACCATCGCCCGTTACGGCGAAGATCAAGTGGCGCAGATCGTCACCTTTGGCCGCATGAAGGCGCGGGCCGCAGTGCGCGACGTGGGCCGCGTGATGGAGATTCCGCTGCCTGAGGTGGATCGCGTTGCCAAGATGATCCCCAACATCCCCGGCAAGCCGGTCAGCATCAAAGAGGCGTTGGAGCAGATTCCCGATCTCAAGCAGAGCTACGATGAACAGGCTCAGGTCAGGGAGCTGCTGGAGACCGCCAGCCTGATCGAAGGCGTGGCGCGCCATGCCTCGATTCACGCCGCGGCCGTCATTGTAGCCGACAAGCCGCTCATTCACTACACGCCGCTCATGCGTCCGCAGAAGTCGGCCATCACGAAGATGGTGACGCAGTATGAGTTCCCGGTGCTGGAGTCCATCGGCCTGCTCAAGGTGGACTTCCTCGGCCTCTCAACGCTCAGCGTCATGCGCGAGGCCACGCGGCTGATTGCCGAACGGCACGGCGTGCGCTACACGCTGGACAACATTCCCCTCGACGACGTAGAATCGTACAAGCTGCTCGCCAGCGGTGAAGTGGCCGGCGTTTTCCAGGTGGAAGGCGCAGGCATGCGCCGCGTCCTGACGGAGATGCAGCCGCACGAGTTCAACAACATCGTCGCCGCGATTTCGCTCTATCGCCCCGGCCCCATGGACTTCATCCCAGAGTACATCGCCTGCCTGCACGGCCGCAAAAAGCCGGAGTATGTCCACCCCGCTCTAGAACCGATTCTGGGTGAGACTTACGGGGTTTGCATCTATCAGGAGCAGATAATTCAGCTCCTGACCCTGGTGGCCGGCTACACGGCGGGCGAGGCGGACCTCGTGCGCCGCGCGATCTCCAAGAAGAAAGCGGATGTGATCGAGAAGGAGCGCGCCAAGTTTGCCCAGGGCACCGCCCGCACCTCGGGGCTGACGCATGAGGAGGCCGACAAGATTTGGGACGCGCTGGAGGGCTTTGCGCGCTACGGTTTCAACCGCGCGCACGCGGCCGACTACGCGGTGATCTGTGTGCAGACGGCGTACCTCAAGGCGCACTATCCGCTGGAATTCATGGCCGCGCAGCTCCTGGTGGAGCGCGACAAGAGCGACAAGGTGACCAATTTCATCACCGAGTGCCGCCGCATGGGCATCGAAGTGCTATCGCCGGCGCTGAACGCCAGCGGTCTCGATTTCACCATTGAGCAGCGGCCGGCCGATACGCCGCCGCCCGTGGGCCACGATACGCACATCGCCTACCACTTCCCCATTCCACGCGGCGCGGCGATTCGCTTTGGCCTGGCGGCCGTCAAAAACGTGGGCGAAGGGCCGGTGGAGACGATCCTGGAGGCGCGGCAGGCCGGCGGACCGTTCAGGTCGCTGGAGGATTTGTGCCAGCGCGTCGACCTGCGCAAGGTGACGCGGCGACCGTTGGAGTGTTTGATCAAAGTCGGCGCGCTGGATGACTTTGGCGAGCGCGCGCAACTGCTGGCGGCCGTAGATGGCATGATGGGCGAAAGCGCGGCCGCGCACGAAGCCAAAGAGGTGGGGCAGATGAGCATCTTCGACCTCTTCAGCGGCAAGAGCAGCGGCGCAGGCCACGCCATGACCAAGATTCGCCTGCCCAAGGTGGATGCAGCCAAGTCACGCGAGCGGCTCACTTGGGAAAAGGAGCTGCTAGGCGTCTACGCCTCGTCGCATCCACTGCAGCAGATCACGGTGGATGTCAGCGACCTGGTCACCTGCCAATGCGGCGCGGTGGACGCGACCAGGGCCGGCCAGTCGCTGCTCCTGATCGGCATGTTGACCGAAATCAAGCAAATCGTCACCAAGAAGGGCGAGCCCATGGGCTTCTGCACATTGGAAGACCTGGGCGGCTCCGTAGAGTTGACCATTTTCCCGCGCACGTATGCCGAGGTGCGCGACCGCCTGGCGCTGGAGAAGGTCGTGCTGGTGCGCGGCAAGGTGGATGCGCGCGACGGCGGTCGGGTCAGCATTTTGGTGGACGTGGTGCAGGACTATGTGGATCGGGCGAAGATCTTGCTGGACGGCGCGGCGATGCGGCCGCCCAGCCAGGCAAGCCGTGCGACGAGTGCGACTGGAAATGGCAAAGTGTACGACGCCCAGTTTGGCCCCAGCCGTCCAGACGCGGCCGCGCCCTTGCCGCGTGAGAAGATTGGCAGCGGCGGGCCGATTGCCGGCGCCTGGTACAACTTCGGCGACGCAGGCGGCGATGAGGAAGATGACGACGACATGCCCGCGCTGCTGATGACCGACGACGATGACGACGACAATGGTTGGCAGGCTGCTCCTGAGCCAACAGCGCCGCTTGGCGGCCAAGAGGTCATGGACAGACAAACTACGGCGCAGCTGACGGCGGTGAGCGGCCAGGCGACTGCACACACACAAGCCGCAGCCACGCCACAGGCCCCGCGCAGCGTTCCACAGACCATGGCGGCTGCGCCGGCGGTGACGGCAGCGCCCGTGCGGGTGATTGCGGACGCGCCGATGACGCTGTACGACGGGGGGCGTGAGCTGGCGGATGCAGCAACCGAAGCGCCTCCCCTGCGCAAGGTGCATGTGACCGTTTTGCGCAGCAGCAGCGCAGAAGAAGACAAACGACGTTTGGGGCAAATTTACGATGTCATGCGGCGCCATCGGGATGCTCAGAGCCGGGACCATTTTGTGCTCTATCTGACCCAGGGCGCGCAGCGCATGATGCTCGATTTCCCCAACGATCCCACCACGTGCAGCCCGGCGCTGCAGGCCGAATTGGCGCGCATCGTCGGCTGGGATGGCCTGCGCGTCGAGTCGGTCTAAGAGAGGTAAGCGAGTGCCCTACGATTTGGTGATTCGCGCGGGCCGCGTGATCACGGCCACCCATGAACTGACAGCCGATGTGGCGATTGAGGGCGAGAAGATCGCCGCCATCGGTCATGGCCTCAGCGGCCGGCGCACGCTCGATGCAGATGGTCTCTATGTCCTGCCGGGCGCGGTGGACGGCCATGTCCATCTGAGCCTGCACACCGCCTATGGCCGCACGGCCGATGATTTTTACCAGGGCACGCTGGCCGCCGCGTACGGCGGCGTGACCAGCATCGTAGACTTCGTGGATCCCCGGCCAGACCAGCCGCTGTTGGCCGCATTGGCCGAACGCCGCGGTGAGGCCGAGGGCCGCGTGGTGATTGACTACGGCCTGCACATGACCTTGACCGGCCCCATGATTGCTGCGCGCCCGGCCTGGCGCGAGGAAGTGCCACTAGCACGCGAGGCCGGCTGCTACTCCTTCAAGCTCTACACCGCTTATCCCGGCTATTACCTGCCCGACGACGCCCTGCTGCAGGCGCTGGAAGCCGTGGCCGCCGTGGATGGACTGGCCGTCGTGCACGCTGAGAACTGGCCGGTCATTCAGACGTTGACGCGGCGCTTCGTGGCCGCAGGTCAGGTGGAACCGCGCTGGCATCCCGCCAGCCGGCCGGCCATTACCGAAGGCGAAGCGGTGCACCGCGTGCTGGCTCTGGCGCGGCTGACTGGCGCGCGCGTGCTCATCTTCCACATCTCATGCGCGGAAGCGGTTCATGCCCTGGGCATGGCGCGGGCGCGCGGGCAAATCGCTTTCGGTGAGACCTGCCCACACTACCTGGTTCTGGACGACGCCGCGTATTTGCGCCCTCTGCCCGAAGCGCTGCGCTTCCTGTGTCAGCCGCCCATCCGCGGCCAGGTGGAACAAGAGGCGCTCTGGCGGGCCGTCGCCGGTCGCGGCCTCGACGTCATCTCTACCGACCACTGCCCGCACCCTGATGAGCAGAAGCAGGCCGGCGCGGCTAATTTCACGCGCACGGCCGGCGGCATCTCCGGCATCGAGACCCGCCTGGCGCTCATGCACACCTTCGGCGTACGCCGCGGGCAGATCAGCCGCACGCGCTGGGTCGAGCTGTGCTGCACCGCACCCGCACGCCTCTTCGGGCTGCGGGGCAAAGGCGAGCTGCTTCCCGGCGCGGATGCCGACATCGTCCTCTTCGACCCTACGCGCCAGGTCACGCTCAGCCAGGCCGCGCTCCACTCCGCCATTCCGTACAGCCAATATGAAGGCATCCAGGTCAGCGGTTATCCGGTCGCCACCATCAGCCGCGGGGATGTGATCGTTGACCAGGGTCAGTTCATTGGGCAGCCCGGCCGCGGCCGCTTCTGCGTGCGCTGAACGCCGCCGCACGGGGCATTACACGAGGAGGTTGGAGACCGGAGGCCTGAGACCAGAGACCGGAGATTTGCCACGACTTTCTGCCGGCGCATGACCTTCGGCGCATCGTTGCCACCCCGCCTCATCCTGTAATCTCCTCAATCACAGCAAGCTTTGCACTTTGTACTCTGCGCTTTGCACTCTGCGCTTGGAAAGGATTTCCTATGTCAACGATCGTCGAAGTCACTCATCTCCAGAAGAACTACGGCGACAATCAGGCCGTCAAGGACGTTTCCTTTGCTATCGAGGAAGGCGAAGTGTTCAGCCTGCTTGGCCCCAACGGCGCGGGCAAAACCACCACGATTTCGATGCTCTCCTGCCTGCTGGAACCATCCGCAGGCGATGCGTCCGTTGCCGGTCATTCCATCCGCCGGCAGCCGATGGAGGTCAAGCGCGTGATTGGGGTTGTGCCGCAGGAGATTGCCCTGTATGAAGACCTGAGTGCGCGCGAGAATCTGATGTTCTGGGGCCGCATGGCGGGCATGTCCGGCGCCGCGCTAAAGCGCCGCGTGGACGAGGTGCTGGCGCAGATCGGCATGCGCGAGAAGTCCAACCAACGCGTCAAGACCTATTCTGGCGGCATGAAACGCCGGGTCAACATCGGCGTCGGTCTCTTGCACGAACCGCGCATCCTTTTCATGGACGAGCCAACCGTGGGCATTGACCCACAGAGCCGACGAAACATCCTCGACTCCATCAAAGAGCTGAACCGCCAGGGCATGACCATCCTATACACCACGCACTACATGGAAGAGGCGGAGGAGCTGTCCCACCGGGTTGGCATCATTGACCACGGCCAGTTGATCGCACTGGGGGCTCAGGCCGAATTGACCAAGATGATCGGCCAGCAGGACACACTCCGCCTGCACCTGGCTGAAGGCGCCGATGTCGAAACCCTGGCCGCGGCGCTGCGCACCCTGCCCGACGTTTTGCAGGTTTCAACCCGTGACCGCGAGCTAATCTTGCTGGTCCCCGAAGCGGAAACCGCCATATCGCCGGTGATCGTCAAAGCCGATCAACTGCAGGTCAAGATTCGTTCGGTGGACATGCAAGAGCCAAACCTGGAAGCCGTCTTCCTGCACCTGACCGGTCGCGCGCTGCGCGACTGAGCGGAGGCATCTCATGCGCAAAATTCTCTTCATCGGCTGGAAAGACCTGACCGTCATCTTTCGTGACCGCGCGGCGCTCATCCTGATGCTCGCCGCGCCCTTTGCCCTGACCCTGGGCATGGGGCTGGTCACCGGCCGTTTTTCCGGCGGCGACACCACCGGCATCCAGGACGTGCCGCTAATCCTCATCAACCAGGACGACGGCGCATTGGGCCGGGCGCTGGTGAATGTCTTCGCCTCGCCAGAGCTGAGCGGGCTGCTGGCGCCAACCACCGGCGGCGACCCGGAGGCGGCGCGTGCGCAGGTCGCCGCCAATGAGGTAGCCGGAGCTGTCATCATCCCGGCCGGCTTCAGCGACAGCATCATCCCGCGCACGGCCGCGGCCGCCGCCGCCAGCACGGTCGTGCCCATTCAGGTGATTCTCAGCCCGGCGCGGCCCTTGAGCGGCGGGATCATCCAGTCGGTGGTAGATGCCTTCATCAGCCGGGTGGAAACCGGGCGCGTCAGCAGCCTGGTGGCCATCAATGAACTGCTCGCCCACGGCCTCGTGCAGCCGGCCGACATCGGTGCGGCGGCGCAGGCGATGGGCGCGCGCCTGCTGGCGCAGGGCGACAGCGCCCCACGCATCGCGCTGGCGGCCAGCCAGGACCGCTCAGCGCCGCAGCCGCAGGAGTTCGACCCGCTGGCCGTGTTAGCGCCCGGCATGGCTCTACTCTTCTTGATGTACACCGTCAGCCTGGGCGGCCGCAGCCTGCTGGCCGAACAGCGCGAGGGCACGTTGGCCCGACTCTTGACCAGCCCGACTGGCGCCGGCCAGGCGCTTGCAGGCAAAATGCTCGGCGCCTTCTTGATCGGTCTCGCGCAGATGACGATCTTGATCGGCAGCAGTACGCTGCTCTTTGGCCTGCGCTGGGGTGATCCGCTGGCCCTGGCGCCGTTGATCATCGCCGCGGTGACCGCAGCCACCGGCTGGGGCATGCTGTTGGCAGCCGTGGCCCGCCAACCCGGTCAGGTTTCTGGCCTGGGCATGGCCCTGGCTCTGCTCTTCGGCCTGCTCGGCGGCAGCTTCTTTGGCGGCGCCGCGCCGCAAGGCCCGCTGGCGCTGCTGGCCCGCCTGACGCCAAATCGTTGGGCGCAGGACGGCTTCACGCGGCTGGCGCAGGGTGGAACCTTGTCTGATCTTCTGCCGATGATTGCCGCGCTGTTGGTGATGGCCGTGACGCTCCTGGTCATCGCCATCCTGATCTTTCGGCGCAAAGGCCTGCTCAGTCGCTAGACCAGGAGATAACCATGCACAAAATTCTCGCGATCATGCGCAAGGATATTCTCCTGCGCTTTGCCAGTCCGATCGAGCTGATCTTTTTCCTGGCGCTGCCGATCCTGTTTACGTACATCGTGGCCGGCTTCAGCAGCACGCAGGGCGGCGACAATCGCATTCCGGTGTTGGTGGTCAACGAAGATCACAGCGCGCTGGCCGGCGAGCTGCTGGCGCGGTTGACGCAGTCCACAGCCGTGCGGCCGCTGGAGACCACGCGCGCCGACGCCGAAGCGCGTTTCTTGCAGCGCGAGGCCGTCACCCTGCTGGTCATGCCGGCCGGCTTCGAGGCTGCGCTGCAAGCCGGCCAGCCGCTCACCGTGGAGGTGCGCAGTGATCGCACCAATACCAATTACCTGGCGGCCGAGCAGGGGATTCGCGCCGCGACTGAACGCGTCAGCCAGGCGTTGACCGCGGCCACCCTGAGCGTGGAAGAGGCTGCGCGCGTGCGCCCATTTGCCAACGACGCCGCCCGTCGCGCCTATTTTGAATCGAGCCTGGCGGCCGCACGGCAGGCGTTGGACGCCGCGCCCTCGCGGGTGGAGATCATCCGTCCGGCGGCCGCGGCCAGCACCCGACCCTTCGACGGCACGGCGCACGCGTCGGCCGGCCAACTGATCGTCTGGGTCTTCATTCCACTGCTGGGCGCGTCGGAGTTGTTTGCGATCGAACGGTCCACCGGTACGTTGCGCCGCTTGTTCACCATGCCGGTGACGCGCGGCGTGTATCTGCTAGGCACGATTGGCGGACAGCTCAGCCTTGGCCTGGTGCAGATGCTGCTCCTGGCCGGCTTTGGCTTCTTCGTGCTCAAGGTCAACTGGGGCCAATCGCCATTGGCGCTGCTGCTGCTCCTGATCACGTTTGGTCTGGCATCCGTCGCCTTCGGCACGATGCTGGGTGCGTTTGTCAAGACGCCGAGCCAGGCCAACGGCCTGAGCATCATGCTGGGCATGACGATGGGTATGCTAGGCGGCTGCATGTGGCCGCTGGAAGTCTTCCCACCGACCGTGCGCACCATCGTTCACATCCTGCCGACCACCTGGGCCATGCGCGGCATGACCGATTTGGTGATGCGCGGGGAGGGCCTGACGGGCATTTGGCCTGAAATAGCTGTACTGCTGGGCTTTGCCGCCGTCTTCTTTCTCATCGGCGTGCGACGTTTCCGCTACGAATAGGACGGAGATTGGAGACCAGAGATTGGAGACCAGAGATTGGAGACCGTGGTCTCTGACCGCGGCCGTTCTGGTTGCCCGTGCGCGGGGCGCACAACCAGGAATGAAAACAGACAATCCGCGGCGATCCGTGTTCATCCGCGGCCTATTTTCAGGTTAGTTATCCATGCGCGGGGCGCACAACCGTGGATGAAAACAGGCAATCCGTGGCGATCCGTGTTCATCCGCGGCCTATTTTCAAGTTAGCCCAGGAGGAACTGCAGGGGAATATGGACGCGGGCGCGCCAGGCGCTTTCATTATGCTCGGCGCCGGCGAACTTCTCGGTTAGCCAGTTCTGCCCCAGGGTGTACCCGGCCGCGGCCATCCATGAGTCCATGCGGCGTTGGTACGGCTCATAGTCGGCGTCCAGCGTGGCGGTGCCAAAATCAAAGTAGAGTTTGTGCGTCGCTGGCGGCGGCAGCGCGGCGCCGAGGGCATCCACCAGGATGCTGCCGCCGATCGGCCAGTGCGTGGACAGGCAGCCCGCGCCGCCAAAGGTATGCGGATACTCAATCAGGGCATAGAGGGAGAGCAGACCGCCCATGCTCGATCCCATGATGAAGGTGGACGGCTGGTCGGGCAGGGTTGGATAGCTGGCATCTATGAAGGGCTTGAGCTCCTCAACCAAAAACCGCAGATACGCGTCCGAGCTGGGCGGGCCTTCGTATTCGCGGGCGAAGCGTACACTCAGCGCGCGCGCTGTGGGCATCTCCAACGGCTTCTGCGGCATGTACTCACGCCGGCGCTCAGGCGTACACCAAACGCCAACCACGATGGGCGCGGGGAGCTGCTGTTCCGTGTGCAAGCGCGTGATCGCCTCGGCCACTCCCCAGTCCACACCGGTGTTGGCTAACGCCGGGTCGAAGAGGTTCTGGCCGTCCTGCATGTAAATCACAGGATGGCGGGTTGCGGCCTCAGTCCCAAATCCAGGAGGAACCCAAACATCCACATGCCTGGGTTCGATGAACTGCGACGGCATATAGGCGTGGCGGTGCACGTCGCCGACTGCCGGCGTCGCGATGATATCTTCGGTCATGATACGCCCCCAAAATAGGCCAAGGCGCGACGCAGGCTGGTCGCAAAATCAGGTGGGTAGCGGTGCCGCAGGCCAGGGTGCAGCTCCAATTCACAGGGGAGGCGGTACTCACGCAGCGCGGCGACCAGCGCTTCGGCGTGCGGCAGACACGCGTGATCGGCATCGCCGATGATGACATAGGTGCGCGTGCCGGTCTCCGCCAGGCGCGGCAACCGCGGCGCCCAGGCCGATAATTCGGGCAACCAGGGGCCGAGCATGATCAGTCCGTGCGCGGGAAAAATCCCTTCCAGCACCGACCACAACGCCTGCCGGGCGCCCATCGAAAAGCCGGCCACGACACAGTGGTTGAAATCAATGCGGGGATCCTGACGCAGATTCCCGGCATGGGCCCGCATCTCGGCCGTCGCAATGGCGATGTCGTTCCACACAAAGGCATTGGGACTCGCCATCTGCGATGATTGCGGCAACGCGACGCACCAGCCCGCCGCGGTCAGCGATTCCCAGGCGGGGGCCGTGTCGGCCGCGTTGTGCTGGTTACCATGTAGGGCCACCAGCAGGGGTGCAGGCGTTGTGGCGGTGGGCCACAGCAGGTGTAGTTCGGGCCGCGCTGCGCGCTGGGCGGCCGCCTGCTGGCCGCGACAGATGTCGAGGAGGCGCTGGAACTCGGCGTCACCCCGCAGCGTGAGCAGATCCTCATCCTCCACCATCTGGTCCGGATCGCTCCAGTAACCCTGGGCCAGGGCTTCAGCCAACAGGCGCAGAGCCAGGTCGGGCTGTCCAC